>JBKPTR010000234.1:0-4062 GCA_046735615.1 Actinomycetota bacterium
GGTACTCGCGAGGGCTCGTACTCCGGCCGCGAGCTTGGCGCGCGCGACTGAGGGCCGTCCCGAGCGCAGTCGCCGCTATCGGGAGTTGCTGCACCCCAGCGGTAACGACGCCGAGCTCCGGGCCTCACAGGTGGTGGACGGGGCCTGCTGGGGAGCGCTCGCCCTCTACCGGAGGTCACGCCGCCCGGACTTCGACGAGCGCGAGGCCGACTTCCTCGCGCGGCTGGGACCGCATCTTGCCGCGGGCTTGCGCATGAGTCTATTGGCGATTGCGGCTGGGGACGAAGCTAGACCGGAGGCATCCGGCCTGGTGGTATTTGACCCTGAAGGGCGCGTTACCGCGGTAACCGCCAGCGCTTCAGGTTGGCTCGGACAACTCCACGACAGCATGGGCAAGGTCCTGCCTGAACACCGTCTTTCGGATGCGATCTACGGCGTGGCCGCAGTCGCACGAAACCTGGACTGCCCGCCCGACGAAGTCTCGCGGCTTGCGCGTGCGCGCATCCGCCTGGACACGGGAGAGTGGCTTCTCGTGCACGCGGCCAAGCTCGAGCGCGGCGGCCAGTCGACTGGCGAAGTGGCGGTCATGATCGAGCAGGCTCGTCCGGGGCAGGTTGTCTCGCTCGTCATCCGCGCTTACGGACTCAGCGAGCGTGAGACCGATGTCGTTCAGGGCGTATTGCAAGGTCTTTCCACCGCCGAGATCGGGCACGCTACCTACCTCTCGCCCTACACGGTCCAGGACTACCTGAAGTCGGTGTTTCAGAAAGTCGGGGTACGTAGCAGGCGCGAGCTCGTGGCGAAAGTCTTCGCCGAGTACCACTGGCCTCGGTACGGGGACGGCGATGCGAAGCTTGGCCCGGATGGCTGGTTTGCGGAGCTACGCTCGGCCGCGTCGTCTGCCTAGCTCGCTCCAAACCGACCCCATCGCTGAGACCGATCCGTCCCGCGAGCCGACCGCACAGCGGGACGCGGTTAGAGAGGCCGCTGGATGCCGGGGTCTCTGGTTTGGCTAGCGGGTCCGGATCGGACGGTGAGTGCGGCTCTAGCCGGCTATGAGTCATCCTTCGCCGTCAGGTGTGCCCGGTCCGATATAGCGCGCAGTGCCGCTGAGCTTGTAGTCGCCCTTACTGGCAACTCAGGTCTAGACCGTGACCAATGCGAAAATCCATAGCTGACCCAGCCAGGCCGCGAATCGCTCGTCCGACCAGCCGCGTTCGGCCACCAGCTGATGCCACAGGGCGCCGTCTAAAGTCGCCCACAATACGTCGCGGCATTCATCCTCGCTGACCGCCAACTGGCCGGTGGCAGCCGCTTCCCGGGCGTACTTCATGGCGGCGTCCAGTCGCCGCTCGTCAAATTCAGCCAGCATTGCAGCCGCGTCCGGCTGGCTGGCGGCTGCGCCTTGCAGCATGAGCAGTAGTGGGGTGATGCGCCTAAACACCGCCGGGTAGACGGCCGCTTGGGCCCTAAACCGTCGGGCCAGATCCGGCTCGGCGATCACTGTGCGGATCTCCGGCCGATCCCAGAGTCGGATGTCTTCCTCGTCGCCGCGGAAGCTGACGTACCAGACCTGACGCAGCAGGGTGTGCTTGTTGCGGAACGCGGCGTAGACGGTTTCGACCGCAACCCCGGCAGCGCGGGCGATGTCGGCGATCGTGGTGCTTCCGTATCCCTTGTTCACGAAAAGGTCGTGCGCGGCCTGGATGATCCGTTGCCGGGTTTCGCGGGCCTGTTCTTGTCGCCAGGTTGAGTCGTATTGCCTCTTGACAGCTTCAGACATTTAGATGCATCCTAACTGTATCGAATCCAGTTCAACTGTATTGGAGGTTATCATGGGAACTGAAGTCGACGATTTCTTGGCCGAGATGCTGCCGAAGCAGGTCGTGGCCGAGACAGCGATCCATAACGGCGACGTGGGACCGCGGCTCGCGCTCTGGTCGCGGACCGATCCGGTGACAGTGTTCGGTGCGAAGCGCTCCGGGACCGGCTGGGCCGAGCTCGACCCGATGTTCCATACGGTTGCGTCCTGGTTCTCCGACTCAGCCGAGTACGACTTCGAGGTGGTCGCGGCGGGCGCCAGCGGCGACCTGGCCTACACCGTCGGCTATGAGCACAATCGCGTGAAAGTCGACGGCCAGCCTACGATCTACACCTTGCGCGCCACCCATGTGTATCGGCGCGAGCACGGGCAGTGGCGCATCGTGCACCGGCACGCCGACTTCCCGCCGGCTGACGACCAACCAATCGCATTCCCGCCGACGGCGGCAGCTGACAGCGCAAGCCGCTAGCGGTCGTAGGAAGCGGAGGGTGTCATGGGAACGGAAGTCGAGGAGTTCCTCGCGGAGATGCTGCCGAAGCAGCGTGCCGCCGACCAGGCATATCACAACGGCGACGTCCAACCCCGGCTAGCCACGTGGTCGCATCGCGACCCCGTGACACTGTGCGGCGCGGTGGTACCCCTCACGTCCGGGTGGGACAACCTCAGCCAGACGTTCGCATCCCTTGCGTCGCGGTTTGCCGAGTCGAGCGGCCACCAAATCGAGGTAGTCGCCGCTGGCGCGAGTGGCGATCTCGCCTACATGGTCGCGCTCGAGTACGACACGATGAAGATTGACGGCGCGTCAACGGCGGTCACGATGCGTTCGACCCACGTCTATCGGCGTGAGGGCGGCGAGTGGAAGATCGTCCACCGGCACAGCGACTTCCCGCCGGCTGCCGACCAACCAATCGCGTTCCCGGCGACGACGCCTGCCGACTCCGATAGCCACTAGCCAGCGATGCACAAGCGGAGGCTGTCATGGCAACACAGGTCGCGGAGCCACGCTACGCTCGCCGAAAGGGCAGAGTCGCTCCAACTGCTATGGAGTCGGTTGCCGTCGCTATTGTCGGTGGCGGTCAAGCGGGGCTTGCCACGAGTCGGGAATTGACGAAGACCGGGCTGCAGCATGTGGTGCTCGAGCGTGGCCGTATGGCCCAGACGTGGCGGAACCGATGGGACAGCTTTTGCCTCGTGTCGCCCAATTGGGCGATCCAGTTACCGGATGGGCATTACACCGGGCCGGAGCCGGACGGCTTCATGCCTCGCGACGAATTCGTTGCCTACCTCGAACGCTACGCCGCCGAATCCGGCGCGCCGATCCACGAGCACGTTGACGTCAACTCCGTGGAGTCACTGGCGGCTGGCGGGTTCGTGCTTCGCACGTCGGCTGGCGACATTTACGCGGATGCGGTGGTCCTCGCCACCGGCGCTTATCAGCGCCCGCACCGGCCAGCGGGGGCTCAGACGCTGCCGACCGAGCTGGTCCAGATCGACGTGGACGATTACCGCAACGAGCAGGCACTGCCCGCGGGAAAGGTGTTGATCATCGGTAGCGGCCTGTCGGGATGTCAGATCGCGGAGGAGCTCAACGAGGCGGGCTGGGACGTGGTGCTCGCCTGCGGCAGGGCGCCTTGGGCCCTGAGGCGCTTCGGCGGCCGAGACTTCTTGTGGTGGGCACAGGAAACCGGCTTCCTCGACGGGCGGCTGGACACGCTTCCCGCTCCCGAGGCACGGCTTTTCGGCGCCCCTGTCCTCGGCCGCGGGCACGAACTTCACCTGCGTACGCTCCAAGCCCGTGGCGTGACGCTGACCGGACACTTCCTCGGCGCCACGCACGGCAGGGCGCTCTTTGTCCCCGACCTTGATCAGAGCGTGGCTTGGGGAGACGAGCGCTACCTGCAATTTCGTCGCCTCGTTGACAACCTCGTGTCGACCCGAGGACTCGACCCACCTGTGCTTGACGATCCCGAGCCATTTACGTCCTCAGCGCCCAACTCGATCGACCTGGCCGACATCGGATCCGTGATCTTCGCAGCAGGATTCCGGCCTGACTATCGATCCTGGCTGCCCTGGCCTGATGCCTTCGACACTTGGGGATTCCCGCTCACCCAAGACGGCGCGAGCACCGTAGTTCCCGGGCTGTACTTCGTCGGCGTCCACTTCATGCGTAAGCGAAAGTCCTCGCTACTCATTGGGGTCGGTGAGGACGCCGCAATCGTTGCCCAGCAGATCACCGAGGC
>JBKPTR010000235.1:0-18844 GCA_046735615.1 Actinomycetota bacterium
GGCCAAGTTGAAGCTGGACTTCCTGCGCCGCCAAGTCCTGATGAGCCGCAACATCAGCGGCGGACAGCTGATCTCAGTCTTCATGGGTGGGCTGAACTATCAGATCGAGCACCACCTGTTCCCCTCCATGGCACGACCCTATCTACGTAAAGCGCAGCCGCTCGTCGCCGCCTACTGCGCCGCCCAAGGCGTCCCCTACACCCGCACCACCCTCTGGCAGTCCTACCGCATCGTCATCGGCTACCTCAACACCGTCGGACTCCGCGGCAAAGACCCCTTCCTCTGCCCCATGGTTGCTCGACGCCGCGCCCTCTAACCCGCCTACAGTGCGGGACTTGGGTACCACGCGGGCCAAGTTTTCGTGAGCCCTCCCTTCGGTAACGGGCGACGACAGTTACAACCAATACCGCTGCATGCCCGCCGGAAAGGACTTTGCCAGCCGTAGCGGTCTATGATCCGGAAGCTTGCGCCGCTGCAAGAGGACCGGTGATGACGAGCACCGAGAAGCCGGCCGCCTGCCCGCGGCCGAGGGTTTCCCCTACACCCAAACACGCTGCGGCAGGCGTACCGAACAATCATCAGCTTCCGGAACACCGTCGGCCTGAAGAAAAAAGGCCCCTTGCTCTCCCGAACGCTCCATACTCTTTGGCCCGGTCGTGCCGGATCGGATGGACCCGCACGATGCGGCCGTCGATTCTGAGCTGGACGGAGTCGGCGACGACGCAGACTTGGGGCGCTGCTGGATAGTGGGATTCCTGGCCCGTCGGGAGTTGCCGTTCCTGGCTGGCCGCTTACTCGTTTTTGATCTTGGTTCGGACTGGCGATTCGGTTAGTTCAGCTATGCGTCTGACCACCTTTTTAACCACCATTGGGGTGTGTCCACTGAAATCCGCTAACGTACAAAACCCTTACATGTAAGGGAAATCGGACGTCCTCGGACGGTCTCGGACGCGCTGGGAAGCGATCCCCGGTCGCGGCGGCGCTCATAAATAGCGCTCTCGGGTCTCAAGAGGCACTACCCCGGTCTAGTGTTTTGCACACCGAAGTGAAAGGTGCCGTGATCACCGTCGAGAGGGCCAGCAGCAGACTCTCCTCCAATCCGCTTAGCTAACCTATGGTTTTGACCGCCATTCCGACCGCCATCCATAGTCGTCTTGGTGTGTTCGCTGGTGTTCACTGCCGTACGGATTCCTTACGGGTAAGGATTTCCGGACACCGGCCTACGGCAGCGGACGCGCCGCCGGTAACTGGGGTCAAGAGCCATGAGTTCAAATCTCGTTAGCCCGAGCCATCCCAACTTCTTATGTAGTCAAGCTCAGGCATCACTGACGAAGAAGCGAAAGCCGAATTCTCGGTCGGTCCCGCGACGGGCGGAGTCATCCAGTGCCTGAGGCATCATATCGGATATCTCGAGAGGGTCCGTGACGGCCGATGTGATCCGTCCGCAATGACCGCTGGCCGGGGCCAAGTGCGCTTACGGACTTGGACAGTGTCACTCCGGGAGGGCGCAGGAGTTGTCCCCAGGAAGCGCCGAGGGCTAGACAGCTGCGTCAAGCGGCTGAATGTTACTAGGGATAGTGATGATGATCATCGGAAGAACGCGGTGATGGAGAAAACGACAGCCCACACTGCTTCGGCGGGAGGAGCGGCAACAGCCGCCGCGGAGACTGCGCACCACGAGCGCTACCTGTGGCCCGACGACGCCGCTCCTTACGAATGTCTCGGTGCGCTTCATTCGCGTACGCCGAAATCTCAACGGTGAGAGGAAGGCGGAGTGGCTCAGAAGTTGGTTAACGCGGAGGTTCCACGACGGATCCTGTACCGAGTCGAAGAGGCGGTCGTGCTGTTGGGCCTTAGCCGTAGCCAGCTGTACGAACTCATCAGATCGCACAGGCTGCAGACTGTCACAGAAGGACGCGTTCGGCTTATACCAGCCGCGGCGATTGACGCCTACGTGTCGCTGTTGACGAGCGAGGCTCAGGCAGATACCGGTGACGACGCGGCGTAACCCCGGCGAGGGGGGCCTGCACTGGGAAGAGTCACGACAGCGCTGGTTCGCCACCGTCTATGTCGGCTACTCCCCGGATGGGAAGCGCCGCAAGGTTAAGGTCAGCGCCCGGACCAAGACGGAGGCGAAAGCGAAGCTCCAGCAGCTGCTCCGCGACCGAGACGACGGGCACGTGCTCGGTGGTCAGACATACACCGTGCGAGACGCCGTCGAGTCATGGCTCGCTCATGGGCTCACCGGACGCCAGGAGTCGACGGTCGTCAATCGGACCATCCTTGCCCGTACGCACGTGATCTCGGCGCTGGGAGCGCGGAAGCTGGCGCAGCTATCGGCCGAAGAGGTTGATGAGTGGCTGGCCATGAAGGCCATGACGCTTAGTACCGACACCCTGCACCGCCTCCTGTCTATCTTGCGCCAGTCCATCCGGCGTGCGCAGGCGCGCGACTTGGTGAAGCGCAATGTCGCACTGCTTTGTGATGTTCCCCGTGGGACCGCTGGCCGCCCCTCGAAGTCGCTCACGTTAGCGCAGGCGGGCGGATTTGCTGGCGGCCGCGAAGAAGCACCCAACGATGCATGCCTACATCGTGGTCTCGTTGCTCACAGGCGCACGAACGGAGGAATTGCGGGCGCTGACCTGGAGCCATACGGACCTTGACGGCGAACCGCCGAGCGTGCAGCTATGGCGATCGGTGCGAGAGGGCGGTGATACCAAGACTCGACTTTCGCGGCGCACTTTGGAGCTTCCGAACGATTGCGTTGTCGCACTTCGAACGCACAGGCGCTGGCAGACCCAGAGTCGCATACGCAACGGGGCACGATGGCCCGACAACGATCTCGTCTTCACGACGCAACTTGGCACCCCGCTCGACGCGGCCAACGTTCGGCGTGCCTTCCGCCAGGTGGCCGAGGATGCTGGGCTCCGAGCGGAGGACTGGACACCACGGGAGCTGCGGCACAGTTTCGTCTCCCTGCTGTCGAGCGCAGGGATCCCGATCGAGGACATCGCACATCTGGTCGGCCACGCGAACACCCGTACGACGGAAAAGGTGTATCGCAAGGAATTGCGCCCGGTGCTAAGACGCGGCGCGAAGGCGATGGATGAACTCTTCAAGGCGCACCACCAGGCCAACGAGCCCCTCATTCTGCCCCCCGCGTCAAGTGAGAACCAAACGGAGCGCTGAAATGACACTGATGCGCTTAACGCCTGACCAGGGGAAATTGTGAGTGGAGCTTAGGGGACTCGAACCCCTGACCTCTTCCATGCCATCGACAAGCCGCTGCTTCGAATACCGGGTCGTGAGCGTGGCGAATGGTCGCCGACGTGCGCCTCTGTCCCACAGGGAACGGACCAATTGGTAAGCAGATTGGTAAGCAACCCGTCATTCGGCTAGTTGGGCGGACGCCCGCAACTCCGCCGGGTTGATCATTAGCAGCCTATTCCGGAATGAGGCCGTCTGCCGGGTATGCCTCGGCTGATTTAGGAACTGGAAGCCTTATGAACTTGCAGCTTTGCATCATCATCAAGTTCGAGCAGGATTTGATCCGGCTCGCACGGAGCTTGCGTCCAGGGAGCGACGGCTTCGGCCAGTTGGCTGTGGAGCTGTTTCAGCGTGACGCTGCGCACCAGGAACGTGTCGTCGGTCGGCAGTACTGCCGTAAAACTGTTGCCGTCATGCCTGACGGTTACGTCATACTGTGCCGATTCGTCTGGAGTCGGAGGACGGTTATGCGAGTCGAGGGCAGCGTTGATCAATTTCTCCGCGGTCTCGTACGCCTTTCGTCGGACGAGGAACACAGGACCTGCTTGAATGTGGCCGCTACAAGCCGGTCAAGTTCGCGAACCTGTTCGTCGACCGGGCACTGCTCGCCTGCCAGGTTCCTATGAGTCGGCCCACCGTGAACAATTCTCGACCGAGACGTATAGGCCGCTTTGACAAACTGATAAACAGTGGCGGCGGACACGCCCAGAGGCGCGAGCATAGCGGAAGCACGTCGACTCACCTTGTAACTGAGTGAATCAGTGTCCTCTGAAAACATCGACACAAGCGAGATCACCAGGTCGACGAGCCGATCTCTCTGACTAGCTCGGGTCGTAGCGTCGCTGAAGCGATGAAGGCCGTGGGCCACGCCGAGCTGCCTGGCTCGGCCGCTGACAATTTTCTGAGCGAGCCCGGTGAACGTCGCAACCTTGCTTGGCGTAATGATCGCCGGGTTGTGCCACGCAAATAGGCCTCGCGGGGCGTCTCCGTTCAGCGAGCCACCACTCATGATGCCGCCGACCAGCTGCGTAGTCAGTATCGGGCCTAGCCGTACGTCGGCTGAAGTCAATATTCGCAACACAGCCAACCAGGCATCGGCTGCTTCCTGAAGCCTCGAGAGATTCGGCTCGTCTTTCTCCTGCGCGTTTGCACCAAATCGACGTGGCCGTGAATGCTCCATAGCCACAACCCACCGCGTGGCCTCAGGGATGTGGATGCTATAGACCTGCGTCGGATTCTCTCTCCCACCCAGGTTTAATGCGCCAATCTCAAGCATCGCGCTAACTTCTTCGTCAGTCGCTCTTCGGACCGTAATACCAGGTGCCAACATCAGAGGTTCCGATGCCGTAAAGCCAACTACTGGTGTAGCTGTCAACGGCAGCCGAAAATTGACCCCCTGACGGCAAGTGAAAACCCCCCGGTTGGTCATTGGTCGTCGTTGGCCGTGTTGGGTACCCGGCCGAGGTCTCGGTCTTTGAGCCGGTAGGAGTCGCCGCGCAGGGACATCAACGGAACGCAAAGCTGCAGCTGACGGTTTTGGTGGCTCCGTCCGCGCGGGTTCCGGGGCTGTATCTGCACCCTGAGCACCGACGTAGATCTCGGCGGTCCGCGGTTTGGGGTGATCCGGATGTCTAGTAATGAATGCCGTCTGTCTAGTATTCTGCGTCGCTGTCCATGCTTGATGTCTTACCAGGACGGCGTTACAGGCGCTTCGCGGGAGCTGATTCTGCGGCGCGCGGCAGTAAATGCTAGACGACTGTGGCGGGCATCCGTAGCGTGCGGTGCGGGAGGTGAGGCTGGTGAGCGAGTCAAGTCGGCTGCGTGCGCTCAGCGAGTCGGGGCTGCTGCACCCGAACCCGGCGGCGGTGCAGGCTCCGTTGTTCAGCGACGGCTTGGACTTCTTCTTGGCCGCAGACAAGGTGCAGGTGAAGTACGAGATGTTGCGCACCCATCTGGTCGACGGGCAGCCGGTGACCGACGCCGCAGCCGCGCACGGCTATTCCCGGGCGGCGTTCTACCTGGTGTCGGCGGCCTTCGAGCGGCTGGGACTGGCGGGGTTGTTGGACGAACGGCGTGGCCGTCGTGGCCCGTTGAAGCTGCACCCGGAGGTGGTGGCGTTCATCCGCGCCGAGACGCATGGTTCGGGAGCCGAGATCGCCGACCGGGTGGCCGATCAGTTCGGACTGCGCCTGCACCGGCGGACCGTCGAGCGGGTCCGAGGACAGTGAGCGCTCGGTCGTTCTGGCCGCCGGCCGAGGCGGCGCAGGTCGACTACGAGATGCTGCGCGAGCACGTGCTCGAGCAGGGGGTGCTGCCCAACGGGCTTTCGGCTGCCCGGCTCGCCCGGCGTGGGCTGGTCGGGCTGATCGCTTGGCCGGTCGCTGAGCCGGTGTTCATGGCCGAGGTCATCGGCGCCGAGCGACAACGGTGGAGCCCGCATCTGGACATGCGACAAGAGGCGCTAGCGGTCTGCTATCAGTTTCTGCTCGACGCAGCAACCGACGCGACGAGCCGGCTGTCGGCGGAGGTGCAGCGATGAGGGTGGCGCTTTATGCGCGGGTGTCGACTGAGCGGCAAGCCGAACGCGGCACGATCGGTTCGCAGCTGGAACAGTTGCGCAGCCACATTGCTGCCGCCGGGCACAAGTTGGTCGGTGAGTACGTTGACGACGCCACTCCGGCGCCCGGCTGAACCGGCCTGGGCTGGATGGGTTGCCTGACGCTGCCGAGGCCGGCTTGTTCGAGCAGGTGTGGTGCCTGTCGCCTGACAGATTGGCCCGGGCCTACGCCTACCAGGTGTTGGTCCTCGACGAACTGGCCCGGTTCGGGGTCACCGTCCGGTTCACCGACGCGCCAGACATAGCCCCCAACGATCCGCAGGCCGTGCTGCTCACACAAGTGCAGGGCGTGATCGCTGAGTATGAGAAGGCGAAGATCGCCGAGCGCTACCGGCGCGGCAAGCTATTCCGCGCCCGCTCCGGGGAGATCACCACCTGGAGGACTGCCTACGGCTACCGACGGGTGCCGCGCAGCGCCACAACCGGGCCGGCGCACTGGGAGATCTATGAGCCGGAAGCCGCCGTGGTGCGGCGAATCTTCGCCGATCGTGCCAGCGGCTTGAGGGTGCGTGAGATCTGCCGCCAGCTCAACGCCGATCGGGTGCCGTCCCCCAGTGGCAAGCCGACCTGGGGACACTCAACGTTGTGTCGGCTGCTGCGCAACGAGGCCTACATAGGCCTTTCAACCGTACTGAAACCATGCCCGACAAGCGCGCAACCGGACGCAACCGGCAGGTGCCGCGTGCCCGTGACGAGTGGATCCTCATCGAGGTTCCTCGCATCGTTACCGACGAGATCTTCGAGGCCGCCAGCAAGGTCTCGATAGACAACAGCAAGTGGAGTCCGCGCCGCGCTGAACCGGGCGAATGGCTGCTGCGCGGGCTGGTCCGTTGCGGGACCTGTGGGGTGGGCACCAACTGCCACAAGATGCGAGGTCGCAACCGCACCTGGCATCGCTATTACTACTGCCGCAACCACGACCCGATCCGCGCTGGCGGCGAGGAGCACCGCTGCCCCGAACGCAACATCCGAGCCGACGCGCTCGACCGGTTCGTGTTCGACCAAATCAGAAACCTGCTCCTCCACCCCAACCTGCTCCTCGCCGGCGAACAAGCGTCGCGATCAGCCGACCCCTGACGACGAGATATTGGCCGCCGAGCTCGCCCGGCTCGACCGCAAGATCGAGGGTGCCGAGGCTGAGCGCCGCCGCCTCGTGGACATCTACCAGGCGGGTGTTGTCGAGCTGCCCGACCTTCAGCGGCGTGCTGCTGAGATCGCGACCCGACAGCAAGACCTGCGGGCCAGGCGAGCCAACCTCTCCGAGCAGCGCGCAGCGTTGGCCCGCGACAACCAGGTTCGCCGCAGAGTCCACGATTTCGCTGGCCGCGTCAGCAGCATCATCGACCAACTCGACGACGTCCAAAAACAACGCCTCGTCCGGCTGCTCATCGACGAAGTACGTGTCACCGGCTGGCACCTCCAGACCCGACTGCGCATCCCGCTCGACCCACCGGGACCGGGAAAACCAGCCAGCGATAAGGCGCCCACCACCTCACCTGTGTCAACCGAAGAAGGTTTGCGTTCCGTTGATGGAGACGACTTCGGCGTGGTGAACGAGCCGGTCGATCATCGCAGCGGCGACGACCTCGTCGCCGAAGACTTCACCCCAGCGGCCGAAGGGCTTGTTGGAGGTGACGATCAAGCTGGCACGTTCATAGCGGGATGAGACGAGTTGGAAGAACAGGTTCGCCGCTTCGGGTTCGAACGGGATGTAGCCAACTTCGTCGATCACGAGCAGCGGGTAGCGACTCAGCCTGAGGAGTTCAGCCTGCAGCCTGCCGCTGCTGTGTGCATCGGCGAGCTTGTCGACCCATTGACTGGCGGTGGCGAACAGCACCCGATGGCCGGCTTGGCAGCCCCGGATCGCCAGTCCGATCGCCAGATGGGTTTTGCCGGTGCCGGGTGGGCCGAGGAAGATCACGTTCTCTTTGCCGGCAACAAAGTCCAAGGTGGCGAGGTGGGCGATCAGGTCCCGTTTCAGTCCGCAGGCATAGTCGAAGTCGAACTCCTCGATGCTTTTGCGGGCTGGGAAGCGGGCGGCCCGGATCCGTCCCTCGCCGCCGTGCGCATCGCGGGCGGCGACCTCGCGTTGCAGGCAGGCCGCCAGGTATTCCTCATGGGTCCACGATTCGGCGCGGGCCCGTTCGGCGAGCCGATCCGCCGACTCGCGCAGGCTGGGCGCCTTCAATGCTCTTGTCAGATAAGCGAGCTCAGCGGTCACATCCCGGGCGCTGGTTTTCGTGCCGCTCACCATCCCACCCGGCCCCTCGAGTCCGGCCACGCCCAGCGCGGTGTCATAGTCGCTGAGACAGCGCTGTTCCACCTCTGTTTCGCTGGCTGGCTGCACGAGGGCGAACCGTTGCTGCCGCAGCAGCTGCGCAGCCTTCACATGGTCGGGGTCGCTGATCGTTTGGTGCCGAGCCCAGATCCGTTGATGATCGGCCACCACGTTGCCTTCGCACCACACCTGGACCCGGTCCAGGTCGGTGCGCACCAAGACGCGCCGGCCTACCGCCGAGGGATGCACCGAATAGTCGTTGCTGTCCAACCGCACATAGTGGTCCCGTGGCAGCCGCAGCGTGGCCTGCCAACCGGTGGCCGGCGGCACCGCAGGCAACGCCAGCATCGCCGCCTGGTCGGCGGCGATCCGCTCCGCCGGCGCGCAGCCCAACGATCGTTTCCGCCGCCGATTAGCGATTCCCAGCCACGCTTGAAGTTGGGTGTTGAAATCATAGGTGAGCTGAAGCTGCGTCCGGGCAGGAAGGAGCGTTCCAAGTAGTCGTGCAGCCGCTCGATCATCCCCTTGGCCTCCGGATCGCCGGGTTTGCAGATGATCACTTTCGCGCCCAGCACGCCACGGAACGCCTGGCAAGCGGTCGTCAACAGCGGCTGCCGGGGGCGCCAGCGGCCGACCGCACCCTCACCGTCCCACACCAGCACCCGTGGCACCGCGCCCAACTGCTGCAGCAGCCGCCACCAGCCGGCATACAAATCCTCTGGCCGCCGCGACGGCACTAGTAGCGCCAACCCCCAGCGGGCATAACCGGTGATCATGGTCAACACCGGCAGCTGCGTCGCGGTGCGGATCTGACCGAACCCGACCGGAAGCCTGATCGGCGGGAACCAGAAATCGCATTGCGCGATCTCCCCAGCCACATAGCTGGTCCGCGACGCAGGGTCCGGCGGCAGATAGAGGGGCCGCAGCTCGGCTACCCGTGTGCTCAAGGTGCGGATCGAATACGGCCAATCCAACCGTTCAGCGATCACCGTGGCCGGCATCCTCGGAAAGGCTTGCAGCAACTCCCGAATCCGCGGCTCCGCCGCATCGGCCAACGAGCCAGTCAGCTGACGTCGATACGCCGGCGGCGACTCTGCCGCCAACGCCTTCTTCACCGTGTTCTTCGAACACCCCACCACCCTTGCGATCACCTTGATCGGCATCTGTTCCGCCCGATACAAGCGACGGATCTCCGCCCAATCCTCCACACTCAACACCCACTTCCCCCTGACCCCGACTGAGGTCAGCATCACGGAGGGGGTCAGTTTTCTTGCCGCGAGGGGGTCAGTTTTCACCTGCCGCCGACAGTAGCGACGAACATCGGATCGGCATCGCGGCAGAACCAATCCGCCAACTCGTCAATAAGCTCCGCAAAGTGCTGGTAGTCCGATCCATGTATCACCTGATAACGCTCGATAGAGACAATGACTATGCCGAACATGAAGCCCTGAAAATCAGGGACCGAGTCAGTCGCGGCATTCATTGGCTGAGTTATCAGACGACGGAGGCTCGGGCGATCCGTGAAAAGACCTTCAATCGCTCGGTACTCATCCCACTGCCGGGACTCAAAAGTTGCAAAAGGTAGATCAAGCGGCACGAATATGTAAGGGGGCTGCTGAAGCGCTCGCCAACCACCCAGACGGAAGGGGCTCGTCGACTCAGGGTGCGACTCCAAAGCATGGAGATACCTTCGTCCGAAGACCATCAGTGCTGGTCTAAGGGCATCTCGATCGGCGCTAACGGTCCGGGAGAGCCGGGCGGCATCCTCGCTCATGCGCCCCATTCTGATCGGAGACCTCCGCAGGCCCTTCCGCCCGCCGAAAGGCGGAACGCGGCGGCGGGCGAGGAGATCTCCAGGGTCTCAGTGAGCTTTGGGTCATGAAGACATACGGATCTGCGACCGACAGGCGCTGATCAGCCCTGGCATGGTGAGGCGGCCGTCTGCGTCGGCCTGGGGACGGTAGTAGTTGTAGAGAGTCCGCCAGGAAGCACATCGGTGATGGGTCGGGAGCGTTATGGATCCGTCCAAGCGGCGAGGACCGGGACAGCGCGGGAGGCCGCGGAGAAGGCCTCGTTGTGACGGAGCCCGACTAGTCACGGTCGGTTACCACGCGGGCGCGCGACCTAGACGCCGTGCTGCTGACCGTGCCGGCGTCGCGGTGTCCGAGCACGTTCACTGGCGTGTCCGTCGACACATCCAACCCGCCTAACCTCGCCCATCCACAAGATCCTCCACTCAGCGCCGCCTTCGCTCCGATGGCCGGTCTACCAGGTGGCCGATAGTGGGGGCGAGATAGCGCATCTGGGCCTCGTCCTCCGAGGCGGACCCCGAGCGGTCGTTCTGATCACAAGCACTCAGATGAACCCTGCTGTAGCTCCCGTGACTGGCAGATAACTCATCGCATTACGACGAGAGTGCGCTGGTCGGACCGGCGCCACCATGGGCCGCTGTGCAGGTCGAAGACGCCGAGAACGACGGGAGTGAGCCACGCTTCAGCAGGTAAACCGATACCGGCACCGTGAATCCGCCGAACGCGGCAGCGGAGAGCCAAGCGGCCCCACTTGCCGCGGGCGGGTCACGGCGATCATGACAGTTCAGCGGCCTGGCCAGCCCGCCCTTCGGCCGCCCTAAGCACAGCGCCTGGCTTTCGCACGAATTGGATGCAGATGATGATCATCCAGATCCAGAAGGCGATGTACGGCAAATACCAGAGCTCTAACGTCCAGAAAAACCGGCCGATTACGAGCCCGACCCCGCTAGCGATCCCCCACCAGCCAAGCCAACGACCGACCAGGCGGGTCGACAGGATGACCCAACCGCAGCACACCGCAAAGCTGCCCATAGCCAGCCAAATATTGGCCAGCCCAAGACTGCTGGTGTCGAACGCGTAACTCGCCACGGCCAGATCGAGATCACGAGCGCCGAAAGAAGCGACGTTCCAGCTCGCGTCGAGCAGCAAGTACGCAGGCAGCAAGACCCCAGACACCAGCGCGACCGCTGACCGCCACGGCGGACTCCCCTCCGCCCGGCCGAACAGCAGGCACAGCCCAATGACGAACCAGATCAGGCCAATTGCCGACAGGCTGGTCACCGCCATCATGGCCTGTGCCCAACCCCCGCTGATGTTGACGAAGTATTCCCGAGCCTGCTCGGCGGTGGCTATGAACGGCGGTTCTCCAGATGAAGACGCAATGAGCGATGTAAACAGCAACACGATCGTGACCATGCCGACCACGCCGGTGCTCCGGATCATCGTCGTCCACCGGTCCAAACTCGTCTCGATAAGCACGGTCATCATCATCACACTTCCGGGGCGGAAACAGACCAAACGCCTGCAAGCGGGTCTTATGGTCGGCGGCGCCCGTTTGGCCCTTACTGCTGAGAGACTCCTCTCTAGCGTCGCGCTTGCTGTCAAATCAGCTGCTAAATCATCACGTACTCGGCCTCGTCTACACCTCCTCTAAATCCTGTGATGTCTCAGACCGCCACACTTCCCTCCGACGTACCTCCTCAAACTCTCAAGCTTCGAGTCGAACACACCCCATGCACCGCCGGAAGAGCTCGGGTCGGCATGACCGCCCTGGCGGCATGTACCCCCTTCGGGTGAGTGTGACGATGAGCCTGCACAAGCTCACCGCGGGCTCCGGGTATGACTACCTGACCCGGCAGGTGGCGGCCTTGGATGCCACCGAAAAAGGTCACACCGGCTTGGCGTCCTACTACACCGAGCGGGGTGAGTCCCCGGGGGTGTGGATCGGCTCTGGTTTGGACGGTATCGACGGCCTGGACGCTGGTGATCCGGTGACCGCGGAGCAGATGCGAGCCTTGTTCGGCTGCGGTCTGCATCCGTTGGGCGAGCTGCGGCAGCACCAGCTTGAAGGACCGGACCTCACTATCCGCGACTTGCAGGATGCGGCGCGGCTAGGCGCGCCGTTCAAGATCGTTGATGGCGACGTCAGCCCGTTCCGGCTTGAGGTGGCAAAACGCTTCGCGGCGATCAATACGGCGGCCGGCCTGCCCGCGGGCGCGCGACTGCCGGCTGCCGATCGGGCGCGGGTGCGGACCGAGGTGGCCCGCGAGTTCTTCCGGGCCGCGCATGGCCGGGAGCCGCTTGACGCTCGGGAACTTGCGGGACAGATTGCGAAAGACTCCCGGCGGCGGACCAAGACAGTTGCCGGATATGACCTGACGTTCTCCCCGGTGAAGTCGGTGTCGACGTTGTGGGCGGTCGCCGACCCGGCTGTGGCGGCGGCGATCGAACAGGCCCATCAGGCCGCCGTCAAGGACGCCTTGGCGTTCATCGAGGAGCATGCCCTGTTCACCCGGACCGGGCCGCAAGGCATCCGGCAGGTCAACGTCCGAGGCCTGGTTGCCACGGCGTTCACCCACCGAGACAGCCGGGCCAGGGACCCTGATCTGCACACCCACGTCGCGGTGGCGAACAAGGTCCAGACCCTCGATGGGCGATGGCTGTCCATCGATGGCCGGGTGCTGTTCAAGGCCAACGTGGCCGCGTCGGAGACCTACAACACCGCCCTCGAGCAGCACCTTCACAACAACTTGGGGGTGCGGTTCGCCGAACGGCCCGGCACCGACACGTCAAAGCGGCCGATCCGGGAAATCGTCGGCGTCGACCCTCGACTGAACCAACGCTGGTCGACCCGCCGCGCCCACATCAACACCCGCCGCGGCGAGCTGGCCATCCAGTTCCAGAATGATCATGGTCGGCCGCCGACCCCGGTGGAAGCATTGCACCTGGCCCAGCAGGCGACGTTGGAGACCCGCGACGCCAAACACGAACCCCGATCCCTGACCGAGCAACGCGTGACCTGGCTGAACGAAGCGGCCGCAGTGCTGGGCAGCTCGGAAGCCGTCGCCTCGATGGTGCAGGTGGCACTAACGCCACCCGCCCAGACCGCCACGGTCGTCGACGCCCGCTGGGTCGCACAAACAGCCGGGCGTGTTTTGACCGTTATGGAGGCGAGCCGCTCGACCTGGCAGATGTGGCACGTCCGGGCCGAGGCGCAACGACAGGTCCGCACCATCGACCTGCCTGCTGAACATGCCGCGGCGCTGGTGGACCTGCTGGTCGACGAGGTGCTCAATCGCCGGTCTGTCGCCCTCCTCGCGCCGACTGACACTATCGAGGAACCGGAGGTGTTGCGGCGGGTCGACGGGTCCTCGGTCTATACGGTGGCCGGCGCCGACCTCTACACATCGACGAGAATCCTCGACGCCGAGGCCCGTCTCGTCGCGGCGGCGGGACGCCGCGAGGGATCAGCCGTCGACGCCACGGTGGTGGATCTGGCGTTGCTGGAGATGGCGGCGAACGGTACTGCACTCGATGCTGGGCAGGCCTTCCTGGTCCGCCGGATGTGCACCTCCGCGGCTCGTTTGCAGCTCGCGATCGCCCCTGCCGGCGCCGGAAAGACCACCGCGATGCGCGCCCTTACCCTGGCCTGGACCCAAGACGGCGGTCAGGTTGTCGGCCTGGCCCGGTCGGCTGCCGCGGCTGCCGTCCTCGGCGAGCAAACCGGTATCCGCACCGACACGCTCGCGAAACTGACCTGGTCATTGCAGCATGGCGAGCTGCCGGACTGGGCTGCCGCGGTCGGACCCTCGACCTTGTTGATCATTGACGAAGCCGGCATGGCCGACACCCTCTCCCTCGACACCGCCGTCCAGTTCGCACTCGATCGAGATGCGAGTGTGCGACTGGTCGGTGATGATCAACAACTCGCCGCGGTCGGCGCCGGCGGTGTCCTTCGCGACATCCAACAGAGCTACGGCGCCCTCCGCCTGACCGAGCTGCACCGCTTCACCAACCCCGCCGAAGCAGCAGCATCACTCGCCCTCCGCGAAGGCGACCCGGCGGCGGTCAAGTTCTACCTTGATCACGATCGCATCCACGTCGGCGACATGGCAACCATAACTGCGGATGCGTTCACCGCATGGGTGCTAGACCGATCGGCCGGCCTTGACGCGATCATGCTCGCCCCCACCCGAAAGCTTGTCGCCGAACTCAACCGACAAGCCCGCGAGCATCTCCGCGGCAGTCACCTGGCCGGCCGCGAGCTGCGGTTAGCGGATGGGAACCAGGCCAGCGTCGGCGATGTGATCATCACCCGCACCAACGACCGCCGACTCCGCGTCGCAGCCACCAACTGGGTCAAAAACGGAGACCGCTGGACCATCACCCGAGTAGGCCGCCGCGGCGACCTGACCGTCCGACACAACCGCAGCAACCTCACCACACGGCTCCCCGCCGACTACGTTCAAGCCTCAACCGGCCTGGGCTACGCCACCACGATCCACGCCTCCCAAGGCGTCACCGCCGACACGATGCACGGCCTGGCCACCGGACAGGAATCCCGGCAGCAGCTGTACACCATGCTGACCCGCGGACGGGCGGCCAACCACTTGTACCTGCAGATCGTCAGCGACGGCGACCCGCACACCCTCATCCGACCCGAAACCGTCGCGCCCCGCACCCCGACCGAACTGCTCGGACAAATCCTGGCCCGCGACGACACCCCAACTTCAGCCACGATGCTCCTCCGCCGACTTATGGAACCGGCGGCGCGGCTGCAGGATGCGGTCCAGCGCTACACCGATGGCCTGCATGCCGCCGCCGAGCAAATCGTCGGACCGGCAATTGTGGATACGCTCGACAGCCGAGCCGACCAGCTCATTCCTGAACTAACGAGCGAGCCGTCGTGGCCGACCCTCAGAGCAAACCTGCTGGCGTTGGCCGCAGAGACCGGCCTCCACCCGCTCGTCCAGCTCCATGAAGCCGCACTCGGGCGGGATCTCAGCGCGGCTGAAGACATGGCCGCCGTCTTGAACTGGCGCCTCCCAGAACCCACTTCCACCCCCGGCCGACCACCGCTGCCCTGGCTACCCGGCATACCGTCAAAGATTCATGATCATCACGTTTGGAGCGAGTACCTGGCGAAGCGGTCGCAGCTCGTTATCGGTCTCGCAGATCAGGTGCGAGACTGCGCCAGCCATAGCCGTGAACAGCCGGTATGGGCACCGCCAGGCAGCCATCCGAGCGCCGCACTCCTTGGCGAAGTCGCCGTCTGGCGTGCGGCCAACGGCGTCGATCCTCAAGATCGCCGACCGACCGGAGCAGCACAGCTAAACGTGGTGTCCGCCCTCTGGCAACAGAAGCTCGACCGAGACGTTGCCTTGTACAGCCACCGCCTTGGCGCAGATGCAGGGAAAAGCCACCTTGGCGGACCCCCTCGAGATCACCAGCGCGAAGATCGACATCGCATGCCTCCAACACCAGCTGTTCGTCGGAGTGTCCCGCCCGGGCCCCGCATGTGAGCGCCGGCATCAGCTCAAGAGCTTTGCCTGATCAACGCTTGGCCTCAACCGGGAGGAAATGGGGTGCAGGAAGAACTCGACGTGCGTACGCGACCGCCTGCGGCTCAGCGAGGCCTTAGGGCTAGCGACAACAGACACCGGACTGGGGGTCGGTCGTTATCCACAGACTGCGGCAGCACGGGCGCAGCGTCGGATCTCTGCGGGATTCTCGTCACGCTACGGCGCGCACGAGCACCGCTGGACTACCGCGGTCCGAGACCGAATGGCAACGCAAACGGAGGACAAGCATGAACGATCCAGCCGCGAAGGTTCGAGTTCTCTACTCGGTTCCGGAGGCAATGGCTCTCCTCAACTTGAGTAGGTCGCAGATCTATGAGCTCATTCGCACATCCCGCCTAGTGACGGTCACCCAGGGCCGTCGCCGACTGGTGCCGGCCGACTCGATTACCGACTACGTGCAGCTATTGCTCGCGGAATGCAGGCCCGGCGGAAATGGCCACGCGGCGTAGCAACGGCGAAGGCGGCCTCACCTGGAACGAAGCGCGTCAACGCTGGATCGGCCGAGCCTCTCTTGGTTACAACGCCGACGGAAAGCGACGAATCGGCACAGTCAGCGCGAAAACCAAGACAGAAGCCAAGAACAAGCTGCGAGCGCTTCTGCGCGATCATGACGACGGTTTACCAACGCAGCGCGCGTACACCGTCAGCGACGCTGTTGAGACCTGGCTAGTGCACGGGCTCGTGGGCCGCGACCCGAACACAGTGGCAAACCGGACCAGCCTGGCCCGGACTCATGTCATCCCAGGACTGGGCAAGCGCCGCCTCGCGGAGCTGACCGCTGAGGAGGTCGACCGCTGGCTCGCAGACAAAGCCGCGACGCTAAGCACCGACACGCTACGGCGTCTTCTCTCCATCCTGCGGCAATCGATCCGTCGAGCGCAGGCGCGCGACCTTGTGAAGCGCAATGTTGCGGTGTTGTGCGACCTACCGAATGGACAACCTGGCCGGCCGTCGAAGTCCTTGACGCGTGAGCAAGCGGAAAGGCTACTAAGAGCAGCGGGCGACAACCCCACCATGAATGCCTACGTGGTCGTTTCCCTGCTCACTGGTGCCCGAACCGAGGAACTGCGGGCGTTGACCTGGTCGCGGGTCAATCTCGACCGCAACCCGCCGACCATCGACCTCTGGAGATCTGTCCGAGCACACGGCGACACCAAGACGAGCAAGTCACGCCGCACACTCGAGTTGCCAGCCCGCTGCGTCGAAGCCCTGACGAAGCACCGCGATCTGGTCGAGAAGCAGCGGGCCGAAAGCGGACGCCAGCTCGCGGAATTCGATCTTGTGTTTTCGACGACCACCGGCATCCCGCTTGATCCCGCAAACGTCCGCAGAGCCTTCCGGCGCGTCGTCGCCGCGGCTGGGATGGACCCGATGTCCTGGACACCGAGAGAGCTGCGGCACAGCTTCGTCTCGCTGCTGTCCAGCTCAGGGATGCCGATCGAAGACATCGCTCACCTCGTCGGCCATGCCAACACCCGGGTCACCGAACTCGTGTACCGCAAGGAGCTACGTCCAGTGCTGACTCGCGGAGCGGTCGCGATGGATGATCTCTTTCCCGACGACGAGAGCTCGCACACGTTGTAAGCGCGCAGGAACCGGAACCGCCTCCCAAACCTGCCAAGCAGCTACCCGAACCCGATGGTCAAGCATGAACCGGAACTGCAGAGGTCGCTCCAGTGAATAGCTTGACTAGTTAGATGATCTTGGCGGCCCGTTCCTCGGTGCCCGTACGAGCACCTCGCCGACCCAGTCCCTCGAAGTTTGAGCAATCCCCATTTTGGCTTCCTCGCAAATTAATCCGAAAGTCACAAACTCGTGTGGCCCATAGCCGCATAGGTCCTTCTAAAAAACCAGACCATGCCGCTGGATGATCGGGAAGGTAGCGTCCAGGTCAATGTCGACGTGAGCGATCGCGGACGCCTTTTCCTTGAGCTCCATGGGATCCACAGGCATGGTCAGCTCTCCGAACGTCTTGAAGAACTCTTCGAGGCCGCCCGGGGAGATGATCTCCATGACGACTGCCGGTTCGTCGCCGGCATTCCAAAACGTGTGCCACTGACCTCGCGGCTTGAAGATCAAATCGCCCAGGCCGCCGAATACCTCCTGCCCCCCAAGAACTGCACCGATCCGGCCCGACAACACGTAGGTGTACTCATCCTCATCGTGATGCCGATGCATGGGCGCGGCAAGCGCCTTTGGCTCGAAGATGTGTTGCAGCAGCGCAAATCGGCCGTCCGTCCCAGTGCTGTCGATCATGAACCGATTTCTCAGATGCCCGACACTCGGAAGGACCAGTCCCTCGTGTGCACCAAGGACGCGTACATCCAGTTGTTGAGTCATGGCAGTCACGCTAGGTGCCGAAGCTGGGCGGCACCATTCCAGATATCTGGTATTTCGCCCAACACTCGACGATACCTAAGCTGACGAAATGAGAACACCGGTGTGGCAGCCGGGCGTCGACCGAATCGCCGCCCTCGCCGGACAGCCCACCGACCTGGTCAGCCTGTGGCATTCCGCTACCGAGGTGATCGCCAAGTTCGTACCGCACTACATGACACCCTGCTGGTACACCGTTGATCCGGCATCGCTTTTGATCACGAGCCATGTCCAAGAAGGGCTGACCGAGTTCCCCGCCGAATGGCTGGCGGGCGAGTACTACAACGAAGACGTCAACCAGATCAACGAAGTGCTGCGCTCAACGTCTGGCCTCAGCACGCTGCACGAGGCTGCAGGTGGCGATCCCTCTGGCACCAGGCGTTGGCAACGCAACATGATCATGGGTGGTGATCAGGAACTGCTGATCCGCCTACGGTCTAAGTCGGGACCGGTTTGGGGGGTTCTAGGGCTCTACCGCGAACCGGATCGGCCACTGTTCAATGAGTCCGAGAAGTCGTTCCTGCAAGCCGCTGCGACCCACCTGGCCGACGGCGCCCGGCGAGCCTTGCTGTTGGGTGAGGCGACTGATCCGGAGGATCTGGACGCCCCGGGGCTGCTGATCATCACCGAGCGGTGGGAGATCGAGACAGCCACGCCGGGTGTCTCACGCTGGATGACAGACCTGCCCGATGGAGACTGGGACGCTGGGCAAATCCCGTCCGCGGTGCTCGCCGTTGCTGGGCAGGCGTTACGGACCGGTGATGGGCGCAACCGCCCCGGCGAGGTCGCGGTCGCACGAGTGCTCTCTCGAAGCGGTATCTGGATGGTGTTACATGGCGCAGCTCTCACCACCGGCGTCTCACGGCGGGTCGCAGTGATCATCGAACCCGCGCACCCGGCTCGCATTTATCCC
>JBKPTR010000236.1:0-5316 GCA_046735615.1 Actinomycetota bacterium
TGTTCGTCGGCAACTACGCCGAACTTTTCAACATCACTGCGGAGTGATCTGTCGCGTCATGCATGTCTCGAGCAGCGCTAGGCTCCCGCGATTCAGCGCATAGGAGCGCAATCTGCCAGCACTCTTTGCCCGGAAGTAAGCGCCCTTCTCCCGGAAATAAGCATTGGCCGCTGGAACGAACATCCACACCAAGGCTGTGAGCACAGCAGTTATGTGGAGTGCCCGGCTGACCCCGAACAGGACGCCCAAAGCATTGGCCTCTGAAAGCAGCGAGCCAACGCTCATCCCTTGAGGACATGGCCGGATCACCGCGTGGGTCGCGATCGTTGCCGTGCCCACCGCAGTGACAGGCTTCTCGGTCAGAACGTGCCCTACCCGGCTTTGAGACGACAGCGGACTTCATAGCCTCAACACCGATCATTATCATCATCCTCGCTTTGGTCTCACATCATCTTTAAGCGCAAAGGATGGCTGTGACGACAACCCGGACAGGAGAACATCCCGCCCGATTCCGATGGACGCGGACAGGACAGCCGGCTGTCGGTGGAATGGGCTACCGCGAGGCCGGTTCTCCGGGTGTCTCAGCTGGTTCGGAGCGTGTGGGCTGGCCCTCGGCGCGAGCTGTCGTCGGTGGCGTATGTCAGGCCACGTTCCGGCGACGGTGCGACCGCCAACCAGAGGGTGCTGCTGCGACAACGGATGCAGGCTGCGCTCAAGCTATTGTTCGGCCCGGCGAAGATTGCAGGAGGTTGAAAACAGTGCTTAATGACACCTGGTACTCACGTGATCTTCCAGTGCTCACTGCGATAGCAGAGAGCAGGGCATCGCTCCAGTTGACACCGAGCAGTTGATCGACGAGCTCGGCCTGACCCGGCAAGATCTGACCGCGGCCCTCCGCGCTCTGGATGTGGAATATCTGATCGTGAGGTGGCCCGAGCGGATCACCTACCGCGGCAGCGACCCTTCGACTCTCACGGAGCGGATCACCTCGAGAGCTCGTGAGGCGGTTGGTTTGCCTGAGGAAGAGCAATGCCAGCCACAGATGGATGCTACCGGCCGGTCGCGTGCCATATTCGCCAGCCATCGCCGAGGGCCGAGGGCCGAGGGCCGAGGGCCGGACTCAGACCCAGGGGCCGGCATCACCAATGTGGGCCCTAGTCTTCGCTGTCCGGGTAAGGGGTTGACGCCCGGCGCCGACGCTTCCAGCCCACTCGGACTCAATGGTCAACCGCTTTGAGCTGCAGCTGTGGGGAACCATGCCCACCGATGATGGCTGATCGGATCTGCGAGTTAGGGTGCCGTTAACGTCTCAGCGGTGCCGGGGCCGAAGTAAATGATCCCGTGTGCGCCATAGGGGAGCATTAACCGGCCCAAAGGGCGGCTATCCGCGGGGTCGCAGGGCACCGTAATAAGCGACTCGCCCTTGTCCAACGCCTCTTCGTAGACGTCAAGGATGTTCCGGTCGTATCCCAACCTCTGTAGCCAGCGCACAATGTGCGTACCGAGGCCGTGTTCCGCGCCGGTTGGATCAAGAATCTGAACACCCTTCTCGCCGTGTAACACCCGTATGGTCGAGATGTCGACGTTGGCAGTCTCCAAATCCTTGATCGCGGCCTTGACGGCTTCCTTGTTTGGCAGAATCGCTGCAATCTCGTTGACGGGGCGATGGCGGAACTCATCAACATTGATCGAAGGACCCTCTGTCACGATCTTCCTCCTCCAGTAGCCTGCAGGGCCGTGGAGCGGCTAGGCTCCCGGCCACCGGCCGCTTTCTGGTTGAAGACCTGACGTTACCCCTAGTCAGCGGCAACTGTCTAGGCTTGCTGTCGCTAGGTGCCACCGCTTGATCGTGACGTTCGAAAAGGCGAGATCTCGAGATGAGGGCTGTCTGATCGGCTGTGCTCCTGCCCCGCTTTGAAGCTCAACGGCCCCGAGACTGGTGGCCACGTGACAGTGGAAGCTGGTACGACAAATCCACCAGACGCGTTACGTGGCCGAGAACGATCAGATCTACTAGAGGACGGATTCATTCTGCAACTGACGCCAGGACGTGACGCCGATCGAGCAATGCGCGCACTGCTCGCACAGTTTGGTCATGATCATTTCTCCTTTCGTGTGTTTCGATTCTTGGTGGTGGCTTCGACTGGAAGGCCACTCGCCCAACCATCGAGTCGTCAAACAATTGACGCTCTCAGTGTCGGCGAAGCGTCGAGGCTCACACATGGTCGGCACTGCCGGCCAAGTGATCTTGAACACCAGGGAGTCCGACGACCACACTGGTCGCGCCGGCCTCATGATCACTTGTGGCTTCGAGGAAAGCCTCGATCTCAGCAAGCGACACACCGGGGCATGGACCATCTACGCCCGTTTGTAACAGCGAGGAGGGGGTCAGGCTGGCGCTCCAGTACAAGTCAGCCTTCATATCGCTTCGACCTGATCTTTGCTAGTCGTCCTTGTGCTTCGGCCATGATGCGGACCACCGCAGTCGCTATGTTCGCTAGGCCTCGTGGGTCGGCATTGGTGACGCTTGATGCGGCCGGCCAGGTGATCAGCACTGCCGGCAGGTTGTCGGCTGGACGGATCAACTCCATTCGGACTGTGTCGCCGCTTGGGGTGATCTGGCCGGCAGCCAACTCGATGCGCGATGATGTGGACACGGCCGGGTCCTTCCGGTCGAGGCCTCGGCGAGCGGTGCGAACGCGAACCGAGGCCGTTTATTGGACGGGAAGCCCGGTCCTGAAGTGACTGCTTGGGTATGTGTAACGCAGTGTTTGCGACGCCAGAATGGTTCTTCCTCACCGCGGTTGGCAGCGCGGTTGGCCAACTGCACGCGCTAGCCAGGCACGCCGCCCCCGATGGCCAAGAAGACCTGGACTCGCCGCTCACACGAGCCTGGGCCGTACCTGCTGCGTGCGTACTACAACCACTGCTCGACTGGTCGGATCCGATGACGGTGTCTCTCAGCTACGGCCGGGTCTGGTTGCCGGTTTCGTGGCCGGGCTGCTCTGTGCGCTCGTGGTCTGTCGTCGACGGCAACCGCGAGGGTCGAGCGGGTCGTGTGGTGGCTGACGCTTAGTGTTTTCGGCCTGCTCACCCGACCGTGGTGGGAGACTACTTCACCCCAGGGATGGACCAGGCGTTCATGACGGCGTCGGCGCAATGATGATGTTCCTGGCCGCTACCACACTACTCGACGTCATGCTGATCAAGAATCGGTTTCGTCCCCGTGGTACTGCGGTGATCATGGCGCGGCATTGAGTTCGACCGCTTCGTCTTCTTCACCGATGCCGTGTACGCCATTGCGGCGACGCTGCTCATCGTGAGCGTGGAAGTCCCGCGGGTATCGTCGGGCAGCCGGAGATTGACGCCGGTGAGGTAGGGCGAGTGTCCGGTCACGGACCGCGTGCCCAGAAACTCTCTTCGCGCGCAACCTGTTGATCACCTTCCCAGGTGACCGGTCGACAGATTCCCTCGGCTGACCTATCACCGCACGGTAGATTTCGTCCTTCGATTCCGCCGCGGCCAAGTCGCCGCGGCGCCATATGATCTCAATGGCACGCTCGGCCGGGAGCGCGCCGGTCGTGGTTAGCGGGCCGCCGCGACCGACGCGCTGCAGCGGCTTGGCACCGGTTCTCCGCTTCCAGCCGAGCGAGGTGGTGACTGACTGAGGCCGCGAGTAATGCAGCTCCCTGGGTGCCGCGGTGATCGACGCAGCGAAGCGGGCGTGCTCAGAATTCTCTTCGCGGGAAATCTGTTGATTGTGCACTCAGACCCTGGGGACGATCTTGACCCGAGCCTCGTGCACCGCCTTGAGGCGCTCAGCCTCTTGCTGAGGATCTTGGTATGGGATGGCGCGGATGAGGTAGTGGCGCGCCTGCCGTCCTTTTCGATCTTGCTCGGGTGCCGCTCGATGATGATCTTGTCCACCAGCATCTCGGTAATGAACGTGAGTGAGTCCGTATACGGCTGCCACTGCGGCGTAGCGGTGCTCTAATTGCTCGCTTCGTCGGCAGGCGTGCAGCTTGTCTGGATAACTCCACTGGCGCACAGGCCCGCGTTCTTGTCCTCTTCTCCGCCCTTCAGTCCAGCCGTGATCGATTCGATGGGGATTTCCGTCTCCCCCACAGAGACAGTGACCGTAACGCCACCCTTCTCAGGGTTAGCGTCCACGTCGATAGGGGGAGCCGCGCTGGCTGATCGCGACGGCCCGCCGCGATCCCCTGCTGCCGTCCGCCGGGCGGGTCAGTGGCCAAACTCAAAGAATTGCTCGAGACAGGACGAGTACGCCTCCAAACGGCCGTGTCGAAACGGTTTCGAGCTAAGGGAGGATCAAGTCATGAAATACCGGCATGTGGTGGTTCGTCACACTGGGGGGCCCGAGGTTCTGCAGATCGTCGAGGACGAGCTGCCTGCTCCAATCAGCAGGCAGGTACTGGTCAAGATCCTGGCTGCCGACGTGGGGTTCTCCGATGTGAACATCAGACGCGGGCGCTATCCGGGCGGCCCTCGGCCGCCTTTCACTCCCGGTTACGCCATTGTCGGCGTAGTGGAGTGGTTGGGCCCTGACGCCTCGGGGGTGGAGGCCGGTCAGGCTGTCGCAGCCCTTACCTTCTATGGGGGCTACAGCCAGTACATCGTCCTGCCGGTGCAGGAGTTGTATCCCGTGCCCGAGGGAGTCGATCCCGGTGAGGCGGTGACGCTGGTGTTCAACTACGTCGCCGCCTACCAGATGCTGCACCGCGTCGCACATGTAGCAGCTGGTCAGCGGATCCTGGTGCACGGGGCGGCCGGTGGCCTGGGCACCGCCTTCCTCGAGTTGGGACACCTAGCAGGGCTAGAGATGTACGGCACGGCCTCGCAGCCCAAACACGGTCTCGTGCAACGTCTGGGGGCCACGCCCATCGATTATCGCGCCGAAGACTTCGTCGAACGCATCGCAACCCTCACTGAGGATGCGGGCGTGGACGCGGTTTTTGACCCAATGGGGTCAGCTCATCTCAAGCGTTCGGTGAGGGCGGTGCACAAAGGCGGGACCGTCGTAGCCTACGGCTACTATGAAGCGGCTAAGCGGGGCAGTAATCCTGTCCTGGACGTCCTGTCGCAGAATATTCGGCTGTGGCTGTGGTCATTGCCACCACAGCGGAAGCACGTCGCGTTCTATGACACACGACGGACGAAGAAAAAGCACCCTGACTGGTACCGGGACGATCTCGCGCGCCTTTTCGCCTTGCTCGCCGCCGACGAACTCAGACCGGTGATTGCGGCGCGCCTGCCGCTGGAGGAGGTGGTCACAGCCCACCAGAGAGTTGAGCGTGC
>JBKPTR010000237.1:0-6753 GCA_046735615.1 Actinomycetota bacterium
AGGACCGGCCAGGAGTTGCGGCCTCCCACTGACGACGGCAGCGTGCGCGGCGGGACTACCCCGGACACGCTTGCCAGGTTGAGCTGAGTGGCGTCATCCCGGCCACGTGGAACCACGAATCGATGCGGCGCGAGCGGCTCAGCAATCGGAAGGTCCACACCCGGTTCTCGTGTTTGGTCCGGTGTTCTTGTCGGTGCCGCTGTCTCCGTCGGCGAGTCAGCGTCGCCCGGGATCGGGCCTGGCCGCTGAGCACCGGTGGCAAGGATGCCAGCCACCACCCCGCGCCAACCGCAGCCGCAGCTGCAGCGACGAGCCATCCGGGCCTCACCCTGGGTGCGGCTTTCGCCGGAAGCAGCGTGGTCTTGGCCGGCAACTGCACATCATCAACCGAAGGCGGCGACGCCGACGGTTTCGGTTCGGCAGCAACCTGAGTTATCGCATCGGGAATTCCGGCGAGAACCAAGGCCTCCCAGAGCTGCAGAAGCTGGCCAGACTGCCAGCTCGCAGGATAGATCACCTGGACCGACGCCGGTTCCTCTCCGAGCTGTTGCCTGGCGGTCTCGACAATGCTGCGGAGGGTCTCCGCCAGCCGATCAATGCGAAGCCCGTCATCAGCCAGGAAGCGTGCAGAAGGAAGATTTACGGTGTACGGGCTCAGCCGCAACACCTCAGACCCCTCAGCCATCTCATAGCTCGCTGAGGTGAATGCGACACCAATGTCGACGGTAAGCCGGTACATCACGCCAGCTCCCCGAGGCGACAAGTGATGGGGGCTGTTGCGCCGGACCTTCATACACCTAATACGGAGTCGAAGGTGGGTTCGGATCACTGGCGGTGCAAAGGGCTCATTACCTTTCGGCATGTCGGCGTCGAGACTGCGCGTTCTTTGGTTGAATGCCCTGAAACTTAAACGCGTGTGCCGCTGTTCTACGTGGCCGCGCTTGATGCTCGGGGGGCTTGCAACAATGCCGAAAGCGCGTCTGCATACACCCATGCTCGGCGCTGTGGTGGCCGCACTGACCGCTGGCGCCCTCTTGCTTGGTGGTGCAGGGGGGGCCGACGCCAAAGACAGCCAGGAGCGGACCGCGAAAAACCAGGAGCAGCTCATTGATCCGCAGGCACCGCTTGGCACTGAGGCGAAGTCGGCTAAAGCGGCTACCGCAAATGCCGAGGTGGACTCGCCTGTCAAAACCACAGCCACCGACCCGGATAGCGCATCCGACCTGCAGAAACTTGCCAGCACTGAGGGCGGCCGTTGGACGAAGCTGCCGACGCTGCCCCCGGGATCTAACGCGTACCACCTGATCATGGGGCCACGCGGCAAGATTCTCCTGATAGCCGGATCCGGCAACAGCTCCGACGTCTTTGAAGCGGGCACATTTAAGGCCTATGTCTGGCAGCCGACGACCGGCTCGCTCCGACAGCTCGACAATGTTCCAGATGACATGTTCTGTGCGGGCCACATGCTCATGAGCAATGGCCAGGGCATCGCCGCGGGCGGTACCAAAGGCTACAAGACTTCCACGTCGCCGTGGAAGGGCTCGAAGGCGCTCTACACCTTCGACTTCGAAACCGAGAGCTTCAAGAAGCAACCGAATATGTACGACGGTCGCTGGTACCCAAGCGTGATCAATACCCGCGGCGGCTACGCCTTGATCGTCGGTGGATTTGACGCGGGCGGAAAGAACTCGGCGACATCGGAGGTCTACGTACCGTGGACCAAGAAGTACAACCCAAGGCCAGGCAACCGCGAGTTCCCGTTGTATCCGCACATCTTCCTTACGGCTAATGCCAAGTATTTCTTCACAGGTGAGGGATGGACCAAGCCCGCGGAAGACACCGAAAGCTCGCAGGGCTACTTCCACCCAGGTTTCTGGGATCCGTTCAACGGCAACAAATACAAGAAAGTCAATGATCTGACCAAGCCCACCCAGCGCGGCTTCGGCACCTCCTGCTGGCTCGGCAGCATTCGGCGACAAAAGATCATGGTCATGGGCGGCGGCTGGCCAGCGACCTCGACTACGAATGTGATTGATCTGGATAGCTCGTCGACACCGACGTTCAAGTCGGGCCCCTCGCTTAGGGCGGCTAAGGCGTACGTCAGTTGCGTGAACCTGCCCGACGGCAGCGTTCTGGAGCTCGGTGGCGGTTCCGCCAACAAGATCGCCAATGCCAGCCAGACGGTGAGCCTGTTGAAGTCGGCGACCGCGAAGTCGTGGACGGCCATGAACCCACTGCCCGATGGCGAGCATCGGCTGTATCACTCGATGGCTTACCTGGCAGACGACGGCAGCGTCATCAGCCTCTCATCGAACCCGAAGGGGCAGGCCCGAAGCGACACCGTGCTGCGGTTCGAGCCGCCGTACATGTTCAACGGCGAGCGGCCGACTTTGAGTGATGTGCCGGCAGAGATCACGTACGGGCAGACCTACTCGATCAATGTCAGTAGCGACGTGACACGTGTTGTGATGATGAGTGCCCCGTCACCGACCCATGGTTTCGACGCCAATCAGCGCCAGATTCCACTGACGTACGCCGACGGCAAGATCACGATCAACGCCACCTCGAGCCTGGCGCCACGGGGCTACTACCGGATCTTCGTGATCAACGACAAGGGCGCGGTCTCGACCGCCAAGTGGACCAAGCTGAAGTAACGCCTCTCATCCTGGTGGTTGTCCTCGGGAGTTAGTGGGCGCTGCACCAGGCGCGGATCACAGCCTGGATCTCGTCTCGTGCAGCGTCTACCTCGCTGACGTCCGCTAATCGCATTACGCGTACCAGGCGTCCATCCCCCTCGAGGTGCGAGAAGTCGCCCTTGATCTCTGCGCCCCGATGGAACATCAGACTGACGAACTTCTTTGAGGGGTTGAAGCTGAGGATGGTGCCGTTGTACGAAAATGTCGGCGTCTTCCACTTGATCGACTCAGTTACCCGGGGGTCTGCGTCCAAGATCAGCTTGCGGGCGACCTGCATGGCATCCGTCAGTGGGTGCTGGCGTTCGGCAAACCAGTCGTCGACTTCGTTGGTCATAGCCCCTCCCCTGAAAGCAATGCACCCCCGGCCAGCCGCTAAGCAGGTGGTCGCAGTCGCTGCTCTTGCGCAACAAGTTGTTACCAGAGGTACCGTGTGTGCTCCTAATGCTTCGCTTTCGATCACTTTCCTGCAATGAATCTGCAACATTGCGCTTGGTATGAAGGGCAAAATGGGGGTAAAGCTCATAGGCGGCTGTCGCATCGGGCGACCAGCTGAAGCTAGGAGGAATACATGGAGATCATCGGAGTGATTGTCGCGGGCATCATCATCGGCCTGCTCGGCAAGTTTGTTGCTCCGAGCGCTCGGGACAACATCCCGCTCTGGCTCACCATCCTGTGTGGCATCGGTGGTGTCATCATCGGCTGGTACATCTACATCTTGTTTGGCGGCAACGGCAGCCCAGGCATCGATTGGGTCCGCTGGCTCATCGCCATCGCGGTCGCCGCCGTATTGGTCATCCTCGCAGACATGATCATGGTGAGGAGTAGAACGAGGCACACCCAGGCCTAGCCACTGTCCTCGTCTTAGGCTGACGCCCCACTTGCCTTGCTCACGGCCCATTTATCGATGAGGCGGGAGCGAGAAAGTGGGGCGTCAGTGCGTTCCGGCGCTACCGGCAGCGTTTGGACCACCTAGTCCAATGCCTCTACGATGCGCAACATGCAGGACCGCCGATGCCGGTGCCATCCCGGGCTTCCTGAGCTGGTCGAGGGCGCAGCTTTGCAGGCTTCGACAGGCTCAGCCCACATTGACTAGGTAATTCGACAGGCTCAGCCCACATTGACTCGTTGAGCTTCGACAGGTTCACCCCACATTGGCGGCTACGCTCCGCATGTGGTCCAGAGCACTGTACTTATCTCCGGTGCCAGTGTCGCCGGCCCGGTGCTCGCCTACTGGCTTCACCGGGTCGGCTTCCAGCCCACTGTCGTGGAGCGCACTGCCGAGCTGCGGTTCGGTGGAGGCGGCCACGCTGTTGACCTCTTCGGCCCAGCGGTGCAGATCATGGACTGGATGGGTGTTCTGCAGCAGGTTCGGGACGCTCGCACCCGCACCGAGATCATCTCCTACCTGCGAGAAGGCCATCGCCCAGTCGACGTTTCGGCGGAGTTGATGTCCGAGGGCGTGTCTGAACGGCATATCGAGATCATGCGTGGTGACCTGACCGAGATCATCTATGAAGCCGGTCGCACCGACATTGAGTACCTGTTCGGCAATTCGATCTCGACTCTGCGGGAGACCGACGAGGCGATCGAGGTCACTTTTCAGCACGGCCCGCCCCGGACATTTGATCTTGTGATCGGCGCAGACGGCTTGCATTCGATCACTCGCCGCCTGGCATTCGGCGACGAATACCAATTCCTGCACTTTCTGGGCGGCTATCTTGCCGTGTTTACCGCGCCCAACCATCTCGACCTTCAGCAACAGATGCTGGGCTTTGCTGATGTTGGCCGGACCGCGGCGATCTACCCGGTTCGCGAGACTGGCCAGGCCCGAGTGCTGCTCTTGTGGCGGACTCGTGCGCCACACGATTATGACCGCCACGATCCAGCCGCGCAGCGAAGACTGATCCACAACTTGTACGGCGACATGGGCTGGGAGATGCCCCGCCTGCTCACTGAGTTGGACAAGGCTGACGACCTGTATCTGGACTCGATCAGCACGATCGTCATGGACACCTGGACCCGCGGTCGGGTGACACTCGTCGGAGATGCCGGCTACTCTCCCGGCCCTGCGGTCGGCGGCGGCACGAGCCTCGCCGTAGTCGGCGCCTACGTCCTTGCCACCGAACTGGCCGCAGCGAGCGGCGATCACCTCCGAGGGCTGGCGGCGTATGAGCGGGCGCTGCGGCCCGCGGTCCGGCACAGCCAGACCATCGGACCCTCCGTCCTCAAGACCCTGATTCCACGCTCACGTCTGCAGGTGTGGGCGACCGCCCAGGCAATCTACTTGCTGCCTCGACTACCAGGGCCGGCGCGTCGTTTGCTCACATCCTTCGGAGGCGGTCCAGCCGCCATGCTGAACGTCGTGAAACTGCGCGAGCCGAGCACTCTGTGAGCGTGCTCAGTGGCTACGCGCGCGCGGCCAGCGGCTCCTCGGTGAGCTGACGCATCAGGCCCGCGCCGTCCACCATGCACCAGTAACCGACGAACTTGCCGTCGGCGATCCGGAACACCTCGGCAGACTCGGCCGCGATGTGGTGTCCTGTCGCGGGAATGCCCTGGAACTCGCCGTCGTGGGTGCCGGTCATCGTCGAGCGGAGGAAGACACGATCACCCTCCGCGACGAGCTCATCAAGAGCGACGTGGAGATCGGGGAATGCCTCGAAAAAAGAGAAGCACCCCTTCCGCACCCAACCGGCGGTCCGCTCATCGGCGAAGTAGTCGCCGACCGCGTCCAGATCTCGACCGTTGATCACCTGGTCGTAATACCGCCGGACCAGATTCTTGTTCTGCTCTGACATGTCGTCCTCCTGTGTCGTTTGCCCCGAGCATCGCGCGCCCAGCGCCCTGGCAGTAGGGGCAAACTCCCTATTCGGCCGCTAGGTGTCGAACCGCGTACGCGGCAGCTTCTGAGCGCTTGGTCATGCCGAGCTTGGCGAATATCCGGCTCACGTGGTGCTCAGCGGTCTTGGGGCTGATGAAGAGCCGCGCTGCGATCTCGGAGTTCGTCAGGCCTTCTCCGAGAAGCCGCAGCACCTCGATCTCCCGCTGAGTGAGCAGGCCGGCGGCTCGCGGGCCGGCACGACCCTTCGCTCCGAGCGCGCGCAGTAGTGCCGCTGCGATGTCCGCTTCGCGGCTGTCGCCGAGCGCTTCCAATTCGTTTCGAGCCTGACGTGCCGTGTCGACTGCGATCTCGGGCGAGCTTGCGGCAAGCGCTCCCGCAAGTGCGAGCCGGGAGCGTGCGACATCCAGTCGAAGGCCGAGCGCCGCAAAGCCGTTGACGGCCTTCTGCAATTCAGAAACGGCAGCGGCGTCGCCGCGTGCACTCGCCACGCGTCCGCGTGCAAAGGCGGCCGCTGCAGCAATACGTTCCCTGCCGGACGGTCCCGCGATAGCGGCGATATCGTCCGCAGCCGTGCCTGCCTCCTCCAGCCGTCCCTCGGCAATCCGCGCATCGACAAGCTGCTCCAGGAAAGGAACGGCGAGCAGACTGGTCCGCCCGACCTCGTCAAGCCGCTTGTCGAGGAGGGCGGCCGCAGGTTCGGGCTCGCCGCGCGCAAGCCTGAGCGCGACAGCGGGCCGGGTCGTGCCTGGTTCCCCATCGAACCCCGCGAGAAGCTCCTCGGCCTCGTCGAATCGGCCCTGAAGCACCCGAATCTCGGCAAGACGGGCAGCTGGGCTGACGCAGCGAGATCGCTGACCGGCAGCCCTCAACTCCTGGATCGCCGCGACCAGTACCGTCTCCGCGGCGTCGACCCGCCCATTGGCGGTGAAGACATCCGCACAGCACGTCCGGCAGAAAGCGAGGAGCACCGCGGGGTCGTACTTCCTGACGAAATCCTCGAGAACTGCGCTCCACTGCTGCGGACGTTCGATGTCACCCGCCCGCTCGCACGCAAGCATCATCGTGCAGCAGACATCTGCAAATGTCTCAAGGCTTGCTGGCTCACCGCTCGTGGCCGCCGCCATCGCCTCGTCCAGTTGTGCTAGACCTTCGTCGACCTCACCGCCAGAGACCCGCGAGAATCCCAGCTGGGCGAGGGCACGAAGCTCGAGGTCG
>JBKPTR010000238.1:0-5659 GCA_046735615.1 Actinomycetota bacterium
GCCCATCGCCATCGCCGGAGTACGCCGATCGAAAGAAACGCGATGAACGCCGTGAGCGCTACGACAAAGACGACGTCGACGATGCGCTGGGCGCCAGGCAGCGACCGCAGTCTTCGCTCATACACTTCCGGTGCCGCAACGAGAATCGCGACAAGGCTGATCCATGCCATCAGAAAGAAAGCGAGGACCAGCGCCTGAACCCGGTTGATCATGATGAGGCGAGCCTTCGGGCTGCTGGTCTTCATGTCGCGATCGTAGGAGTGCAGCGCCATCGCGTCCGCGCCCACTCTCCTCGCAGTGTCGAATGCCTCGGCCGCGGCTCAGCTGCTCGGCTTTACTGCCGTGCGCAGCTGGCTGTGCTCGACGCGCTGGACGCACGCGCATCGTAAGTAGTGGGAAGCTGTACAGGCGCTGCGGCGAACCGATCTGGCCTGCTGCCCGTCGAGTCCAGGCACCGGGGTGTCAGACCGGCTCCATCCAGGACGCAAATAAACGAAAGGTCATTCGTAGCGCACCGGCCGATGGCAGATCCACCGGTCGTGGCACAGGTCCCCTTGCGACATGTCCGCAGGCCGACCGCTTTGCGGGCACGGGCGACGTCATTACGTCGTCTCGTTGATCGGCGCTCAAGGTGCGATCAACGGGATTCTCAAGCTGTGTTTCGGGCCGCTTGAGCTCTATTTCCTGGTCTTCATCAGGGCGGCCGCTGCGGGGCGGTCAGCTGTTCGATGGTGCCGACGAGATCGCTTCTACGAGGTCGCCGATCTTGTCCTCGGGAAGGTTCCGGGCGACGTCGGCCTGGCTGACGATGCCGACCAGTTCGTGCCCATCGATGACCGGGAGGCGACGTCGCCGTGTTCGTTCATGGTCCGCAGCGCTTCTTCCACCGAGTCGTCTGCATCGACGGTGACCGGTTTGCCCTCGGCCAACTCGGCCACCTTCGTTGTGGCTGGGTCGCCTCCCGCGGCGATGCACTTCACCATGTAGCGATCCGGTAGGGATAACCCGATCTCGAATTGGCCCGATAGCCTCATGGTGGCTTCGACGCCAATCGAGGAATGTTAAGGGCATCACAGCTCCTAACCTCCGCGGTGAACCTGCTACCGAAGTAGTTGCGGCCAGGCTGTTCGAGCCGGGCGGTCCAGGCCAGAGCGCGGTGTCGTTCCCCGCTGCGGCCAGGCAGCCCAGGCAGCTCCGGGCCTCCTTCTTCCTGTGGCTCCTCGCCGTCGCCGCAGGCCTGTTCGAGACGATCCTGGTCGTGGTCGAGGCTACTGCTGGGGAGGTCGGCTCGGCGGCCGAGGTTGCCGTCGGCGTCGCCGTCAGGCTGCTGGCCTTCACCGGACTGGTGTACCTGGCCGCACGGCTGCGCCAGGGCAGGAACTGGGCTCGTATCGCCTTGGCGGTGCTATATGGCGGGTTCGGGACCCTGTCGCTAGTGACCGGGCCAGTCACCTGGCTCGCTGAGGGAGGATCGCTGGCCGACGCCATGGCAGCCGCGGATTTGGGGTCGGTGCTGTTCGCGGCCAGCCGGCTCGTGCACCTGGGAGCGATCATCGCGGCACTGATCTTGATGTTCCACCCGGCCGCAAACGCCTACATCCGAGCAACGCGACGGACCCGCGCCGAGCGGAAGCGATCATCGCGGCGCTGATCTTGATCTCCCCCGGACTGAATTTGGCGTAGGTCAGCATGTGTAAACGCGTGATCACTGCCTCCGGTCGGAGGAGTCCAATCAGCGGGTTTGGAGTGCACGAGAGCCCTGGAGCGGCATGACCAGACGCTCCAGGGCACTCGCTCCGCGGGCGATCGGGGACCCGGACCGCTCAATTGTTCGACAGCCGCCGTATCGCACTATTCTTCGACAGCCTGGATGAGATGCCGGAAGGCTGCGTGATGAAGTGATGGCAAGCCTCGCTTGCGCATATCGTCCTTCGATTCGATCTTGATCCGTCCACGGGAAGCGATCCCCCACTTGATGGAGCCGAGCTGGGCGGCGAGCTTGTCATCATCAGGGTCGCTGTCGACCTCGTCCTGCTCAAGCCGCTCCCGCAAAGTCCAGTAGTCCTCCCAGGCGATCCTTTGGCGGTACATGAGCAATGCCCACAGGACGGCAAGCCTGCCCGGGTACCGGAGCCTGGTTTGCAAATCGTGGCGAAATGGGAGGCAGGATCATCGGGCGAAGCAGCATCCCGTAGCCGGACCCCAGCGGGCGCCGGATAAGTCAGAAGGGGAACGTCCACCGCGCCACGTAAAAAGTCTCATTCGGATCGTGAGCGGCCGTGGTCCGCAGTCTGCTGGCAGGCAGTTCGCCGGGCCATCTCGATGAGGTGGGCTCCGACTTTGAGAACCTGACTGGCCCCGAACACGCAATCCGGTCGGGTCGGATCGCATTGCTGGCCTGTCGTGCGTTCGGGCTGGGATCGGCCTGCTGGTTAGCCGCTCTCGGTGCTCGCGAGGTAAGCGGCCAGGTGGGTGGTCCGCCAGGCCAGGAGTCGACGCGCGACCCAGAGACCGATGGCGGCAGCGACGACTGCTGTTGCGCAGACGACAGCCGCTGAGATGCCGAACTGGGCCGGCGTGAGCCGCTGGCCAGGCAGCTTGATGGACCGAGCGAGCTGCACACCTGGGCTCAGGATGGCGAGTCCGATCAACGGCACGTAGAAGAAGGGCGCGAAGGCAAGCACTACCCACCGCAAGTGGCTACGCCAGGCTCGGCGGTGCTGCCAGCGCCAACGCAGGGAGCGCGGATGGTAGGGGAACACGATGCCGAGCCAGGCGGCCACCGGAAGAACTCCGACCGGCAGAAAGGCGACGAGCGCACAGGCCCACACGATCTCGCTCCAGGGATAGTGGCCCACGCCGACATACATCACCCCGGCGGCGCACGCGACCCCGATCAGGGAGCCGATCACAATGCACCGAGCGGCCAGCCATCGCCAATACGCAGCTTGGTCTTTCAGAACTGACAGCGCCAAGGCGGGGCTCGAGCCCATGACGTTGGTCGCAGGGGTATCGGCCAGCATCCACGAGGCCAGGATCACCGGGAACGCGAGCGGTCCGTTCAGGCTGAACAAGAACGCGTGCGCACGCGGCGGCAGCAGGAACCACGCCGCAACCATCAGCGCACCATTCGTCACCAGCGCTGTCGGTATTTCCCACGGCGGCCTCACGACCCGGCGATACTCGCGCACGACGGCCCGGCGCAGTCCGGGCACGGCCTCCATCAGCACATCATCGCCGAAGCCGAGGCGCGGAAGGCGGTCGGCACGCGACGTGCATCCTTCTCCCGATGGGCGAGCCTGTCACTGGCGATGGAGCCTGAATGCGGACCGGCTTGCGGACTTGGATCGTCGCTGGCGTCCTGGTTGGCGTGATGCCAAGACCGCAAGCTGGCCCTGAACGGGCCGGGCAGGTTCTCTGGCCCTCGGTGGCCGCACGTTCACAATCGGGGCCGTGCCTGCGTGATCAGTTAAGGTCGTCCAGCGGGTGTCGGAGACTTGTTGTCGTCCCGAGCAGCACACAGACCATTGGGAGACCTGAAGATGGCGAGTACGGGGCTTGTGCTGATCACCGGTGCAACAGGCCGGGTGGGGAGTGCCCTGCTCCACAGGCTGGGCGATGAAGATGTTGATCTGCGGGTGCTCAGCCACGATGAGCCGAAGGCGCAATCGCTCAGGAGCCGAGGCGTTGAGGTGATTCAAGGTGACTTCCTCAAGCCCGAGACCTTGGGTCCGGCGTTGGATCAGGTCACGGCGGTGTTCCTTGCGACTCCCATTCACCCTGAACAGATCACTCAGGCCACCAACGTCATCCAGGCGGCGAGGAATTCAGGTATGGCTCCGCGCATCGTGAGACTGTCGGTCCACCAGGCCTCTCACCAAGCCCCAGCCAGAAACAGCAGGCAGCACGCCGTGATCGAGGACGCCTTGGCATCATCGGGGCTGCCTTACACCTTGCTGCGACCCCAGTCATTCATGCAGAACACTTTGATGGCTGCATCGACGGTCGCCACGCAAGGCAAGATCTATCAGCCGATAAAGGATGGCAGGTTGGGAATGATCGATGCCCGCGACATTGGCGCAGTTGCGGCGAGGGTTCTCACCGAAGATGGCCATGACGGCAAGACGTACACGTTGACCGGTCCGGCCGCTATCTCATTCCATGATGTGGCACGCATATTGAGCGGAATCCTCGGGCGAGAAGTGAGCTATGTAAGCGTCTCTCTTGAGAGGGCGAAGGAAATCATGCTGGCGAGGGGTCTCAGCGAGTGGATGGCCGATACCTTGACTGAGTACGCAAACGCGCATAGCGCCGGCTACAGTGACTGGACGACCGATGATGTCGAACGGCTCACGGATCATCGCGCGACCCCTTATCAACAGTTCGCGAAGGACTTCGCAATGGTGTTCCGGGGAGACCGACCGCCGACAAAATAGGCCAACGCGCACGTGCGGACGCCTGTCACAGGCAAACAACATCTCCACACGCTGAGCAGCGTGTTCGACAAGCTTCGGAGCATCAGCTTCTGCAGGCTGCGGACCCGCTTATGGTCCCCAGCCCGCGTCGCCGCGAAGATCCGTTGCCGCAGCCGTCGTACTTTGTCCTCGGCGGCACGCCAGTCCACAGCGTCCCACGCCAAGACCGTGTCCTCAGGTCCGTTCGCCCCGACCCCACCCGCAGGCAGCGTCCCAGCGTCCAACTTGTCCCTCGGTTCCAACGCCTTGTCATCCGTTCTCCTCGCAGACCCACCCGGTCCACGTCTGCCCTCTTTCGAGGCGGGCCACCCGGGCCCGTATCCGGCCGGTTATACGACTCCACCGCTGGAGGAGCGATCACCTGTGCCGCTTTCCCGTCGCCTTTCGGCGCACCGGCATTCCGCTTGTTGGACCGTCCTGTTCCCGCTACGGGATTCCGCCTCCCTCACAGTCGGCCTACCAGCCCTCGGCTGGACCGCAACGGGGTTGCCACGTTGCACACGCATGAGACCCGATCGGGGTGGGCGCCTTCTTGACCCCGGGGCGATGGTGTCCACCCGACGGGAAGGGAATGTCCCCGCCGGCATCCGCCGCTTCCCAGCGGCTAGCCCTACACCCCCACCCAAGCAGCCATCCGCGGGGGCCCATCAGTCACGAGGCATCAACGAAGGTTCACCCTATTCGCCCGTCCGATCTTCCTCTCGCCCGTGGCCTCCCGTGATGCGCGGGGGCCCTTCGGCTTTCCCTTAGGCTCCACACCCCGCCGTTACCAGCGACGCATGCCAAGGTGAGGACAGGCCTCCATACACTGGCCCGAGATCACGTTCCCGGCATTAGCCGCACCTCCAACCAACGCGATCCACTCACAACGTGCGCCTTCGTGTCGCACTCCCGCCTTGGGGTGTGCCAGTCTTGGTGTCCCGGGTGATGCCCTGCTCGGACAGCACCCCAGCTTTCAGGAACGCCTTGACCAGCCCCAAGACGCGCTTATCTGCGATGCGTCTCCTCACCCGAGCCAGTAGCGCCGGATGAGAGATTTCGTCAAAGGAAGCCCCGACTCACTACCCGTATCGAGGACCTCGCGGCGGCCCGCGAGGCCACTATCGATGTGGCGGCGGTGGCGGTCGGATGACCTCGGTGGTGGTGGTCACGCGGCGGCGTCACCCGCTGGAGGGGCAGTCGCT
>JBKPTR010000239.1:0-12410 GCA_046735615.1 Actinomycetota bacterium
TCTGGCAGCCGGCGAGCGAAGAGTTCGAAGATGCATCGCCGATTTGCTGTGCCGGCTCGGAGCGCAGCGCGGACCATGGTCAGTTCGTAGTGGTCCGTCAGCAACGCGGTAGTCGGAACCTCGCTCGGTCCCCAAGCCGCCGGTACTGCCGGAGCTGTCTCCGTGGCGGTCACAGCGTCAGCCTAGTCAGCTAAGTGGGAGGAGGGTAAGGAGCGCAATGCGCGAATCCTCAGGGTCGTTGCAAGAATGGTTCTTATGCCTGACTCCGAAGGGGAGAGCCTGACGCCAGCTGGCGGAACCGCTATCGCCGAGCGCCCAGTCGATGAAATCCTGGCCCAAACACCGTGGGTCACCATCGTCTGGGACGACCCGGTCAACCTCATGTCGTATGTGACCCACGTGTTCGTGATCTATTTCCACTACACCAAATCCAAGGCCGAGAAGCTGATGCTGCAGGTGCACACCACGGGCAAAGCCATCGTCTCCAGCGGTACCCGCGAGGCGATGGAGCGCGACGTCACCGCTATGCACGAGTACGGCCTCTGGGCAACTCTCGACAAGTCGGACAAGTGAACTTGAAGCAGGAGCGCACGAGCCTGTTGGAGGCAGATGAATCACGGATCGCGCGACCCGCCGTGCTGAGGAGGAGCGAGGGGACACGCTTTTCGTCCCGGAGCGACGACGAAGTAGGTGGGCTCCAAAGGCGCGATCCGCGCCGAGCGAGCTTGCCGAGCGAGGCAATCAAAGCTGCGCGATCTGCGCCGAGCGAGCTTGCCGAGCGAGGCAATCAAGCATGAAGAAATTCCATCGCAGGCGAGGCGTGATCGTTACGCAGCTCAGTGCGTACGAGGTGGAACTGTTGGCTTCCTTGATCATGCAGCTGATCGAGCTGATCTCCGACGGCGAGCCCGAGGGCTTTGCGACGGAATCCAAGGCTGATGACGCGTTTGAGGAGATCGTCAAAGATCTCGAGGGCGAGCCTGATGAGCCTGGACCACTTGAGGACCCAGTGCTCAGGCGCCTGTTCCCCGACGCATACCCCGATGACCCGGCGGCGTCGGCAGACTTCCGGCGGTTCACTGAGCGTGACCTCAAGGCGGCGAAAGTCGCCGAGGCTCGGGTCGTTCTCAACCGGCTCGCGACCACCGAGTTGGGCGCTCGCGATCTCAAGATCCCCCGCGAGGAGGTTGAGAGCTGGCTGCGTACCTTGACCAGTGTGCGACTCGCCGTAGCGACTCGTCTGGGCATCAAAGATGCGGCCGCTGCCGACGAGTTGGCGGCGCTTCCGGACGAAGACCCGCGCAGCTTCATGGTGAGTGTGTATGACTGGCTCGGCTTTGCACAGGAAACGCTCATCAATGCGCTCTAATGCGAACCTGAAAGGCGGCACAACGTGGCGAAATATGTGGTGAATCAGGCCGCTGTGGAGAACTGCCGCCGGCTCATCGATGCCAGGCAGTACGTATTGAACAGCGATTGGGGCGAGGTGCAGCCACGCTCCGATGACCAGAACGCATTCCTCGAGCGGCATTCCTGGGAAGAATATGCGGCCTGGCATCTCGGGCTCACCGAAGGTGTGTCTGACGAGACCAAGGCTCGGTACGCGTTCGTATACGGCGATCTCCGCCGCGTGCACCGTACAGCCCTGATCGCCTGCGTCTACCGCGCATCGGAATGGCGGCACAAGGAGGTCGAGCTCGCTGCGCACGATCTGTTGCAGCACCTGGACGCCACCTCGGGCTGACTTCTTCCGACAGCACGGTCGCGGGCTACAGCGGCAGGTTGAGTCGGAGGGCCCACAGGTGCACCTGAGGTTTTGGGCTGTGATCAAGCTCCGGAGCGCGTACGAAGCCGAACTCCCGGTAGAGCGCATGGGCAGCATATTTGAGGCAAGGAGGAGATCAGCACCTCACGCATGCCCTGCGCCCGGGCACGATCCAGACAGGCATTGACTAGCGCGCGCCCGACGCCGCGCCGCCGTCCGGCTGCCGGGACCGAGAGCATCCGGAACTCCGCCTGGTCTGGGCGGGTGGCCAGTTCGCGCCACGGTGATGAGGGTGGACACCAGGTGACTGTGCCAAGGACCTGGCCGTCGTCAACTGCGACGAGGAGTTCAGCCTCACGCGCTCGCCGGCTCGCGTCCCTCAGTTGCGCCTCGTAGTCGAAATCAATCATCCCGTCAGTACGACGCAGCAGATCGTCGGCGCGGTAACCGTCTGCCGTTATTCTGCCGGCCGCGGCATATTCGGCGGGCTCGGCAACTCGGACGACCAAGCTCACTCCGGCACCATGCAGCTGAAACTGAAACTGGTGCCACGATTGGGCACCTCGAATCGTCCGGCGATACCGATGATCATGGTGTCGTCGAGACGGGCCTCCTCGGGTGCCGCACCATGCAAGATCAACAGGAAACGCTCCCTGGCGAATTCCGGGTATCCGTTGCCCCTTGTCTCGGCATCGAGTGTCAGCTCGGCGCCGGCCCGCGTGACGATGAAGCTGGTTCGATACCGCGAGCCGTGCAGGGCGGCGAAGGTCAGCCCATCGTCCTCTTGCAGCATCGAGTGGTACACGCCGTCTGACGCTGGCACGAACAGATGTAACTCGATCAGGAGAGGCTGATAGCCGTTGGTGGAGTCGGGCGCCTCCGGCCACATAGGAATGACCGCTCCGCCGCGCGCATAGATCGAGATTCGGTCCAGCGGCGTCGTCACTGTCAGGAATCGCCTGCCTCCGACGAGCTCGCCGGTGTGCCAGTTGAACCAGTCACCCACGGGCAGATAGACCTGTCGCGCGGTGATGCCTGGGCCGACGACCGGTGCTACCAGCAGGTCACGCCCTAACAGGTATTGATCATCAATGTCGCGGACCGTGGCATCGTATTGATAGTCGAAGACCAACGGCCGCTGCACCGGTTCGCCGGTCTCCGAGGCTCTGAGGAAGCAGGCATACAGGTAGGGCAGCAAGCGATAGCGAAGCTTGATCGCTATCCGGACGTGATCTTGAATGACGTCACCGAATGCCCAGGCGTACTGGTCGACATTGCCGATCTCGGAATGGTTGCGGCAAAAGGGAGTCAGCGCGCCGTACTGCATCCAACGCAAGAACAGCTCGGCGTTTGAGTTCCCCGCAAAGCCGCCGATGTCGGCTCCTACGAAAGCCTGGCCGGAGATTCCGATGCCGCAGCCCATCGCAATACTCAGCCACAAGTGATCCCAGCGGGACTGGTTGTCGCCCATCCAGTTGGCGGCATAGCGCTGGATGCCGGCGAAGCCCGCGCGCGAGAGCACGAAAGTGCGCCGCTCGGGCATTGCCTCGAGCAGCCCTGCTGTCGTGCCCATAGCCATCAGCAGTGCGTACTGGTTGTGATAGCGCTCGTGCGAGTACTCGCCACGACCGAACCGCATCGGGGAGGCTTCGATGTTGCCGGTGGCGGGCTCGTTCATGTCGTTCCAGATGCCCGCGAGTCCGGAAAGCACATGCGCGGCGTTGAGCTCGCCCCACCAGGTGCGCGCCTCCTCAGTCAGGAAATCTGGGAACGCTGTATTGCCCGGCCACACCTGGCCGATGTAAAGATCGCCTCCTTCGGTGCGGCAGAGCACATCACGTTCGACTGCCTGATCGAAGACCCAATAGCCTGGGTCGAACTTCACACCTGGGTCGATGATCGTGATCACCCGGAAGCCTTGCTCATCAAGTCGTTTGAGCATCCCGGGTGGATCGGGAAACCGGTCGGTATTCCAGGTGAAAACGCGGTAGCCGTCCATGTATTCAATGTCGAGCCATACGGCATCGCACGGTATGTCGTTGTCCCGATGCCGCTGAGCAACGTCCTCGACAGCATCCTGGGTGTATTCGAACCAGCGGCACTGGTGATAGCCAAGCGACCAGATCGGTGGCGGTGCGGTACGCCCAGTCAGCCAGGTGTAGGAATCCAAGATCGCAGGCATGTCCGGGCCTGCGAAGACGTACTCGGTGTATTGGCCGCCGCTGAAGACAATCCGGTACTCCTCGTTGTGGGAGAACTCGTACGCGCCGCGATATCCGTTGTCCACAAAGGATGCCGCCATGCGGCCATCGGGGTAGGACTGGTGGTAGAAGAACGGGATGCTGACGTAATAGGGATCGAACTCGACGCTGCGAAAATCCCCGCGCGGATCGTCAGGAGCCTTGCCTGCAATGAACTCCACCGTCGCGTATGGACTCAATACGTCGGTGTTCCACATGGTGAAGTCGCGGCCCCTGCGGTTGTGCCGTCCAGACTTCTCACCTAACCCGAAGATGGCATCCTCCTGGCGACAGCGACGCCGGACCGTGAACGAGTCGTTCAAAGTGGCGTACGCCCAGTACTGCCCACCGGCATCGTGGGCAGTTTCGATCACCGGCGACCCATCGCTTCGGTGCACGTCGATACGAAATGGATTCAACCAGAGCGATGTGATGCATGCCGCGGTGATTAACCGCACCCGTTCCTGGTCTTGCTCGAGGTGAAAATTGACCGGAGAGGCAAGTGGGTCAACGCACACCGCGAAGGTCGGCGGCTCGTCGAAGACACCGCCACGGCTGATCTTGATCCGCAGCACGTCCGCACGTATCACGTCGATGCTCAACCGTTCATGGTGCAGCTCGGCCAGGATGCCCGTTGGCGTCTGACTTACTGAGGCCACCCGTTCCCAGCGAATATAGTGCTCAGTGTTGATCATCTGATGCCTCTTGCCTGGCTATGGATAGGTCGACGATGAGCGCCCGGTGGTCAGACAGCGGTAGCGCCGGGGCACTGCTTGCGGTCACCTGCCCCAGCCGGCCGCGCATCAGGATGTGGTCGAGCTGACGGTCAGGCTTTTCGATCGGGAAGGTGTGGTGTCTTGCCAACGCACGGTAACCGGTGATCTGGGTGGGCCGGTCATCCGGCATGTTGAGGTCGCCCATCAAGATCACGGGTTCCGGAAGGGGAGCGAGGTCGCGCCGGATGTGCCGCAGCTGGTGCCGGCCCCAACCGGGCACATAAGAAAGGTGGGTGTTGGCAACGACCACCAACCCAGCTGGGGTGCGCAGACGTCCGATCACCGCAGCACGCGGCTCCTCCTTCACGATGAGCATCTTCCGCGGAGTGCGCAGATAAAGCGGGACGCGGGTCGGGATTCGCGGTAGCCGGAGGACCTGCCAGGAATCCGATGGATAGCGCGAGAGCAGGGCGATGCCATACGAGGCGACACCCGGAAGGTCGTTCTCGGATGCGGCTATCCACGCAGCGCCCGGCGTGCCTGACAGCGCGGCAGCGAATCGATGAGTCACAGCTCCCATCGCCTCGGCGGCGACTGCCGTCAAATCGGCGAGGTGGGAGCGCGGCTGGTCCCGGTCGACTTCCTGCAGGGCCAAGACGTCAGCGTCCAACGAGCGGATAGCATCGGCCAGCCGACCAAGATCGACCATCCCGTCGTGGATGGAGCGGCCGTGCAGGATGTTGAATGTCGCCAACCGCATGGGAAGAAGGTACCCACCATCGCCGAGCAATCACCGCCGCCGGCGGCCACACCCGATGAGCCGCTGCTTCGCACCGCCCTCAAGCGTTCGACGTCGGCCTTGAAGGCCGACGGCGTCCCTTTCGCGCTGGGGGGCGGCTATGCCCTCTGGGTGGCCGGAGGTCCTGAGCCAAGCCACGACGTCGATCTTGTCGTGGCTGAACCTGATGTCGAGACGGCCGCCAATAGCTTGGCAGCCGCCGGCCTGCGGATCGAGCGCCCGCCCGAAGACTGGCTCTTCAAGGCATATTGCGATGAGAACGAGTCCACGGAGCCCGCTGAGGAAGCTGCGCTGGTCGATGTGCTGCATCGGCTCGGAGGTGTTCCAGTCACGCACTCGCTGCTTGATACCGCACGTGAACATGAGGTCTTGGGCGTCCGGATCCCGGTGCTGCCGGCAACTCCCATCATGATCGCCAAGCTGCAGGCGCTCTCCGAGCACTATTGCGATTTTGGAGCTCTACTCCCGGTTGTGCGTGCCGTGCGGGAGCAGCTCGACTGGGCGGAAATTCAGAAGGCGACGCAGGACAATCCCTATGCGGAGGCCTTCTTGTTACTGATCGAACGCCTAGGCATCCTCACGCCTTTCTAATGTGGAGCCGCTCGCGCAGTGTTTGATTGCTCGCTGTGCTCGCTGCGGATCGCGCCGGGAGGCCGCCGATCTTGTCGTTGCTCGCCGATGAGAAGCGTGTCGGCTCGCTCCTCCGCAGCACGGCGGCGCGCGATCCACAGTTTTTGATTGCTCGCTTCCGCTCGCGAGGACGCGTCGAACCACACTCTGGGTCTCACACTCCGGATGCACAGGCTGAGGCGAGTCATCGCCCCTAGTCTGACCGCCGTGCTGAAGATCGCTCGCGAGCACGTGGACGCCATGATCGCCCACGCTCGGGAAGATCATCCGGACGAGGCCTGTGGGGTGATTGTCGGGCCAGAGGGCTCCGACGTGCCGACCCGATTCGTTCGGATGATCAACGCCGACCGCTCGCCGACCTTCTTCCGCTTCGACCCGCAGGAGCAGTTCGAGTTGTACAAGGCGATGAGTGCAGCGGGGGAGGAGATCGTCGTCGTCTACCACTCGCACACATCGACTGAGGCCTATCCGTCGCGGACCGACATCGCCCTTGCCTCTGAACCGCAGGCTCACTATGTGCTGGTGTCGACTGCTGAGTCCGGCGCCTCGGAGGGTCCGATCAGCGTACGCTCCTACCGCATCGTCGATGGTGTGGTCACCGAGGAGGAGATCGACGTCACGGAATAGGCCTTTGAGGCCAGTCGTTTGGCAGAGTGCCAGGCACAAACAGGAGAGACTCGATGTCAGTTGAGGTGAGGATCCCGACGATCCTCCGGACGTTCACCGGCGGAGCGAAAGCGGTGCACGGGAGTGGGACGACCTTGGAACAGGTACTCGATGACATCGAGGCACGCAATCCTGGATTGAAGGATCGGATCGTCGAGTCGGAGGCACTGCGACGGTTCGTGAACGTCTACGTCAACGATGAAGACGTCCGCTTCAGCGGCGGACTCAACGCCCCAACTGCGGATGGTGACGTCGTCGTCGTGCTGCCCGCTGTCGCCGGGGGCTGAGCGAGGTTATTCATGGTGCGGTACGCCTCGCTCCTCGAGTCGGTCGGCCATACCCCACTGGTCGGCCTGCCGCATCTGTCGCCGAGCGAGTCGGTGCGGCTCTGGGCAAAGCTGGAAGATTACAACCCGACCGGTTCGATCAAGGACCGGGCGGTACTCACCATGATCAAGGGTGCCGAGGCTGATGGGACCTTGCGACCCGGCGCGACCATTCTCGAGCCGACGAGTGGCAACACCGGCATCGCGCTTGCCATGGCAGCCAAGCTCCGCGGTTACCGGCTGATCTGTGTGATGCCGGAGAACACCTCATCGGAACGCAAGGAGCTGCTCGCGATCTGGGGCGCCGAAATCGTCTCCTCACCGGCTGAGGGTGGCTCGAACGAGGCCATCCGTGTGGCGAAGCAGCTCGCGTCGGAGCATCCCGACTGGGTCATGCTCTATCAGTACGGCAACCCGGCCAACGTCGAGGCGCACTACTTGACCACGGGGCCCGAGATCCTTGAAGATCTCCCCGAAGTGACCCATGTGGTCGCCGGGCTCGGTACCACCGGAACGCTGATGGGAGTGGGCCGCTTCTTCGCCGATAAGAAGCCAGACGTCAAGATCATCGCGGCCGAGCCGCGGTATGGCGAGCTTGTCTATGGCTTACGCAACCTGGACGAGGGCTTTGTCCCTGAGCTCTACGACGCCTCCTACGTCACATCGAGGTTCTCTGTGGGTTCGCGGGATGCCGTTCGGCGCGTCCGGGAGCTCCTGGAACGCGAAGGCATCTTTGCCGGGCTCTCATCCGGGGCGATCCTGCATGCGGCACTGGCGCAAGCCGCCAAGGCTGTCAGCGCAGGTGAATCGGCAGAAATTGTGATAATCATCGCCGATGGCGGGTGGAAATACCTTTCGACGGGCGCCTACAGCGGCGACCTCGATGCCAGTGAGGATTACCTCGATACCCAGGTGTGGGCGTGATCGCTTGTAGGCTGAGCGCTCGTGGCGGCTGATACTGAAACGCCGATCGGCATCTTCGACTCGGGGTTCGGCGGGCTTACGGTAGCCCGCGCGGTCATGGACCAGCTGCCCCACGAGGACATCATCTACTTGGGTGACACCGCGCGCGCCCCCTACGGCGAGCAGCCAATCGCCAACGTCCGTGAATACGCTCTCGAGTGCCTTGATCACTTGGTGGGCCAGGGCGTCAAGATCTTGGTCATCGCCTGTAACTCGGGCAGCGCGGCGGTACTTCGCGATGCTCGAGAACGCTACGGCGTGCCCGTCGTCGAGGTGATCTTGCCAGCCGCCCGACGAGCGGTCGCTGCCACCCGATCCGGTCGTGTGGGAGTGATCTGCACTGAAGCGACCGCTACTTCGCAGGCGTACGACGATGCGTTCGCCGCGGCCCCGCAGATCGAACTGCATACCGCGGCCTGCCCCCGCTTCGTGTCCTTCGTCGAGGCTGGCATCACGGGCGGTCCCGAGCTGCTGGCGTGCGCGGAGGAATATCTGAAACCCTTGCAGCAAGCCGATATCGACACGTTGATCTTGGGCTGCACACACTATCCATTGCTCACAGGTGTGATCTCCTACGTACTTGGTGACAACGTCAGCCTGGTGTCCAGCGCGGAGGAGTGCGCCAAGGACGTGTACGCGGTGCTGACCCGGCGCGGCCTGACTCATGATCAGCCACGGTCTGCCAGTTACCGTTTCCTCACCACTGGCAGTCCGGAGGCGTTCGAGGGCGTCGGGCATCGCTTGATGGGTGGGTTGGTCATCGGCGTCGAGCAGTTTGTCTGATCGCGATGATGAAATTGACGATCGTCGGCTGCAGCGGCTCACTCTCCGGGCCCGACTCGGCAGCTTCCAGCTATCTGCTGCAGGCGCCGTATCAAGATCGAATCTTCTCTCTCCTGCTGGACTGTGGACCTGGCGCCATGGGTGCGCTCTACCGCTACCTCGATCCGCGTGAGGTCGATGCCATTGCGCTGAGCCACCTGCATGCCGACCACTGCCTGGACCTGTGCGGCTACTACGTTGCCGCACGCTACTCACCGAACGCTCCCTGGCCGCGACGTCCTGTGTATGCCCCGGCCAACGCCGCTTCCCGAATTGCGCAGGCGTACGAGGTTCCCGGTGAGGACACCAGCGAGGACGGCCCATCCATCGCCGAGCATTTCGACTGGCGTATCTGGCAGCCCAGCCAGCGAATTGGCCCTTTCACCGTCCAGACCATCCCCGTCGAGCATCCGGTGGAGGCGTACGCCATCCGTGTGCAGGAGGACGTTCCCGGCAGCGGCACCATGGTGTACTCCGGCGACACCGGCCCAACCGAGGCGCTCCTGCGACTAGCGACCGGCGTCGATCTGCTGCTCGTGGAATCCGCTTTCGTCGACGATGCTGAAAATCCTGACGGAATGCATCTGTCCGGCCGACAAGCTGCCGCCATTGGGCAGGCCGCCGGCGTTGCTGCGATTGTGCTCACCCATATCCCTCCGTGGTATGAACCCGATCGTGTCTTGGCCGAGGCAACGCCTCACTTCGATGGGCCGGTAGCACTCGCGAAGCCTGGAGCTGTCTGGGACATCGGTGGGCCGTGATCGCATAGGGTGGCGTCGTGACTTCTCGAGCCGACGGACGCAGCCATGATCAACTTCGAGAGGTCCGGTTCACCCGGGGATGGCTGCAGCAGGCAGAGGGCTCGGTGCTGGTGGAGTTCGGGCAGACCCGGGTTCTCGTTGCGGCCAGCGTGACCGAGGGAGTTCCGCGCTGGCGTAAGGGCTCCGGTCTGGGCTGGGTGACCAGCGAATACGCCATGCTGCCGCGAGCGACGAGCACCCGTACCGACCGTGAGTCGGTACGCGGCAGGATCGGCGGCCGTACGCACGAGATCAGCCGCCTCATCGGTCGCAGCCTGCGCGCCGTCATCGACTACAAGGCGCTCGGTGAGAACACCATCGTGTTGGACTGCGACGTGCTGCAAGCCGATGGTGGCACCAGAACCGCATCGATCACCGGCGCCTACGTCGCACTCGCGGACGCGGTCAGCTGGCTCCGGGACCGCGAGTTATTGACGGCTGAGCCTTTGACCGGCTCGGTTGCAGCCGTCTCGGTCGGCGTGGTCGACGGAATCTCCATGCTTGACCTCTGTTACTCCGAAGACTCCGCGGCTGACACTGACATGAATGTCGTCATGACTGGTGATGGATCGTTCATCGAACTTCAGGGCACAGCTGAGGGCGTTCCCTTCGATCGGCGGCTGCTCGACGAGCTTCTTGATCTTGGCGCTTCAGGCTGCGCGCGGCTCACTGAGCTGCAGCGCGCCGCGCTTGCTTCGTGACGGCGATTTCATGAGAGGCCCTCGAGTGGTACTCGCCACCAGGAACGCCAAGAAGCTGGCTGAGCTGCGGCGCATCGTGTCAGCCGAATCGCATGACGTGCAGGTCCTGGGTCTTGCTGACGTCACTGCCTATCCGGAGCCAGCCGAGACCGAGCGCACGTTTGAGGGCAATGCGCTGCTCAAGGCACGCGCCTGCGCTGCGGCTACCGGTCTCCCTGCGCTGGCCGATGATTCGGGCCTTGCAGTTGACGTGCTCAATCAGATGCCTGGGGTCCGATCAGCGCGTTGGGCCGGGCCAGGGGCCAGCGACGAGGACAACAACACACTGCTGCTACGCCAGTTGGCCGATGTCCCAGCAGCTGACCGGACCGCGCGATTCGTCTGTGCCATGGCGCTGGCGCTTCCGGACGGTACTGAGCACGTCCGCATCGGGGAAATGCGCGGCCGGATTGCTGTCAGTCCCGCGGGTCACAATGGCTTCGGCTACGATCCGCTGTTCGTGGCTGACGGTTATGCGCAGACCAATGGCGAGCTCGAACCGTCCGTCAAGGACGCGATCAGTCATCGTGGACGGGCCGTACGGGCCATCCTGCCCGTGCTGTTAGCGGAGCTGCACCGATTGGAACCTGTCGCTCAGGAGGGATGAGCAACGTGAAGACTTACCTCGAACTGCTGAATCACGTGCTCACCGGTGGCGTCGAGAAGAGAGACCGGACCGGCACCGGCACGCTCAGCACGTTTGGCTATCAGATGCGCTTTGACCTGCGTCAGGGCTTTCCGCTGCTTACAACGAAGAAGCTGCACACCCGGTCGATCATTGCTGAGCTGCTGTGGTTCATCCAGGGCTCGACGAACATCAAATGGCTGCATGAGCAAGGTGTGACCATCTGGGACGAGTGGGCCGATGCCGACGGCGAGCTGGGTCCCATCTACGGCTACCAGTGGCGTTCCTGGCCCACACCAAGCGGCGGCCATATCGACCAGCTCGCCGCTGTCATCGACTCGATCAAGGCGGCGCCCGACTCACGGCGGCACCTCGTCAGTGCGTGGAACGTCGCCGATCTCGCTGACATGGCGCTACCACCGTGTCATGTGATGTTCCAGTTCTATGTCGCGCGGGGCCGGTTGTCTTGCCAGCTCTATCAGCGTTCAGCTGACATATTTCTGGGCGTCCCGTTCAACATCGCCTCCTACGCCCTGCTCACCCACATGGTCGCCCAGGTCTGCGGCCTCGAGGTCGGTGACTTCGTGCACACGCTGGGCGATGCACATCTCTATCTGAACCACCTCGACCAGGCCAAGCTTCAATTGAGTCGTGAGCCACGTCCGCTGCCCCGGCTGCAGCTGAATCCTGACGTCAGCTTGATCGACGACTTCACCCTGGACGACATCACGATCGAGGGTTACGACCCACATCCAGGTATCAGGGCGCCGATCGCAGTCTGATCATGGCCGAGATCATTGCGATCGCGGCCGTCGCCGCCAACGGCGTGATCGGGGCGGGAAACGACATACCGTGGCGGATTCCGGCGGACTGGAAGCGGTTCAAAGCCTTGACCACGGGCAATGTGCTGATCATGGGCCGCAAGACGTACGACTCCATCGGCCGACCGCTGCCCGGCCGGACCACCTTCGTGATCACTCGTGATCGGACGTGGCGCGGCGACGGCGTACGCGCAGCGCCTTCAGTCGATGAGGCGTTTGATCAAGCAATGCTGCTGAATCCGCAGACCATTTTTGTGGCCGGTGGGGGAGAGATCTACCGAGCGGCTTGGGATCGGCTCACCGGCTTGGAGATCACTGAGGTCAACCAGCAACCTGATGGTCAGGTGACTTTTCCCGAGATTGACCCCGACGAGTGGGTGGAGACCGGCCGGGAACCGCACGACGGTTACAGCTTCGTCAGCTATAGGCGGCGATCGCCAGAAGAGTCCGCTGGGTGAGTATCACCGGGTGGGCTCACTGCCCCGGCCGCCTGCCCT
>JBKPTR010000240.1:0-1911 GCA_046735615.1 Actinomycetota bacterium
GCATCCGCCGGCACCACGAACGCCGGCATTGTCGACGACTTGGCCGGTATCGCAGCCGTCTGCGAGCGGTTCGGAGCATGGATGCATGTCGATGGTGCGTACGGCGGTGCGGCGCTCGCCGCCCCGAGCGTCCGTCACCTCTTCAATGGGATCGAGCGCGCTGACAGCTTCATCGTCGACCCACACAAGTGGCTGTTCGCGACCTACGACTGCTGCGCCTTGCTTTATCGGCAACCCGAGCTCGCACGCGCCGCCCATGCGCAACGGGCCGGCTATCTTGACTCGATCGATCGTGAGGTCTGGAACCCGTGGGATTACGGAGTGCACCTCACTCGGCGAGCTCGGGGTTTGCCGTTTTGGTTCAGTCTGGCGACCCATGGCACTAACCGGTACGCGACCGCGATCGAGCAAACCCTGGCGACCGCTCGGGCGGTTGCAGACGGAATCCGCGACATTCCTCAGCTGTCGCTCTTGGTGAGGCCAACGTTGTCGGTGGTGCTGTTCGAGCGGCCGGGATGGGACGACGTGGCGTACGCACGCTGGTCGCGACGACTTGCCCTCGAGGGCCGGATCCTCTGTATTCCGACGCAGTGGCAAGGCCGGACCGCGCTACGGCTTGCTTTCGTGAATCCGGCGACAGAAGCCGACCACGTACTCGAGGTGCTCGCCGAGACCACGGCGGACCCAACTGGAAGCGCTTAGCCCTGACGGTTTAGGTCTTGCCGCGCGGGCTGATCAGCTGGCAGGTCACTCGGGCCGTGCAGACCCGCTCGCCAGCGTCGTTGGCGAGCACGATCTCATAGCTGACAATCGAGCGGCCCAGACGCAGCGCAGTGGCGGTGCCTGTCACCCAGCCGGCGGTTACCGAGCGGTGGTGCGTCGCGTTGATGTCGACGCCGACTGCAATCTTGTCCGGCTGTGCGTAGACGTGCGAGCCCACCGACGCTAGCGTCTCCGCCAGTACGCAGGACGCGCCGCCGTGCCACAGGCCGTACGGCTGCGTGTTGCCGGCGACCGGCATCCGTCCGATGACCTCCTCGGGTGTGAGTTTCAACAATTCGAGGCCCATCTTCGCGTCAAGTGCGCTGCCTAGTTCGGTGTAGCCAGCTGGCAGGTCTTGCCGGTCATCGGTCGAAGTCACAGGCTCAGACTAGTGATGCCGGAGCCGCCCTCCTCGTCAGTGCGCGCGGCTAGAGTCGGCATGTGCCGACCAGGACTCAGTTAGCCAGCGCACCTGCCAGCCAGCTGCCCGCGCGGCCGAAGCTGATGCTGATTGATGGCCACTCGATTGCCTACCGGGCCTTCTTCGCCCTTCCGGTCGAGAACTTCTCGACCCAGACCGGCCAGCACACCAACGGGGTTTTCGGTTTTACCTCGATGTTGATCAATGTGCTGCGCGACGAGAAGCCGACCCATCTTGCTGTTGCCTTCGACGTCTCGCGTCATACCTTCCGCTCCGAGATCTACAGCGAATACAAGGCCAACCGTTCCACCACGCCTGATGAGTTCAGAGGTCAGCTCGACCTGGTTAAGGAGGTGCTGAAGGCTCTCAACATTCCCTACCTGGAAAAGGAAGGCTTTGAGGCCGACGATGTGATCGCCACTATGGCTACCCGCGCTGAAGCAGCCGACTTTGACGTGTTGATCTGTACCGGCGACCGAGACGAATTCCAGCTCGTCAGTGACAACGTAACCGTGCTGTATCCACGCAAAGGAGTCTCCGATCTGGCTCGGATGACGCCCAAGGCGGTAGAGGAGCGCTACCTCGCGACCCCAGCCCGATATCCGGATCTGGCGGCGCTGGTCGGGGAGTCCAGTGACAACCTGCCGGGCGTCCCAGGTGTCGGACCCAAAACCGCCGCAAAGTGGTTGGAAATGTACGACGGGCTGGAAAATCTTGCTGCACATGCC
>JBKPTR010000241.1:0-21654 GCA_046735615.1 Actinomycetota bacterium
GGCAACTGTTGCTTCGCCGATCGCCAGATCGCCGGCGTAACAGGCGATCACCGCCGCGACGCGGCTACCGTGGACGGCTTCAGGCAGGAACGACAGCGGTGGCACGGCGCCGATGAGGTTGAGCGTGGTGGTGAGCTCGTCGGGGGCATCTGTGACGGCATCGCGCCAGCCAGAGATCACCTGTGCAGCCTGGTTCCCGGGATAGAAAATGGCACCGCCGAGGACAGTCGTGCCGACGCGGTGTAGGGCCAGTTCCAAAGACGTCAGCACACCAAAGTTCCCCCCGCCACCCCGCAAGGCCCAGAACAGGTCGGCGTTCTCATCGGCGGCGACTCGCATCACTTGGGCGTCGGCATCGACAACCTCGGCCGAGTTGAGGTTGTCGCAGGTGAGGCCGCACTTCCGTACCAGATGCCCGATCCCGCCACCGAGCGTGAACCCTCCGAGCCCGGTCGACGACACCAACCCGCCAGTCGTCGCTAGGCCGAAAAGCTGGGTCTCGCGGTCGAACTGCTTCCAGGTGGTACCGCCTTGCGCCCGTGCGCGGCCCTCGCTGGCGTCGACGTGCACCGCACTCATCTGGGTCAGGTCGAGTACCAGACCGTCGTCGCAGGTGGAGAACCCAGCCACGCTGTGGGCTCCGCCACGTACCGCGATTGGCACGCCTTCGCTCCTGGCGAAGCGTACGGCTGCCACGACATCCGCAGTTCCGGTACACCGCACGATCATCGCGGGGTGCCGATCGATTGCGTGATTCCAGGTCCGCCGAGCGTTTCGTAGTCAGCATCTCCAGGTACGATCACCGCCCCGGCGACCACTGAGCGCAGCTCAGCGACGGTCGCATCCCCGAGTGTTGCCGTCAATGTCATTGGTACCTCCTGTCCATACCGACATACGTCCAGGAGGCTAGATATCCCGTACTTTGCAACCGCTTAGCGGGCTGTAACGGCGTTCTCGACGGCAGCGATTCCACGCCGCTCGCCAATCCGCTCGAAGACAGCGATGGCTGTGCGTCGGGCTGCCTCGGCGCGGACGGGTTCGCCCGTCCGCTCCAGTAGTTGTGCCAGCAGCAAGTGGCTCCACCCGGCTGAACAGTGAGAGTCAGGAACCGCCCGTAACGCGAGCAGCCTCTCGACCGTCTGGGCCGCTTGCTGGTATCGCCCGGCGATGATCTCGATCGCCGCGAGATTGTTGAGCGCGCCGCTCAATCCCGGACGATCGCCCGAACCGTCCAGCATCTGAGCGGCCTCGCTTGCGAGCCCTCGCGCCGTCGTCAGATTCCCGCGGCCCGCCTCGGCGAGTGCAATTCCGGTGAGCGACATCGCGGTACCGCGCTGGTCGGCTGCCCTGAGATCAGCCGATTGGTGGAAACAAGAGATCGCCGCTGCGATTTCACCGAGTGCCCGATGCAGGTGTCCACGCTGGGCAAGCGCGAACGCCTCGCCGGCTCGGTCGCCGAGCGACTGAAAGAGCCGCACCGCGCGATCGAGCGCCTGCGCCGCCTCGCTGAACCTCCCGGCTGCGCGAGCCGCGAAGGCGACAGCGCACGAGACGTAGGCCTCGGCCTGCGCGACTCCGACGCGACGTCCGACCAGCATGGTCTCCTCGAAGATCGGCATCGTGAATTGGTCGTATTGGCCGACTGAGAAAGCGAGGGTGCAGACCGAGAAGAAGGGTGGGGCGTCGAGCGGCGCTGCTGTCAGCCAGCGGAGGGAACCCTCAAGGTAGGAGAATGCGGCGTCGGTGTCGGCACGAGAGAGCGCAACCATGGCCCGCAGATGATCCTGGGCCGCTCGTGCAGGTGGCACGTTCCGAAGATCGGCATCTGCGGCGTCGAGGAGTTGATCGATCGTCTCCCACTCCGCGGCCAGCCAGCTAAGCAGGCAATGAAGATGCGCGGCCTCGGCCCGCCGCGTCGAGTCCTCTTCCCGGCGGCCAATGTCGGCAATCGAACGACCCAGAATGAGTGCCTCTTCCATCCTGCCCAGGCGCACTTCGAAAACGGCGGTCGCGAACAGGGCGCGCACATGTACCGCGGAAACATCGGGACATGCCGCGAGGGCGCGGCGCAGCCACTGGAGCCCTTCCGCGTGCATTCCGGAGGCCATCCAGGAGCGCCATGCTGCGACTGCCGCGCGTAGGGCTTGCTCAGGGTCTTGTTCGAGCGCGTTGGCCATAGCGACCCGCAGGTTCTCGCGTTCAATTGCGAACCAGTTGCTCGGCTCGCCGACGACGGGTTCGCCCCATTCGGGGTCAAGCGATTCGGCTTGATTGCAGTACCAGGCCGCGTGTCGGCTCTGCCGACTCGCCCTCTCGTCAGACTCTCGTAGCAGCGCGGCCGCGTACTGACGCACGAACTCATGCAGCCGATAGCGCGCCTCATCCGCACGCTGCGTCTCAGCCAAGACCAGCGACTTGTCGACGAGTCCAGCGAGAACCTCGGCAACCGGCCGTGCCAGCCCGCCGGAGGCCACTTCCTCCGCTGCTGTGAGGGTGAATCCGCCCGCGAACACCGAGAGCCGCGGCAACAGCACGCGCTCATCGGGTCGAGGAGGTCATAGCTCCAGACGACCGTCGCGGCCAATGTCGCCTGACGGTCGGGAGTGCCGCGAAGGCGTGAGGTGAGTGCCAATAGCGCGTTGTCGAGCAGCGACGCGATCTGTTTTGGTGCGAGGTATGCCGCCTGGGCTGCCGCAAGCTCGATCGCGAGCGGCAATCCGTCAAGGCGGTGGCAAATGTGAGCAATCACCGGCGCATTGGTGTTGTCGAGACGGAAGGCGGGCGCCGCCTCCTGGGCGCGGGTGGCGAAGAGCTGGACCGACTCGTATCTCATGAGGCGGTCGGCCTCGACCTCAGACGGACCGGGCACCCGCAGCGACGGCACTCGCCAGGCGATCTCACCTGGCAAATGGAGCGGCTCCCGGCTGGTGGCGAGAATGGTGATCCCGGGGCAGTCATCCATCATTGCCCGTACCAGCTCGGCAGCCGCGTCGATCACGTGCTCGCAGTTGTCCAACACGACGACGAGTTCCCGCGCAGCGAGCTGAGCGGTGAGGACAGCCACGGTCGGACGAGCGCCGGAGAGCGTTAGCTTCAAGGCTGAGGCGGCCGTCGCAAGGATTAGCTCGGCATCTCGGACGCCGGAAAGGTCCACCATCCACAGTCCGTCCGCGTACGCCGATGTCTTCGCGAGCGCCCTCGCGACCTCGACCGCCAGGCGTGTCTTGCCGGCACCACCTGGCCCGGAAAGAGTGACGAGGCGATTCCTGGTGCAGAGCGCAACAAGTTCCTCGATCTCTCGCTGGCGTCCGAGGAACCGCGTTCGGGGCGCCGGGAGGTGAAGAAAAGCCCCGGCTCGGGCATCAGCCTGGCAAGTGAGCAGCCGACGATAAAGCGTCGTCGTTTCCACCTCCGGGGCGGCGGCGTATTCATCGTCGAGGTGACTGCGGAGCGACTCGTAAGTCGCAATCGCGTCCCAGCGACGCCCGGCGGTGTCATACGCAGTTATGAGCGCGCGGTGAACCTCTTCGTCAGTAGGACGAGCATCCGCCACTGACTTAAGAGCGCTGGCCGCCTCGTCGCCCCTGCCCTGCGCGATTAAGCCGTTCGCGGAAGCCAGCACCGCTGTACGGTGCATCCCCGCCGCACGCTCTTGCTGCGGACGTAACCAGTCCTCGTAACGGTCCTCAGGCAGGAGGCCGGGGGCCCAGCGCACGGCTATGTCAAGCAGCCGGTCTGGATCATCTGAAGCTAACGCTTTGAGGAGCGCTTCCTCGAGGTCCTGGACATCGGTTTCCAAACCGCCGTCGGGGCATAGTGCGACGACTCCGTCTCGTAGCCGAAGAACGCCGGCCGAGGCGCCCGCCGCTGCGAGCGCACGGCGTGCCGCGTGCAGCGCCTGATGCAGATTGTTGGTGCCTGCCACAGTTCCGAGCTCTGGCCAAAGGACCTCGGCTATGGCGTCGCGGTGTAGCCGGTTACCGTCGGTCAGTGCTAACAGCTTCAGCAGCGAGCGCGCCTTATTGAGCCGCCAGACTCTGGCCGGAACTGCCACACCGTCGACCTGCACCTCGAAGCCGCCGAGCAGCCTGATTTGGACATGCTGCGCCCCCATGCTTCAGTGTCTCCCTCTTCGGCTTTGTCGGGCGCGCCAGCTAGACGCCCAGGCGCAGGGGCGCTCCACTAAGCCGTGCTTCAGGGGACGTCCGAGGGTTCCACCACGAGCGGCATCCGGCTGATCGCCTTGACGATTTGCACCTCGCGCTTCAGTGGCTGCCGGGCGAAGAAGAGCAGGTCAAGCGGATACCAGAGACCGACCCAGCCGATGACGAGGAAGACTCCGTTGCCGAGCAGGTTCTGCCAGAACTCGGGGACGTCCGGCTCCAGGAACCCCGCGGAGAGCAGCAGCCCGACGAGGAACAGTATCGACCCGATGCCCAGTGAGCGAAGCCCCTGCCGCCAGGCCAGCTCGGTCTCGCGCCGGACCCGCGCCAGCCGCGCATCGCAGTACCGTCGGAGCGCCACGTGCAGTGTCTCGGCAATGCCATCGGTGATCTGCTCCGCAGGCAGCATCACGACGATGCGGGCCCGCCGCTGCACCCTCGACCGCCCGAGCAGCTCGTGTACGATCTCGTCGGCCCCAGGCTCGATTCGCGCGTCGCGCTCCAGCATCGCCTCAGGATCGACGCTCAACAGCTCGGCCGGGCGATACAGCGTGACGATGACGTCCTCGCCGACCGGCTGCCCACGGCGCTCGGTGCCGGTGCTCACGTCGTCCATGGTCGAAGGTTCTCATCCGGAGCAGCGCGAAGCTGCGACAACGCGCTGGCTTGTCCCGCTTCAGCGGGCCATGCTCATCGCGCTTGGGGCAGCGGCATCGTGTAGCACACGGCAGTACCTTCCAGCGCTACGACACCGTCGTCGCGTGTCACGCTGGTGCGCAGCTTGGTGATCGGTTTGTCTGCCCGTACGTCCGTAATCTCGACACGGCCGGTGATTGTGTCGCCGGGGCGTACCGGCGCTCTGAAGTCCCAATTCACATTGAGGAATACTGTTCCCGGGCCCGGAAGCTTCTCAGCGGCAACGGCATTCAGGATGGCACTTGTGACGCCGCCCTGGACAACGATCTCGCCGAAGCGGGTGGCCTTTGCGGCATCGAGGTCGTAGTGGAGCGGGTTGCGATCACCGCTGATCTCGGTGAACAGGGCAATGTCGGTGTCCGTGACGCTGCGCGACATCTCGGCCGTAGTGCCCACAATCGGCGCGCCGCGAGGCCACGCGGTGACGACCTGGCGCAACCAGGCCAGTGCGGACGGCGCAGAACCAAGTACTGAGATGTGACCCTCGCCCTGCTGGAGTCGCAGCTCAGCTGCTGGACAGTGCGCTGCGAGCCACTCGCCGTGCGAGCTCGGCACCATATGGTCATCCGTGCCGTGCATGATCAACGTGGGTGCGGTCACCTTTCTGAGATCAAAGCCCCACGGTGCCATCGCGATGACGTCGTCCTCAACCATGCCGTCACGGCCGTTGGATGTTGCGGCCTGGACGATGCCATTGAACCAGGACCAGTTGCCCTCGAGCGCGGCGTAATCAGCTGGGGTAAACGACTCGGGATCGAACTCATTCGCGGCCAAGACCTCCGTGAGTGCGGCTCGACCCCGAGCAGCCGCCTGCAGTTCGTGAACACTGCCAGCCGACATCCCCTCGAAATAGTCGAGTCCGTCGGCCTGCCACGGCGCTGGGGAGGAAATGGTGACGGCCGCAACTACGCGGTCCGGGAGCAGGGCTCCACAAGCCAGGGCACGGGGTCCGCCACCGGAGTGGCCGAATACGGCGAAGCGGTTGATGCCCAGTTGATCGGCAACCTGGCGAGCATCAGCGGCCGCAGACGCGACCGTCGCGGCCGGATGGGGACTCGAGCCTCCGTAGCTGGGACGGTCGTAGCCGATCCACCGGATACCAAGGGAACGAGCTGCATCGAATAGTGGCTCGGGCGGCGCACCCGTGTTCGGGGTGCCGTGATGCCACAAAACGACCAGCTCGTCTGAGCGTCCGGTCGGACCCAGGTCGTACGCGTGAAGAACACGCCCGTCGTCGGTTCGGACATCAACCTCGCGCATAGCGGACTCCTTCACCGACATCAATTCTCCTGTGAGGGCCATGTTCAAAGGATTCGCCACCCTCTGCTTCTAGCATTATTTGACAACATCCTGTCAATATGACAGCATATTGTCTATGAAGACATCTACTGCACACCTAGGCATTTACAACACACTCGCCGACTGGGAAGTCGGGCACCTCCTGGTCGAACTGCGCACGGGGCGGTTCACCGGCGCCTCTTGGAACATCGTGACGGTGGCCGAATCCCTCGAGCCAATCACCGCCATGGGCGGGCTCCGCGTCCAGTCGGACATGATGCTCGACGATCTCGATCCTGCCTCCAGCAACCTGCTGATCTTGCCCGGCGCGGACATGTGGGACGCCGGGGGTGGGGGAGCGTTCGCGGCGGCCGCTGCACGGTTCCTGGACGCCAGTGTTCCGGTAGCGGCGATCTGTGGCGCCACCGCGGGTCTGGCCAGAGCAGGCTTGCTGGACAACCGCCATCACACCAGCGCGGCCGCCGGGTATCTGATGGCCACTGGGTACGCGGGCGGAGATCATTACGTCGACGAGCGTGCTGTCGTGGACGGGGATCTCATCACTGCTGGCCCACAGTCGCCGGTGCAATTTGCCTGTGCGACGCTGCGACGCCTCGGCTTGATGTCCGAGCGCACGCTTGTGGCCTACGAGGACGTCTTCCACAGGGCTGATGGGGCCGCGTTCCCCGTACTCATGCAGGCTCAGCACGCCGCATGAGCACGGCAGAGGCGACTGTTCCGCCTCGCGAAGACTGGCCCGACGTACCGCCGGCTACCGAGGCGGGCGAGGTGCTGACGGAGCTCATCCTTACCACCTTCCGCCTCAACGGCCGGCTCATGGACGTTGCCCAAGAAATGGCGGCACAAGGCGGAATAACCGCCGCCTGGTGGCAAGTGCTCGGAGGTGTACTGGACCAGCCGCGTAGCGTCTCCGAGATTGGGCGGCTCATGGGAATGACCCGGCAAGGAGTCCAGCGGGTTGCCGACCTGCTTGTCGCGCGACATCTTGCGGAGTATCGCCCAAACCCGGCACATCAGCGAGCCAAGCTACTGGCCTGCACCGAAGCCGGTTATTGGGCGATCCGTCGCATCGGCCTCGTCCAACGGCCGTTCGCCGACCGGATCGGAGCTGAGGTAGGCGCCGACGAGTTGCGGGGCGCATTGACAACCATGCGATACCTCGTCGACGTCCTGGAGGCAGACCAACTAGTCGGGAACGACTAGTTCACTGTCGCGATCTGAAGTTGCTTCCTTGCGGGCTGCAATACTCGGCGCGATGACCATCCTGGCGCTGAAGCTGCTGCTCGCACCGCTGCTGGTGGTCGCTTCCTCCCTCGCTGGGCGGCGTTGGGGTCCTCAGGTGGCCGGGGTCCTTGTCGTGCTGCCAGTGGTAGCCGGCCCTATCCTGCTGATCTTGTATCTTGACCACGGCAGCCGCTTCGCGGCCGGCGCCGCACGCGCTGCCACGTTGGGTATCGTGCCGCTGGCTCTGTTCGCGTTGATCTTCGGCTATCTGTCCAGACGGCATGGCTGGCTGCTGACCTTGGCGGTCAGCTGGGTCGCGGTGCTCCTTGCCGACCTTGGCCTAGCCCAGGTAAAGGTGCCTGCGGGTCTCGCGCTGGTGCTCGCTGTCCTGGCACTGCATGGAGCCAATGCATTGCTACGGCGCTCGGACGAGCCAGCCCGGGCTCGGCTGCCAGCACCCTGGTGGGATCTGCCAGCGAGGGCGGTCGCTACGGCGCTTCTCGTCTTGCTGGTAACGGGCGTGGCGGCCTCAGTGGGCCCTGCGTTGACCGGTGTGCTCACGCCGTTCCCGATCGCGTTGAGCGTGGTCTGCGCCTTCACCACAGCATTGGCCGGTCACGCGGGGGTGCTTGCATTGCTGCGCGGGATCGTGCCAGGCCTCGATGGGTTCGCGCTGTTCTGCTTTCTGATCGCTGTGACCATTGACAAGCTGGGCGGCGGAGCGGCGTTTGGCTTGGCTACCGTGGTTGCCGTGGTCTTTGCGATCTTTCTGGTCGCCAAGGCGCCATTCCGGGCAGAAGAGAGATTGCCGTGACGAGCGCTTGGTTGCAGCCGGAGCACGAGCCTCGAACAATCCGGGTGCTCACCTTCAACATCTTGTCTGTTGATCATGCCGCCTGGGAACGTCGCCGGCAGGTGGCGCGGTCTGAGCTTCAGGTGATTCGACCCGACATCGTCGCACTGCAAGAAACAACGCCTGGAGATGCTCATGATGAGGCGATCGATCTGCTGGGGCCGGGGTACCACGTCGTGGAGCTTCCCTCGGGATCCGAGGACACCGTCGGAGCAGCGCTTGCCAGCCGGTGGCCATTCGCTGCGGTGCATGAAGTCGATCGGAGTGTTCCTCCGCGCGTGCCCTTTGCTGCGGCTGTGCTGGCCGAGGTGGAGCTGCCAAGGCCGTTTGGGCGGACCGTTTTCGCTCATCATGCGGCGGCGTACCAGTTCGGGTACGCCCGGGAACGGGAGCTCCAAGCTGTCGCATGTGCGCGCTTTGTGGAAGAACGCATGGCTGGCAGAAATGATCATGTCGTGCTGCTCGGTGATTTCAACGACACTCCCGACTCATCGAGTGTGCGGTTCTGGACTGGCCGACAGTCGCTGGAAGGTCTCAGCGTGGCGTATCAGGACGCATGGGAGGCCACGCGCACGGTCGACCTCGGCCACACGTTCTCACCGTCAAACCCGCTGGTACGCGCCGGAGAGATGCCACTCGAGTCCGGCCGGCGAATCGACTACATCATGATCAGAAGTGGCATTCACGGCCCCAGCCTGGAGGTTGTCGAGTGTCGCCGAGTGTTCACCAAGCCGGAGGCCGGAGTCTGGGCCAGTGATCACTTCGGCGTCACCGCTGATTTGCACGTCCCGGCGCTTGCGCCCGAACCTGGCATCGATCGCCGCGGCTGACGGAATTGCCAATCGCTAAGGAGCGGCGGGCGCGCCACATTTCCCCCTAGCCCGGCCACGACTAGGGTCGAGCTCATGAGCGTTCGACGCCTGCGGACGTCGTGGCTGGCCTTCCTGATCGCGAGTGCTTTTCTCGCTGCCGGATGCCATGCCACCCGACCAGTAGGCGACACCGCTCCTGTCCTGGTATCGCCTGCCCCGTCGCCGGTTTCCCCTTCAGGCAATAAACCTGCTGTTCCAACCGCCCCTACCGATGAGGCAGCAGACAATGCCATCGACCGGGTGATTGCAATCTCCATCGACGGCCTCAATCCGCGTGCCATCGAGAAGCTCGGGAAGTCTCGTACCCCTGCGTTTCACCGATTAATGCGCGAAGGTGCCTACACCTTCAACGCGCGAACAGCACGCGAGCAGACGCTTACCCTGCCTAATCACACCGCGATGCTCACCGGCCGACGGGTGGACGACAGGCACGGCGGGCATGGATACACCGAGAACGTCGACAACGGCAACACCGTCCATCGAGCCGCTGGGCACTATGTGGCCAGCGTGTTCGACGTAGTGCACGACAATGGCGGCTCCACAGCCCTGTTCGCCAGCAAGATCAAGTTCACTCTCTATAAACGCACCTGGAACACCCACGGCGCCCCTGACCGAACCGGGCGAAACGATGGGCGGGCAAAGATCGATCGATTCGTAATCGACCGCAACGACACCCGACTGGTCGCCAGACTCACCGCCGAGCTGCGCCGCTCACCGCGGGAGTTCAGCTTTGTGCACCTGTCCCTGCCGGACCGCGCGGGACACGCCCACCGCTTTATGGGCAGGGAGTACCTCACCGCTGTCCAGCGCACAGATCAGCTTCTCGGCCGCATCCTCAACACGGTGGCTGCTCGGCCCGCCCTACGCCAGCACACTCTTGTCCTCCTTACCGCAGACCACGGGGGGAGAGGGGCGTCGCACTCTCGAGCCAGCAAGCTTCAGAATTACCGGATTCCCTTTATGGCTTGGGGTCCGGGCGTGCCGGCCGGGCGAAACCTGTACGGCCTCAACTCCAGCGTCGACAGCCCTGGCGACAGCCGCACCGACTATCGCGGAAAGCAGCCGATCCGCAACGCCGACATCGCGAACGTGGCAACTGATGCCCTCGACCTGCCGCATGTCCCCGGCTCCGAGTTCGACAGTCGTCGCACCCTTGATCTGTTTGGCTAGCAACTTAGTTCTCTGCTCGCGCGGCGCCCCTGGAAGCTGGTGCCGTCGTCGCTCTTCGCGAAACGAAAAGCGTGTTTCGCTCATCGTTCCTCCGATCACCAGCGGGCGCCCACCGACGCTCGCAGAGAGTCAGCCATCGGCGGTGAGTCGATCGGTGCGAACGGCGTACACATCCCCTGATCGATCACCGATCGGCAAGGCGCCCAAGATCTCGATCATGGTTTGCGGTTTCAACCAGCCACGATCCGCCCAGCGGTGCGTCTCCACCCGCGAGTGCCGATAGCGGTAATCGCCGAGTGCACTGGTGCGCTCTACGCAAGCGATTGCCTGGGCGGCTGCGACTGGAATGTACTCGAACGACAACGCCGCGAGCGGCTGGCTGAGGCCACTGAGAACCTCGTACTCCAGGCCTTCGACATCGATCTTGCAGAACTGAGGCTCGCCATAGCGGGCGATGAGTTCGTCCAAACTGACGAGGGGCACGCTGATGATGGCGTCCCACCGGACCCGCCGGAATCTCCTATCGATTTGGACATCGTCCATCCAGGAGTCAGCGAACGTCGAGACCGTCGGCGTCCGCGTGCTCAGATGGAGCCTTCCCTCGCCTGGTGCGGCCGCGACTCCGCTGGCCTCGACGACGACATCCGAATCGCGGCCGTAAAGCAGCCGCAACACCGCAACGAAGTCTGGCTGCGGCTCGACCGCAATCACCCGGGCGCGAATCCGGCGGAACACGCGTACTCGGTTGCCGACGTGTGCGCCGATGTCGAACGCCAGATCACCGGCGTGCAGGAACTGCCGGTAGAAACCCTCCATCCTGCGGCGCCGCCAGATCGGGCCGTAGTAGGTGATGAGTGAACGGCCGACGCCGGCAGCGCGGCTTAGCAGGTGTCGTTGGGACATAGGGAGGTCGATTCGAGTCTGTCGGCGTCTCGTCAATCGCGATCGCGTCCCGGTGGTGCGGCGTCGACACCCGGCGAGATTGGGCGCGCCTGAACCAGTGGATCGTGGTGAAGGGCTTGGATGAGAGTTTGCGGTCCGCCAACACAGGTCCAGGTGTCGTCCCAGAGAGCCGAGACGAGCCAGGATCGATCTTCCGGAAAGAACAGGTCCGGAAGGACTCCGTGCTGCGCTCGCATATGCCCCGTGCGCCAGGTAAGGGCTTGATTGGGGCCGGCCGCGACTAGCACGTAGGGCCAGTCCCAATAGAGCAACACCTTCGGGACATCCTCGAAGACGATGCTGTGGGCGCCAGTGTCGAGATAGCCCAGCCACCACGGCTGGTCAGGAGTGATCTCGACCAGTTGGTTCACCACGGCTCGCTCGTGCGCGACCGTCGTGACTCCATCAGGCTCGTAAAAGGTGGCATACGTCTCGAAGACCGGCGGGATGGCCGCGGTTATGGACAGGCCGCCGGTAGTCCCGTTCGCGATCCAGCGAACTTCACTGATCGTCCCGATCTGCCAGCTTCGCCCGTCCTTGGACACCTTCACCAGCCCCATCAAACACGATGGGAGGCAGACCGCCACCTAGATATCTGCCACTCCAGGATCGCGCGCCGCCGTGCTGAGGAGGAGGGAGCATTCACGCTCTTGGTCTGCGAGTGACGACGAATCCCGAGCGCGATCCGCGCCGAGCGGAGCGAGGCATCAAACCCCGAGCGGCGAGCCGAGTCAGGAGGACTGCCGCGTTCTTGACATCACGATCACGGGCCCGGTCGCCCAATTTTGACCCCGCCGGCTATGGACGCGATGAACTCCTGCCGATCCCGCTACGTGTGATGCCGCGCACTAGCCCTCCGGCGAGCCATACGTATGGGCTTCTCCCAACATTCATGTGATGACGGAGGGAGCGCCCAGGGACAACTCGTGGGGGCAACCTCAGACACGGACGGTCGCTAGACTCACCCAGCTATGGCCGGCCCCACGCCGAGGTCAGTAGTGGTAGTAGCGGCGGGGTGGTCCGAAGTGACGCCGGCGGTGCCGAAAGAAACCTGTGATCAGGAACACCCAGAGGAACATCCACACCAGCCACGGCGCGCTGAGGATGACAGCCGCGACCAGTGCGCAGATCACAATGAGCGGCGCGAACCAGACCACGGGTGACCACACGAACTGGGCGTCCGGCCCGCGGTTGGACTCCTCCATCCTCGGCTCTGGTGTCCGAGGTAGGTCAACGAAGAGCGGTTCGAGATCTTCGTTGAAGCGGGCCTTTATCGCTTGGTCCACACGCTGCTCAAATTCCTCCGCGTTGAGCCGGCCTTCGGCGAAGTGATCACCAAGGGCCGCGATAGCTCGGTCTCGTTCGGCGTCGCCGATCCTCACCGGCGCCTTCTGAATGGGCCTAGATTCCGAACTGTTCGGCGGCGGCCACACCCACATCACGTTCCCCCGGGGAAGGTCGAACCTCCCCGGAATGTATCGAGTCATGACTAATTCTCCGGCGCAATATCGTCTTCAGCAAGGATCGAGTAAAGCTTGCGACGGAACTCCACCAGTGCGTCACGGCCTTTTGCCTGTTGTTCGGGCGTACCTGTGGCCACGATCTGCCACACCGCAGCCGCCACTTGCCCGATCAGGGGCTTGAATCCGTCGTCGTCTTCACCGGTATCGCTCATGGCCTGCCAAGGAGCCGATACCTCGTCGGCGTGTTCACCGACGTAGCTACGCCCTTCGTCGGTCAGCGTGTACACACGACGACCGCCGTCAGCCTCGACACGTACGAGGCCTTCGTCTTCGAGTTGCTGCAGAGTCGGGTAAATCGAGCCGGGGCTGGGCTTCCAGACGCCGCCGCTACGCGTGGCGATCTCCTGAATGATCTGGTAGCCGTTCATCGGCTGCTCTGACAGGACGGCCAGAATTGCCGCGCGCACATCGCCGCGGCGCGCCTTAGGCCCGCGCCATCCGCGAGGACCGCCTGCCCACCACGGTCCAAACGGTGGACCGGCGAACATGCCCCACTGACCGTACCCCTGCTGACCTCGCGGACCACGGTGCCCGGTCATTTTCGCGAGCCAGTCGCTCAGATCTCTGCCCCATTCGGGATTGCAGCGGCCGGCGAAGTGAAGCCAAGGCGCTCCCATTGCGTACGCGCCACCCATCTTGATCACCTTGCTTTCGTGAGGTCTCCATCGATACGTCAACGATATATCGCGACCTGTCGGCCAACAAGAGAGATCTGGATGGTCGGTCTGGGACCCTTACCGGTCGAAGTACGGCGTAAGCAGCTGGTCGACCGGGGCGTAATCGTCGGTCAGCACCGAGGCTTCGCCGGTCCACTTAGCGAGATCTGCACCCGTGATCACGTCCCAGTCGGCCCCGCGCTCCGAGATGTGGGTGGCGATCGAAGCGACGTCGACTGGGGCGTTGGAGGCGATCACGACCAGGTTGCCGCCGGCCTCCTCGCCGTGAGTCAGGGTATCGGCCTCGGTAGCGAGCGCCACATGATCAAATACGTCGGTCAGCGTGGCAACCTCGGCACGCGCGAAGGCGAATGAGCCGAAGTCGAGGAGATTGATCACATAGACGCCGTCCTCGGGGAGCACCCGCGCCACCTCGTGCGCCATCTCACGTGTAGTCAAGTGCCACGGCACGCTGACACCGCCGAAGGCATCGCCCACCACCAGGTCCCGACTGTCATTCGCGAGCCGGCCTATGCCGAGCCGAGCGTCCTCGACGCGGACCTCTATGCCCTGGCCGGTCTTAACCTTGAGCTGCTCGGTGTCGATCTTGACGACGCCGGGATCGATCTCTGACACCAGGCTGGAAGTTCCTGGTCGAACCTGCTCGAGGTAGCGCGGCAACGTCAGCCCGCCGCCGCCGATGTGGTACACACGCAGCGGCTGCCCGGCCGGATACGCGGTGTCGATCACCGACGCGACGGCTTTGGCGTAGTCCCAGTCGAGGTAGGTCGGGTCGTCGAGGTCAACGTAGGAATGCGGAGCGCCGTCGAGCATGAGCACACGTCCGGATGCCCGGTCGGGATCGGTCACTACCACAGCACAGTGGTAGATCGTCTCCACGTCGCAGCTACCTCGTGCGACTACGGCGGCACCGCCGCCGAGGAGAACGAGCACCGCCGGACCGATCGCCGACCGCCAGCCGCGCACTCCTAACTCGACCACAGCGGCGGCTACGACCAGCACGGCCCCGAGCCCGACCATGATGCCGCTGACCGGCAGACGTGAGATGAGGATGAAACCGGTCACGACGGTGCCCACGATGGCGCCCCCGGTGCCGATCGCCGAGAGTCTCCCGACGACCGTTCCGGTCTTGTTGAGGCTGGTCAGACGCAACTTGGTGACCATTGGCGTCACGGCAGCGAGGAGCGTGCCGGGCACCATAATGGCGAACGTTGACACGATCAGCAGCACGCCGTCATCGATCGCACCCGCCGCGCGGACGGCGAATGGGGTTGCCGCTGTGGCGACTCCGGACACCGCCAGCAGCGGACCGAGCGCCCGGCGTGGGGGCATGAGGTCAGCTACGCGGCCACCGGCCCAGCAGCCGAGGGCGATGGCAGCCAGCGCAACCCCGATGACCAAGGTGCTCGTCTCGAGCGTGAGACCGAGGTACGGCGCGAGCAGCCGGAGCGCCACAACCTCGACGACGAGCACGCTTGCCGATGCACCGAAGACCAACGCTGCCGCCGCGTACCGACCCAGGTCAGGCGACTCAGGAAGCTCGACGACGATCTCGCCCGACTTGCTGCCAGCGACTTTTGGCAGTCTCAACGGAGAGTCCGGCTCACCAGCCACGCTCGCGCCACTCCGCGAGATGTGGGCGCTCTGTGCCCAGCGTGGTGTCATCGCCATGCCCGGGATGCACCACAGTGTCGTCGTCGAAGCGGTTGAAGATCTTGTTTTCAAGATCATTCATCAAGGACGTGAAGTCTTTGGGACTGTTGGTCTTGCCAGGTCCACCAGGGAACAGGCTGTCTCCGGTAAACAGATGGGTCACACCACCGCCCGCGTACGCGAGTGTGATCGAGCCTGGCGTATGCCCGACCAGCCCAATCACCTCGAGGCTCTCGGCGCCCAGCTCGATCTGATCACCGTCCCATACGCCCACGATGCCCTCGACGCCGGCACCGCTTTTGATCGCCTCTAGATCAGGTTGACCACAGATCGGTCGGGCTTTGGTAGCCGCGGCAACCGACGGCAAGGCCTGCCAGTGATCAGCGTGCCGATGCGTCGTCACGATGCTGTCCAGCGGGAGCTCAGCGATGATCTTCAAGAGTCGATCATCGTCGTTGGCCGCATCGACGAGCAGGCTGGCACCAGTGCCGGCCTGCAGCAGATAGGCATTGTTGTCGACCGGCCCGACACTGACCTTGATCATCGTGACCAAGCTGGACAGTCGTGCTACCAGGGGCGGCCCGCCCGGTTCGACGTGGTTGATACCCTCCATCAGAATGCCGGGAGCTGAAGTCCGCCTGCCCCCGTGATAGCGGAGCCATCGGTGCGGCCCAGCAGCCAGCCAACCAGCTCAACGCTGCTGCCACTGACTGCCACCGGCTCCCCGACGGTGCCGACCGTCGCAGTCATACCAGAGCCGGAGGTCAGCTCGAGCTTCGGAAAGTCCTCACGATCCCGTAGCCGGAAGGCGCACCACTCGAGCAGCCACTCCGCCGTCTGCGTATCGATATCGGTGATCTCATAACCGATGTCCAAGTCAACGTGGTGGATCACTACTTCGAGCAGCCGAGCCAAGGGCAGTAGTCGCGCGGGTACTTTCACACCGCGACTCATCTCGACGCCGGCGTCCCAGGCCTCCGCACCATCAAGTTCGTCAAATGCCGAGATCAAGCGTCCAGCGGATGTGTCCATGTCGATTTGGAGGTCGAGGCCAGATCGTCCGGCACCTGCCTCGATGTCGTTTGCACGATGCTCGGGCGAGGGGTACATGTCCAGGCGTTTTCCGGTAAGCGCCCACTGAACCAATCGAACGATGGCATCGGCATGGCGAGCAATATGTGTGGCCACATGGCCACGAGTCCAGTCGGGCAGCCTGCACGGAGCTCGCCACTGCTCCTCGGTGACCAAGATCGTGTCGCCCAGCAGGCGCTGGGTGGCGGTCCTGACCAGCCCGCGCAGCGTTTCCAGCTGCGTTGTGGCCGGAGATGCGGCGGCAGTCATGCCCCATACCGTAATGCCCGACCAACGTTCGCGGGAGGCCTCAACGACATCCCATTTCAGGTGTGACGTGTCAGTGACGGCACATACGATGTGCTCCGTGGCCGACCGTCTCGTCGTTCGGGGTGCGCGCGAGCACAACCTGCAAAACATCTCTCTCGATCTGCCGCGAGATGCGCTGATCGTGTTTACCGGCCTGTCCGGATCAGGAAAGTCGAGTCTGGCCTTCGACACCATCTTCGCGGAGGGCCAGCGCCGGTACGTCGAGTCGCTGTCGGCCTACGCCCGCCAGTTTCTTGGTCAGATGGACAAGCCCGACGTGGACTTCATCGAAGGCCTGTCGCCGGCGGTTTCCATCGACCAGAAGTCGACCAGCCGCAACCCACGTTCCACAGTCGGCACCATCACCGAGGTCTACGACTACCTCCGGCTGCTCTATGCGCGCGCCGGTCGGCCGCATTGCCCGATCTGTGGTGAGCCGATCAGCCGGCAGTCGCCGCAGCAGATCGTCGACCGGCTGATGGCGATGGAGGAGGGCATCCGCTTCCAGGTCCTCGCCCCGGTTGTGCGTGGCCGTAAGGGGGAGTACGTCGAGGTCTTCCGAGAGCTGGCGTCTGAGGGCTTCAGTCGGGCCCGGGTCGATGGACAGGTCGTCCAGCTCACCGATCCGCCCGTCCTTGACAAGAAGTACAAGCACTCCATCGATGTCATCGTTGACCGGCTCACAGTCAAGCCGACCATCAAGCAGCGGCTGACCGATTCCGTTGAGACCGCGCTGAAGCTGGCGCAAGGCATCGTCACGATCGACTTCGTAGACCTCGACCCGAAGGACCCGCAGCGCGAGCGCAACTACTCCGAGAAGATGGCCTGTCCTAACAACCACGACATCGCCATTGACGAGCTGGAGCCGCGGCAGTTCTCGTTCAACGGTCCCTGGGGAGCATGCCCAACGTGTTCCGGCCTGGGAACGCGAATGGAAGTCGACCCCGAACTCGTGGTTCCCGATCCGGACAAGAGTCTCTCCGATGGAGCGATCGCGCCCTGGTCGTCACCGCACGTTGCTGACTACTTCAGCCGACTGATCGACTCCATCGCCGAGAGCGCCGGTTTCTCGACCACCGTCCCGTGGCGACGCCTGCCGGCAGCAGCCCAGAAGATGCTGCTGGAGGGAGTGCCTGGTCTGGTCCACGTGCGTTACCGGAACCGCTACGGTCGCGAGCGCAGCTACAACGCCAAGTACGAGGGCGTCGTCTCCTACATCGAGCGGCGACATGCCGAAGCTGAGAGCGACACGTCGCGCGAGCGCTTCGCGGGCTACATGCGTGAGGTGCCTTGCCGGGCCTGCAAGGGCGCTCGGCTGAGACCCACGTCGCTGGCAGTGACTGTCGGTGGCAGGAACATCGCGGAGGTATCAGCTTTGCCGATCGACGCTGCGGCTGAGTTCCTTAACGGGCTCGAGCTCACCGAGCGGGAGCGGCAGATTGCCGAGCGGGTGCTCAAGGAGATCAACGAGCGACTGAAGTTCTTGCTCGATGTCGGTCTGGACTATCTCTCGCTGAGCCGTCCGACGGGCAGTCTGTCCGGCGGGGAGGCGCAGCGAATCCGGCTCGCCACCCAGATCGGGTCAGGACTGGTAGGCGTCCTCTATGTGCTGGACGAGCCCAGCATCGGGCTGCACCAACGGGACAACCGGCGGCTGATCGAGACTCTGCTTCGCCTCAGGGACCTGGGCAACACCTTGATCGTCGTCGAACACGACGAGGAAACGATCAATGCGGCGGACTGGGCGGTGGACATCGGGCCGGGTGCCGGTGAGCACGGCGGTCGGGTGGTGCACTCCGGCACCGTCGAGGAGCTGCTGAACAATCGCGAGTCACTCACCGGCGCCTACCTGTCCCGACGCCGTTCCATCCCCCTTCCAGGCTCCCGTCGTCCGCGTACTCGCGGTCGCGAGGTCACCGTTCACGGGGCAGCCGAACACAACCTGCGCAATGTCACCGTGTCGTTTCCGCTTGGCCAGCTCATCGCTGTCACTGGGGTGTCCGGATCGGGCAAGTCGACTCTCGTCAACAGCATCCTGTACACCGCCCTCGCGAAGCGGATCTACAACGCACGCGACGTGCCTGGCCGCCATCGCTCGATCGGCGGCGCCGATCAGATCGACAAGGTGATCCACGTCGATCAGTCCCCGATCGGCCGTACACCGCGGTCCAACCCAGCCACCTATACCGGAGTCTTCGACCACGTACGGCGGCTGTTCGCGGAGACGCCGGAAGCGAAGGTTCGCGGCTACCAGCCCGGCCGATTCTCGTTCAACGTGAAGGGCGGTCGCTGCGAGAACTGCACCGGCGACGGCACGATCAAGATCGAAATGAACTTCCTGCCCGATGTCTACGTGCCATGCGAGGTCTGCCACGGCGCCCGCTACAACCGGGAGACTCTGGAGGTCCATTACAAGGGCAAGTCGATCGCCGAGGTCTTGGACATGTCGATCGAGGAAGGGTTGGAGTTCTTCGGCCCGCTGCCCGCAATCGCCCGGCACCTCCGCACCCTGGTCGACGTGGGGCTCGGGTACGTACGCCTCGGTCAGCCCGCGCCGACGCTGTCCGGCGGTGAGGCACAGCGCGTCAAGCTGGCCAGTGAGCTGCAGAAGCGAGCAACCGGGCGAACCCTGTACGTCCTGGACGAGCCGACAACCGGCCTGCACTTCGAGGACATCCGCAAGCTGCTGGGCGTCCTCGGGCGGCTGGTCGACGCGGGCAACACAGTGGTCGTGATCGAGCACAATCTCGATGTGATCAAGACGGCCGACTGGCTGATCGACATGGGACCCGAAGGTGGATCGCGCGGTGGTTTGATCATCGCCGAGGGCACACCAGAACAGGTTGCAGCCAATACCAAGTCCTACACCGGCGCATTCCTCAAGCCGTTGCTCGATGGGCAGGCCGTTCCGATCAGAGCGTCTCAACCAGCGCTCGTTTCGGCGGCCGCGGCACCGGCCGACAAGGTGGTGTCGAAGAAGCTGTCTGCCCGCCGCGCGGCGGCGAAAGCCAGTTAGCCAAGGCGGCGTTTCAAGCTGCGAGCGGCAGCGAGCCATCAATGCGCGAGCAGCTCCAAGAAAAATCGAACCAGATCGACGCCTATCTCGTCTGCGGTCGAAAGAGCGTCTATACGCAGCTTTGGGCACTGCTCGCCCGACCGACGCTCGCAGTGCGGAGTGGAGGCTTGTGATGTCCGAGCGCGGCGACCGACAGACACGTCAGGAAACTCCCGTCACGACGCGGCGGACGATTTTGCGAGCCGCTGGACTCCTAGGCCTGACCGGTGCGGGCGCCGCCGCGCTGGGCGCCTGCGCCGAGGAGTCCAGTGGCTCGCCTTCGGTTACGCCAGCCGCGCCGGAGACATCTGCACCAGCCTCGCCGTCGCCGGCCGCCGACGCGACTTCCCCCGAACCGTCAGCGTCGAAGGCAAAGGCGCCCAGCGGTCCTAGCGTCGCGACATCGCAAGTGCCGGTCGGCGGCGGCGTCATCTTGGAGGACGCCGACTATGTAGTGACCCAACCAAGCAAGGGCAGCTACAAAGCGTTCAGCAAGATCTGCACCCATCAGGGATGCCCGGTGGCGTCCGTCGAAAACGGTGTCATTCACTGCAACTGCCACGGCAGTGAGTATTCGATCAAGAACGGCTCTGTCACGAATCCACCGGCCACCAAGGGTCTTGCCCAGGCCAAGACCACCGTCTTCGAGAAGAAGATCTATATCACCGGCTGACTAGTCTGGTCTGTCGGCTCGCGCGGCGCGCTGGGAAGCTGTCGGTGTCGCCGACCTGCGCCAATGCGGCGGCGCACGCGCCTAGTCTGGGCGCGTGGTACCTCCAGTCTCGTCTCGCCAAGTGCCGGCGTACCGGCCCGCGCCCGGGTCCATCCCGGACCAGCCTGGGGTGTACCGCTTCTCCGATGCCGAAGGTCGAGTGATCTACGTCGGGAAGGCCAAAAGCCTGCGCTCCCGGCTGAACTCCTATTTCGCCGATCCGGCCTCCCTGCTGAGCCGCACGCGCTCCATGGTGAGCACGGCAACCAAGGTGGACTGGACCGTTGTCCAGAACGAGGTTGAGGCGCTTCAGCTGGAGTACTCCTGGATCAAGGAGTTCGATCCACGGTTCAACATCAAGTACCGCGACGACAAGTCCTATCCCTGGCTGGCGGTCACGCTCTCAGAGGAGTTCCCGCGGGTCATGGTCGGCCGGGGCGCCAAACGCAGGGGCACCCGGTACTTCGGTCCCTACTCTCATGCCTGGGCGATCCGCGAGACGGTTGACTTGCTGCTTCGAGTCTTTCCCATGCGCTCCTGCCGGCCCGGAGTCTTCAAGAACCACAAGCAGCTCGGCCGGCCATGCCTACTCGGCTACATCGGCAAGTGCTCGGCACCCTGCATCGGCCGGGTGACGGCTGAGGAACATCGAGCGATCGTCGATGACTTCTGTCAGTTCATGTCCGGGCAGGCGGCGCCCATGATCAAGAAGTTGGAGCGGGAGATGCGCGCGGCCAGCGATGCGCTGGAGTTCGAGCGCGCGGCGCGGCTGCGTGACGACATCGGTGCGCTGCAACGCGCCATGGAGCGAAACGCCGTGGTTTTCCGGGACGGCACCGACGCCGATGTCATCGCCCTCGCCGAAGACCCACTGGAGGTCGCCGTGCAGATCTTCCATGTGCGGGGAGGACGGGTTCGTGGCGAGCGCGGCTGGGTCGCCGACCGGTTCGACGAAGGCGGCAGCGAGGAGTTGATCGAGCAGTTCCTGCTGCAGCTCTATGCCGAGCCGGATCCCAGCAACAACGACAAAGACGCGGTGCCGCGAGAGATCTTGGTCCCCGTCATGCCATCCTCGGCGGAGTCGCTGATCAAGATGCTTGAGGAACGCCGCGGATCGCACGTTTCCATCCGGGTGCCGCAGCGTGGTGACAAGCGGGCACTCATGGAGACGGTTGCCCGCAACGCGAGTGAGATCTTGATCAAGCACAAGACCACGCGTGCCGGTGATCTGTCGACCCGCAACCGTGCACTGGAAGAGATCCAGGATGCACTGGAGCTGCCGACCGCTCCGCTACGGATCGAGTGTTACGACATTTCCAACCTGCAAGGCACCGAAGTCGTGGGCTCGATGGTGGTGTTCGAAGACGGGCTGCCACGAAAGAGCGAGTACCGGCGGTTCATCATCCGGCAGGTCGAGGGGCAGAACGACGTCGCC
>JBKPTR010000242.1:0-7965 GCA_046735615.1 Actinomycetota bacterium
AGCCTGCGCCACACCGGCCGCGCCGCCGCCGATGACGGCCAGTCGCCGGGAAATCTCCTTTAGCGGCGGTGGCGTCACGGTTGGTTCACGGCCTGGGCTCGGCAAGACCGTCGATCGGCGGCAGCGCCGCGCTGGTCTCGGTTGCCAGCACTACGGCCTCCGCGGCCCCCGATTACGCCTCTCCTTAGCGCTCGAGATCGTTTGCCTGCCGTCGAGTCGCCCGGATCCGCTGACCAGCGTGATCTTGTGCTCCTTTAGCCAGGGCAGCTGACCCTCGTCGTGCCATTTGCTGGTCACATAGTCGCGCTGGGCGAGCGCGGCCTGGACGTCGATGTGTCCGGTCAGGCCTAGCTCGCGCCCGGTAGCCGTCGGGCGCGGCGATACGTCACCCGACCTGACCAGGCTGCTGGGCACGCAGGTCCAGTTGGAAGCCCTCGGCCCCCAAAGAGCTGCCTCCACCAGCGCCACGTGTAAGCCCTCGTCGGCGCAGCGGCCCGCGAGCGCCTCACCGGCCGAGTTGGTACCAATCACGATCCCATCGAATTGCTCCATCACACCCTCCTCGGCACCAGACCAAAGCCCGCAAAGTGTTGTCACCTCAGGGCCGCTGAGCGTTACCGGGAGGAGCGGCGTGAAAATTCAGCGCACAGCATTGTGTAACGCCGACACGTGCTCGATCGACTACTCCATTAGACCCAATTCGAGCCGCAGGAGCCTTGATGTACAACACCGTGATCGCCGACCACGCCCTGCTGTGCGACCGACACTGCGCAGCGCTCGTCGATCGCTCGGCGTTCGTTGAGTGGCTGAGCTTCCCCACTTTCCGGCGCGGTCGCTGGAAGCGGCAGTGCGAGATCTGGTACGCGAGGCGTGAAGTGAGGGAGCGCGCGCCTTGACTCAGTACGTTGGCCCGACCGCCATGGATGCCTCCAACCTGATGATGGCGATCGTGGGCTTTCTGCCCGCCACTGACCCAAGGATGCTCGCCACGATTGCTGCGATTGAGGAGCGGCTCACCAACGACCGCGGGTTGGTGCATCGCTATCGCACCGACGATGGAGTGGACGGGCTGCCGGCGAAGAGGGCACCTTCTTGCTCTGCACGTTCTGGCTCGCAGAAGCGCTGCCGCTCGCCGATCAGGCTGATCGAGGCCGAAATGTGTGTGAGCGGGTCGCCGGCTTCGCGAACGATCTTGGTCTGCTCGCCGAGGAGGCGGAGCCGCAGACCGGCGAGCTGCTCGGTAGCTTCCCGCAGGCCTTTAGCTATATCGGTTTTGGCAACGCCGCCTGGGCAATCTGCGAAGCCGAGCGACGAGCTCATTCTTGATCATGTCCCCGGTCCGTGATCAGCAGCGGGGCCTAGCCTTGCGTGCGTGGGCGCCGTTAGGCTCCCCGGTAGCGCACGCCAGAGAGGTGCCGGGATGCCGAGCGAGAAAGGCGAGCCTGCGGATGCCCCGCTGGTCGGACGGTTGCGCGCTGGTGACTCGGACGCGTTCGCCGAGGTTGTACGAGCGTGGTCTCCGATGATGTTGCAAGCGGCCCGCGGGTACGTCTCGACCGATGCCTCTGCTCAAGAGGTAGTCCAGGACGCCTGGTTGGCGATGATTCGCGGCCTCGACAAGTTCGAAGGCCGATCCTCGTTGCGCACCTGGCTGCTTGCCATTCTCGGAAACATCGGCCGTAGCCAGGGCGTACGAGAGGCCCGAACAGTGCCGTGGTCGTCGCTGGGCCCACCCGATGACGCCGGTCACGCGGTTGATCCGGATCGCTTCCGTGGCCCGGACGACCAGTGGCCGCGACACTGGACGCCGCTCGGCAAGCCACGACCCTGGCCGCGTTCGCCGGAGGAGGAGACCCTGGCAGCCGAAGATCACCGCCAGCTTGCGAATGGTTTGGCTGAGCTGCCGGAGCAGCAGCGCACAGTGGTGGCGCTGCGTGACGTTCACGGCCTGACGTCCGAGGAGGTTTGTTCCTTTCTCGGGCTGAGCGCCAGCAATCAGCGGGTGCTGCTGCACAGGGGTCGCTCCCGGCTCAGGGGCCTTCTGGAATGCGCTATGCAGCCGAAGCGCGGGTAATGGGCACATGATGGACGAGCAGCGTACGCCGGGTCTGACGGTCCACTGCCAGGAGATCGTCGAGCTGGTCACCGACTACCTCGAGGGCGCACTCGACCCGGACATGACCGCGGAGGTCGAGGCGCACCTGCAGCTCTGCGACGGCTGCGACACTTACGTCGACCAAATGCGTGCCACTATTCGAGCGCTGGGCACGGTGCCAGTGGAGACGCTAAGCGAGACTGCACAAGCTGAACTACTACGAGCATTTCACGACCTACGTGGACCAGCGGCTGCGCCCTAGAGGTTCACCGCGCTGTTGATCTTCCACAGGATCGGAATGTCGGACTGCTCCGTGGCTACCGTCGCGATTCGGTGACTTCCGCGATGGAACTTATCTGGCAGGTGTAACGATGTCGACCCCAAGCCGCACGTACTAGGTGTTAGCAAGCACCGACCCACCAAAGGAGCAACCCATGAACGACACACCGACGAGCGGCGCATCCAATGCCGTCTACGTGCAGACCAACACGACGCCCAACGAGGTGATCGCGTTCCGCCGATCAGATGACGGGTCGCTCGATCGCATCGGCAGTGTTGCGACCGGCGGCGACGGCTCTAATTCGCCGCACCTTCAGTCGCAGGGATCGGTAGTGCTAACGCGCGATGGACGGCACTTGTTGGTAACCAACGCCGGCAGCGGCGACCTCAGCGTCTTCGCGGTGGGCGCCGATGGTTCGCTTGCGCTTCGCGCCCGCGTGGGGACGGGCTCGACCCCGAGAAGTGTCGCCGAGCGAGACGGCTTCGTGGTCGTGCTGAACACTGGGGAACCGAGTCTGGCGTCGTTCCGGCTGAGCGCCGATGGCATCGCACAGGTGTCGGATCAGGCTTTAGCAAGCGACGCCGACCCGGCGCAGGTCGGGTTTAGTCCCGATGGCTCAATGGTGGTGATCACCCAGCGCGGTACCGATTCGATTGTGACGTACCAGGTTGCTGCCGACGGCACCTTAGGGGCCTCCACTATGGTCGAGTCGCAAGGACCGACGCCGTACGGGTTTGGTTTCGCCTCGGGCGGAACGTTGGTCGTCACCGAGGCTTTCCGAGCGGAGAAGGGCGCGGCAGCAGCCTCGTCGTACGCGATCGTCGACGGCTCGCTCGAGCCGCGCAGCGGGTCAGTTGGTAATGGCCGCAGTGAGATCTGTTGGGCCGTGGTGACGCCCGACGGCCGGTTCGCCTTCACGACGAACTTCGCCGACGGGGCTGTGTCGCGCTATGCGATTGCGACCGACGGTTCGCTATCACTGGAGGATGCGACGGCCGGCATCGCGGTCGACGGCATGACTGGGCTGCGCGACGAGGACCTCTCCGACGATGGGCGGTTCTTGTATGTGATCGACACCGACGGCGGCCGCATCCATGGCTGGTCGGTCGGCGCAGCGGGGGCGCTGGAGCCGGTCGGGTCTTGGGAGGGCCTTCCGGCGACCGTGGCTGGGCTTGCGGCGCGCTAAGGCTGGAGCGAAATGCGACTCGAGCCGATCTACACGGTCACGTTCATGACGCCGGAAGCCTGGAGCGTTGAGGTCGCCGGGGACGCGGGCATCGAAGGTCGCAGTTTCTTGTTGGCCGAGGGGCGCTCTACCGGACGCCTCTCGGCCCGCTACCGTGCGGCGAACTTTCCTCGGAAGCGGGCTGACGGTGCGCTTGTTCCCGAGTTTCGTGGGGTGCTCGAAACCGACGACGGCGCCGCGATCCTGTTCGAGTGGCAGGGACTAGCGATACGCAGCGGCTCCGGCACGCGACGGCTACTAGGAAGCCTCGTCCACACCACCGACCACCCCCGTTACCGCTGGCTGAACGACCGCGTCTGTGCAGTCGAGGGCGAGGTTCGCCCCCGCACCGACGCATCCGGATCTGAGGTGGTGTTTGAGGTCTCCGAGATGGTCTGGGAAGGCGTGCCATGAGCAAGCAACCTTTCCAAGGTAGGGATGTCGGCCCAGCTCGCGATGCGGTGCGGAGGGCGAGGAACACCCGCTGGTCGGCGCACCACTGTTCCGCTGTGATCAAGTCGACCCCAGCGGCAAGCCGCTGCGGGGCGCGCATCCCGATGTTCGCCCCCGCCATGGCTGCGGATCGACATTTGTCATCGGACAGCACCACCTCATACGCCTGATGACGATCGGGGTCCGGGTCGACTTCGCAGATGATCAGCCCACCCGGACCCACCAGGTTCCCGCAGCGGCACTGCAGCCGACGGGCGTCGCAGCCGATGCCGACGTTGCCATCCAGAAGCAGTGCAGTGCCTCAGCGACCCTCGCCAGGCATGGCTCGCCGCGGACATTGAGGTAGTTGTCGTACTGGCCTGCGAAGGAGAGCACAGGGAGGTCTTCTGCGGTAGCCGATGAGCGCCACCGCCGGCTCCGCCACCGTCGGCTCTGCCGCGCCGGGGCTGGTGTAGGCGGCGTGGATCGCGGTGGGCGACTGGTTCCGGCGCGGCGCCGCTCCAGAAAAGCCGCCGGACGGCGGCGGAGGCCCGCTGCACGGAGGCGGGATCGTCAGATTGCGCGTTGGCTGTGGCCTCGGCGATGACGGCCTGCAACGCGTTGGCCTCGACGAACCGGCAATAGGCCGCAGTCGTGACGTGGAATCCTGGGCGGCACCGGCAGCGTCAGCCGTCGGTAGCGACGAAGAGTTCGGTTGGTGTCGGAGCGGTGTCGTCACCGCCTGCGTTCAGCGGCTGGTCGACGCGTACCCGGTGCCCTCGAATATCGATCGCATACTTGTCGCCGCCGATCGGGGACACAGCCATTGATCCATGCTCTCCCTCTCCCACTTAGCCGTTCCTGTGCCCAGATTAGGGAGAGCTGGGCCGCACTGAATCACCGGCATCCGGCTCGCGACTTGCGACGACGACCGTTAGCGGGGCCGGGTACGCGGGTTGATGAGCTTGGCGGGTCCTGGCGACCCCGGCATCACCGGACACCAGAACCAGCCCGCCGGCGGAGTGCTTCATCTAACTACCGTCTTGATCATCTCCAGCGAACAGGGCCTGCCAAATAGATCGCTGCAGATGACGACTTCGTGATGTCCTGCAGCGCTTTCTCAACAGATTGCCGCCTGGCTGTGGCTCAGCGCAGTGCGACGTACAGCAGTCCAAAGGCTGCTCCAGCGGTCGTGACAGCGGCGAGGAGAAGCAGGAGGCCCGCTCCAGGCAACTGGCCGCGCTCGTGGCGCAGAGCCTGGTTGGTGTGACGGGCTCGCCGGTGGGCCAGTACCCAAATGAGGACAGCCATGACGAGGCCGACGAGCCCCACGCTGATCGACCAGGAGCCGAGGATGGGCGGCAGGAGTCGTAAGGCGACGAGAGCGCCGACGGCTACGGCGAGGCTTGTGCGACGCCAGGCGAGTTCGGTTCGTTCGGGTTGGAGCCCTGGGTCGAACAGCTCCAGGCTCATCGCAGCAGGACGCTGGCGACGAGGAGTGCTGCGACGATCGAGACGCCGATGGCGAGGGGCAGTGCGATCTTCGAGCTCGGCAGTGGTGCAGATTCTCGGAGGGCACGTTCGACCGATGTCCAGGTAAACCAGGCCAGCGTGGGGACGACAAATCCGAGGGCGAGCAGGATCATCGACGCGGTGAAGCGCAGCGCGGGCTGCAGGGGTAATGCGAACGCTTCGAGGGCCACACCGGCGGCGACCAAGGCCAGAGCTGTCCTGATCCACGCGAGAAAAGTGCGCTCGTTGGCCAGTGTGAATCGCGGCGGCGGGCATCTCCCAAGGGCTCGAACTCGTCGAGGGCCCGCGAAAGATCGCCTCCTGCTGGGATTGGGAAAGCTTGGCGAATCGGGGTCGGACCATGGGATCAGGCTGGCCGGCTCAAGAAGTCGCGAACGCCGGTAGCTCGACGGCATCCTGGAAGCTCTTGCCCATGGCCAGATCTGCAACCTTTGGCAGTCCCATCAACCTCATCACCGTGTTCCGTACGAGAAGCTGGAGCCTACTCTTCGGCGCGAACGCCGGACCCAGGCCCACCGCGCCATCCTGCTTGGAGCGCAGGAAATCCCCGAGCCGCTCCTGGTAGCGAGCGAAGGCCTCGACGTGATCGCTCGACCGGGTCAGTTCCGCGAAAGCCGAACACCTCCGACAGCACATTCGCCGCCTGCTGGTCACAGACCGGGATGTCTACCCAGATAACGCCGTCTCGATGTTCGAGTAACTGCGGGAGCTCCTCGATCCCATGTCGCTCGACACCTGCATCGCAGACAAGCCGCACATCCATGCCCTCACGCCCTTCCGCGTCACGAGGCGGTGCATCCGCGTCGGCGAAGGCTGCGCATGATGTCGCCACGACCCAGCAGATCCATTCAACTGCGCCCAAACGGTCGCAGGCACCGGGCTTAACAACATTTTGACGTCGAGGAGGCACGAGCCCCACTCGGATGGCTAGCCGAGAGGAGCCGAGCGCCGGTCGAGATCACACGACCCGCGCGGGCGATATCGCAGCCTCCGGCCGTGAGTGGATGTCTGGCCGCTGCTGATAGCAAACACCGAGCGGAAACTCGCAATGACCCAACCCCGCGCAACCGCCGCCGCAGATAGTCATCCGGCAACGCCGCAGCGGCTGCATCTGTTCCCGATCTTCCTTCTCTTTACCGACCTCATGATCGCGATCGTGATCTTCCTGGGCATCATCGGTGCTCTGGGAGCTCTCGGACCGCTGCTGTTCGGATAGACCTTCGTCCCGAAATCAGCCAGCTATTGCTAGCCGACGTCGCTGGCGCCAAGCGCCGTGCGGCATAGCCCTGATATCGGCAGCGGCCGAATTCAGCTCTTCTCATCAAGGTCGGGTCTAGCGTGGCCTGACGCAGCGCTCCGCTTCGCCGTGGCTGCGGGCTCCAATCCCAAGATGATGGGCCGCAGCGGCACCGACTCAGCCCGGGCCGTCGGCGCGAACCAAGATCATTTCTTAGCAGCTCCGCACCCGAATGGCGTACGCATTGATCAGGTTGCTGCCGGTGGGGAACCACATAGCAAGCGTGCCGCGGCCAGCTCCGGGGCGTGGTGTAGAAAATATGGAAGGAAGGACCGCCATGAAGTTGCGCTGGATCGATTCCGACGGCGTAAGCAACCATGACCTGGCTGAGCTACCCGCGCTGCGGAAACGCACCGACGGATTCCTGTGGCTCGACATTCCGGAGTGGACTGAGGAGGCCGAGGCGCTGCTGGCCGGTGATTTCGGCTTCCATCCGATGGCGATCAGCGAAAGCCGGAACCGTAACCATATTCCGCGCGTCCATGTCTATCCGCACCACGTGTTCATCGTCGTGCACGCACCCGAGATCGGCGCCGGCGGCCACGTGCACTATCTGGAACTGGACCAATTCGTCGGCGAAAACTACCTGGTCACCATCCATGGCCCCCTGAATCCGAAGGTTCCCTTGGAGGCGGCGCTGCGGGAGACCAACGCGGTGGCGGCCCGGATGGATGCTGGCCGGCTGCACCCCACCTCGCCGTTCGGCCTCACCTACGCCATCGTCTCCTCGATCGCGCGTCGGGAAGCCGACATGGTCGCCGACATCGCACGGGAGGTCGGACTCATGGAGCAGGAGGTGATGGCTGGGGCTGAGGAGGATCCGCAGCAGTTTCTCAGCCAACTGTTCGCGGCTCGCCATGAGCTGTTGACGATCAAGACCATGGCCACCCAAGGCAGCGAGATCTATCGGAGGGCGATCAAGTTGACCACGTTTGCGCCGTCCGAGGGCCTGGCCTTGATGCAGGACGTGCTCGACCAGTACGAGACTGTGGCCCATATCAGTGATGCCCAGCTGGTGTTCTTGATGGGTGTCACCGAGTTTTATCGGGCCCGAACCGACACCAAGATGACCATCGCCGCCGAACGGCTGGCGGTCATCGCTG
>JBKPTR010000243.1:0-8311 GCA_046735615.1 Actinomycetota bacterium
TGCGGAGAGCCACATGTCGACGATCGTCGGGCCGGCGCCCACCGCCGCGTCCGGGCTTGACTCCATCAGTCCGAAGAATGAGGCGATGCGCACGTTGCCCTTCTTGATCGGAAGGAAGAGCCAGCGGCCAGGAATCTCAGCGTCCGTCCGATGCAATGCGGCGGAGAGGTCGTCGGTGCGCCTACGGCAGGTGTCGTCCTTAGCGCACAGGGCAGCGTAGCGACCGATCTGCTCGTCTGTCGTGCTCGGATACGAAAGGAAATGCTCAGGCGGGTTGACGGCGATCATGACCGACCGATGGATGCTGTCCGAGTAGCGCCAGGAATAGATCATCGCCGTACGGGTGCCGGCACTCTCGCTCAGCAGATCGATCTTGTCGTAGCCGAGCGCCGTACGGGCGGTCTCCATATCGTCCACCTGCTGAACAATGCCGTAGCTACCAAGATCAATGCCGGCCGCAGTCAGCCGGTCTGCACAAGATCGGAAGGCGTCGGCGTACGCCTCGGAAGTCTCCACGCTCAGCAAGTCGGTGTTGTGTTTGAGCGCCGACTCGACCTCCGGGCAGTCGAGCCGGACGGAGCCGTCAATGCCGCGGTAGCCGACGAGGACGACGTCGTGCTCATCCGCATACCGGCTTGCGATCTCAAATGTCATGTTGCTGAGGCCAGGACCGCCCTGCAAAATGAAGATCGGCTCTCGAGGATGATCGGACTTGGCAAGGATTCGAGTAATAGGAAGAGCGATCAGGCGCGACTGCGGGTCGGCTCGTTTCTCAGGGACGACCAGCGTGCCGCACTCGGCGGCATAGTTGCCGTTCTCGGTCGGGTACTCGCAGGGCTCGAGAATCAGATCGCCGGCCTTCGCGCCTTCGGGCACCGACACCGAGCTGGGGTCTGGTGCGAAGCGAAGGTACGCGAGACCGGCGACTAGGAGTGTGATCAGCGCAAGGGCGATCACGCGTGACTGCGTGAACATGCGGGTGGTCGAGGCGTCCATCGGAGGTGTCCTTCCCCGGTCGTGTGGATGATCACGACGCTAGGCATCCGACGACCCCGCGGCGTCGTCGCGAGGCTGGATTTGCACTCCGACCAGCCGACGATTTTGATCTCCTACCTCAGTAGGAGGCGGCCTCGCATCTGCTGGAGTACGTTCACCGCGTGAGACGAGTGGGAGCATTCCTGCGCAAATACGGATTCGACGTTCTGATCGCGCTGGCAGCGATCGACATGGCGCTCGAAGTCGCGATCAGATATGGCGCGCCCACCGGGCCAACAAGTCCTAGGTGGTTCGCGGTGCCCGCAACCGCGCTCATTGTGCTACCACTCCTCGCGCGGCGGCGCTTCCCATTCGCCGCACCCGCCGCGGTTTGGGTGTTGGCCGCGGTGTTTTCGTTCGTCGATGGACGTCTGGTCGGGTTCACGACCACTGCGTCGATCGCCGGCCTCGTTGCGGCATTTCTGCTTGGCAATCTGCCTGACCGCACGCAGGCTCGGGTGGGGCTCGTTGTCGTGCTCGGTGGGGCGGCGATTCTCATATACAACAACCCGAGTCACACCACAGGCGAGCTGGTCATCGTCCCGGCGATGTTCCTGATCGGCTGGCTCGCCGGCTTAGCGTTGCACCAGCGCGCTGAGCAGGCCGAAGAGGCCGAGGAGCGCGCGGCCCGGGCCGAGCAGGAGCGCGCAGTCGCCGCTCGTATCGCCGTCGCCGAGGAGCGCGCCCGAATTGCGCGCGAGCTGCACGACGTTGTCGCGCATTCCGTGAGCGTGATGGTGCTCCAGGTGGGAGCAGTCCGCCATAGGCTGCCGCAGTCGCTCAGCGAGGACAGGGAAGCGCTCCAGGACGTCGAGGCAACAGGCCGCGGGGCGTTGGCCGAGATGCGCCGCCTACTCGGCGCCATGCACGAAGGACAGGACGTCGAGCTCGCGCCCCAACCCGGCCTCGACAGCCTCGACGCTCTCGTCGAGCGGGTCGACCGGGCCGGCCTTCCGGTCCGGCTCCACGTCGAGGGCGAGGCGGTCCCGCTTCCGCGCGCCGTGGATCTCTCCGCCTACCGGATCGTGCAGGAGGGCCTGACCAATTCCTTGAAGCACGCCAAGGCCAGCCACGCCGACATAACCGTCCGCTACGGTGCGCAAGACGTGGAGCTCGAGGTTCGCGACGACGGCGTCGGCACCTCCAGTAGCGACGGCCTCGGCCACGGCCTGGTCGGCATTCGAGAGCGGGTCAAGATCTACGGCGGTGACATGTCAGCAGCGGCCGGCCCCGAGGGCGGTTTCGTGCTTACTGCGCGCCTCCCGCTGGAAGGGCAGCGGGCATGAGCATTCGCGTGCTTGTCGCCGACGACCAGTCAATGGTCCGCGCCGGATTCCGCATGTTGCTTTCAGGCGAGAACGACATCGAGGTCGTCGCCGAGGCAAGCAACGGGCTGGAAGCCGTAGCTCAGGCGGCACGCTTCCATCCGACTGTGGTTCTGATGGACATCCGCATGCCCCAGCTCGACGGGCTCGAGGCGACCCGCCGCATCCTTGCCGTTGACGACAACGCGCGGATCTTGATCTTGACGACGTTCGACCTCGACGAATATGTGTACGAGGCGCTTCGCTCCGGCGCCAGCGGGTTCGTACTCAAGGATGATCCGCCGGAACAGCTTCTCGCTGCGATACGTGTCGTTGCCAGTGGAGAGGCGCTGCTCTCTCCCGCCATCACGAAGCGCGTTATCAAGCAGTTTGCGCGGATTCCGCGCCCGCAGCCGCCCCGCCAGCTGGATGAATTGACCGAGCGCGAGCTGGAGGTGTTTCGCTTGATCGCACGGGGCTTGTCGAACAACGAGATTGGGCGCGAGCTCTACATCAGTGACACCACCGTAAAGACTCACATCACGCACATCCTGATGAAGCTCAATCTCCGTGATCGCGTCCAAGCTGTCGTGCTCGCCCACGAGACCGGGCTTGTCTGATGGGCGTCAACAGTGCACTACTTGACCCATCAGCGTTGGATGATTCGATCATTCGCCTTGGCGTTCGCGCGGTCATGCGGATCTACATCCCGCTTTCGCAGATCGCCGGTTTCGACTACGACGACTCTTACCGCACGATCGCCTGGCTGTGCTGGGTGCCCAACCTGCTCGTGGCCCATCTGCTCGTTCGGTCCGCGCGGGTTCAAGCCGACTTCTGAGTGTCTCGCGATGTATGGCTTGATCGGCAAGATGACCAGCAAGCCCGGCCAACGGGACGCGCTACTCGCGTTGCTGCTGCAGGGTGCAAAGAACATGCCTGGTTGCCTGAGCTACGTCATCGCCAAAGACACCGCGGATGAGAACGTCGTCTGGATAACCGAAGTTTGGGAGGACGAGGCAAGCCATCACAACTCCCTGCAGATCCCATCCGTTCGCGACGCCATTACCAAAGCGATGCCGTTGATCGCCGCGTTCGAGCCCGGAGTTATCACCGACCCGGTTGGCGGTGTGGGCTTCCCCTCCAATAGGACTAACGAGAGTGTCTGAACTGACCGAACGGTCATCGAGAGAGCGAGCGTGACGGAGGTAAGAGCGGGCACCATCACGCCGAAGCCACTGAGTTCTTTACAGATCAAGTCCAACATCGGATCCTCTAGAACCGGTCCTGGCCGGCGCTGATTGCGGACGGCCGCTCAGCTGACCGTGGCGCCGAACGCCCGGCCCAGTAGATAGGTGGCGGCCGCCGCGCCGTAACCGATGGCGAGCTGGCGCAACGCCCGCTTGAGAGGCGAGGCGCCGGACAGCAGACCGACGATCGCACCGGTGCCGAGTAGCGCGATCCCGACCAGGCCGGCGGCGATGATCACCGCGGTCCACCCCGAGGCTCCGAACAGATACGGCAGCACCGGCACCAAAGCTCCGGAAGCGAAGAAGCAGAAACTGGAGACTGCCGCTCCCCAGGCAGAGCCGACCGCCTCATGCGGGTCGACTCCGGCCGCCTCCGGCGCAACGGCATCCAGGTGCAGCGTGGCCAACACCGTACGCGCACGCTCCTCGGCCTCCGGCGGCTGTATCCCGCGGGCCCGGTAGACCAGCGCCAGCTCATTGGCGTCTACATCTAGATGCGGCAATGCCGTCTGTGACTCCGGGTCGGGCTGGGTTGAGTCCAGCAGTTCGCGTTGGGACCGTACGGACACATACTCCCCTGCGCCCATGGACAGCGCTCCGGCCAGTAAACCCGCAAGGCCCGTGAACAAGATCGTTTGTACTTCGACACCGGCGGCCCCAATCCCTAGTACCAGGGCCAGGTTGCTGACCAGTCCATCATTGGCGCCGAAGACAGCGGCTCGGAACGTACCGGACAGCCGCACGCGGCCCCGAGCGGCAAGACCGCGCAGCACTTCGCCGTGGATCCGCTCATCGGCCGCCATCCGGTCGGTGGCATCCACGTCGCTCTCGTAGGGCGAGCGACCCTCCGCGCGTTGCATCAGGGCGAGTACGAAAAGACCTCCGAAGTGCGTCGCCAGGAAAACCAGCAGCCGAGTGCGCAAGCTGCTGCGGCGTGGCGGCCCGACGTCATCGCCGAGTAGTTCCAACCAGTGCGACTCGTGCCGCTTCTCCGCGTCGGCGAGCGCCAGCAGAATGTCGCGCTCCTCGCCGGTCCGCCGCTCCGCCAGCTGACGGTAACCAGCGGCCTCAGAGCGCTCATCGGCGAGGTACTGCCGCCAACGGCGGATCTGACCACGGCTCGGGGAAGTCGTCACACGGACATCATGGCAATGGCGTCGCTCACCCACACCTCACTCATCGGCCGGCGTCGCGGCTCCTTCGCGGCCCGCAGACCATATGTGTCAACGGTGAGAGTGCGGTACGACCCGGTGACGATGCCTTCGAGCACCAAGATGTCGATCTTGTCCAAGTCCTTGATGTACAGACAACCCACCCCGGTGGTATGCGGCCCCAACTGCCCGAGCTGATCGCCGTACCGCCCCATGCCATCGGGCCGTCGCCGTCTCTCCGGGGTGACTCCATCGAGATACGTCCAGACTGACTGGGTCGGCTCATGCATGCTTCCTCCATGTGCACGGCTGATGTCACAGCCTGATGGGCTGCGTCGTCTTCTCCATGATCGTGGCATCTGCTGCGACCGTTCATGACGACCGGCCGGACCGGCAGACTGAGCAAGAGAGAAGACCATGACCGCGGCAACTTCAGCAGTCGAATTCGAGCGGCATCGCGACCATCTGATGGGAGTCGCCTACCGCATGCTCGGCAGGATCCAGGACGCGGAAGATCGGCGCAGATCATGTGGCGCGGCTGCTGCTTGGAGTCGCGGCGAGGCGCCCTGCTATGTCTCGCGCCGGCGCCGTCAACGGCTCACCCGGCCTGGTGTTTGAAGACGATGGAGGCGTCGTGGGCGTCATGGCGTTCACTGTCGCGGGTGGCCTGATCACCGAGATCGACTTCGTCGTCAATCCCGACAAGCTGCGCCGCGTGGACCGGCGTGCTAGAGCGCCGCGCAAAGATCACGCAAAAAGATCACATGTCACAGCTTGCCTATGACCGCGCCGGCGCCGGCGAGCCGCTTGTGCTGCTGCACGCGCTCGGGCTGTCGCGGCGGTCCTGGGATCCGGACATCCCCGCGCTGCGAGAACACTTCGATGTCATCGCGGTCGATCTGCCCGGATTCGAGGCTCCGAGCCCATGCCGGCGCACATCGAGCCAGTGCCGGCCGCTCTGGCCGCCGCGGTGGCCGACCTGCTCGATGAACTCGGCATCAGGGATCCACATGTGGTCGGAAACTCCCTCGGTGGCTGGGTGGTGCTCGAGCTCGCTGGCACGTGTCCCGCCGCTTCAGTGACCCGGCTTTCGCCGGCCGGACTGTGGCGCGGCGAGACGCCGCTCTATTGCCGAGCTAGCCTCCGGGCTTCTCGATTGCTGACCAGGTACGCCGCCGTACCCCTCTCTCATCTGGTGAACCATCGTTTGGGACGAGCCCTCGTCCTCGGCCAGACCCACGGCCGGCCGTTTCAGCTGACGCCGGACTATGCGCGTGCCGCGATACGTTCGATGGGCACCAGCCGCGGCTTCGACGCGATCTTGAAGGCCACTGCGACTCGGCGATTCCTGGCCACAGCTCCCATCGACGCACCAGTGAGGGTTGCATTCGGGTCCCGCGACATCTTGCTGCTCCCGCATCAGTCCCGAAACCTCGACCAGCTTCCGCCCGGCACAGAGCTCGAGAACCTGCCTGGCTGCGGTGATGTGCCGATGGCGGACGACCCCGACGCCGTCATGATCATGAAATCCGCCGTACGTGCACAGGTGCCCAGCTCGACCTGAGAGGATCGGACAGTGACGGTTTCAGCCACCGGATCGAGCACTGGACGGTTACTCGGGAAGAGTGCGGTAGTGACGGGTGCCGCAGCAGGGATTGGTCGTGCGACGGCGGAACTGTTTGCCCGCGAGGGCGCACGCCTAGTTGTCGCGGACATTAATACCGATGGCTTGACGACGCTGCGGGATTCACTTGCGAATGTGACAGATGATGTCGCCGTTGTCACCGCGGACGTGTCCAAGCCCGAGGACGTACGCCGGATGATCGACGTCGCGGTCGATCAGTATGGGCGGCTCGACATCGCGGTCGCCAACGCCGGAATCATTCCGCTGGCGTCGGTAGTCGAAGCCACGCTCGATGACTGGGAAGAGGTCATGGCCATTGACGGCCGCGGCATGTTCTTGACCTGCAAGTACGCGATCGAGCAGATGTTGGTCAACGGCGGTGGGTCCATCGTCTGTCTGTCATCGATCTCGGGTATGGCCGGCCAAGCCCGGCAGTCGACCTATGGTCCGGCGAAGTTTGTCGCCTCTGGCCTGACCAAGCACTTGGCGATCGAATGGGCCAGCCAGGGCATACGGGTCAATGCGGTGGCGCCGGGAACCATCAACACCGAACGTGTCCAGCAGCTCCCGAACGAGCCTGGTGGGTCGGAGTACGTGGAGAGCATCAAGGCCGCGCACCCAATGGGAAGGCTGGGCCAGCCCAGTGAGGTGGCGAATGCGATCTTGTTCCTAGCTTCCGACGAGGCATCGTTCATCACCGGCGCCATACTCCCGGTTGATGGAGGATTTCTGGCGCAGTAGGCGGGCAACGTTCGAACGCAGCCCCATCCGCCCTGAGGCCTGTCAAAGGGCGGCGATTCAACGAGCTCAGCGCACAGTACAGGCCGGTATGCGCCGCTGAGCCTGTCGAAGGGCGCGCTTCGACAGGCTCAGCGCACGTTACGCGCTGCTTGCCTGCTCCGATGTGCTCGTTGCCGGCTGTGATGCGCTGCTCGCCCCGATGTTCTGGCCTTGCAGCGCTTCGATCAGCTCGCGTTCGCTGTCCACGCTCAGGTTGGTCTGAATCACCTTCGGGTTGTAGGGCTTGAGGGCCTCGATGACCCGGTCGACGGTGGCGTTGCGAGCCAAGAAGAACACAGCCGCCTTGCCGGGCTCCAGCGTCTGCCCGATCTCGCGAATCAGGTCGTCGTTTACGCCAATATCGGTCAAGGACCCCGTAATAGCGCCTGTTCCGGCACCGACACCGGCACCGACAGCTGCCCCGGCCAATGGGTTGAGGAACAGCAACCCGATCAAGGTGCCCCACAGTGCACCGGTGACTGCGCCCGACCCGGCCATCATCGCGGTGAGATTCACCGACTGATGAAGCTTGACCTTGCCGTCTGCAGTACGTTCCACCCACGCGGCGTCGGCCAGTTCGAGCAGCTGTTGCTTTGCGAGATCCTGGCCCAGGTCGAGCACTTTCTCGGCCGTCTGTGGGCTGTCGAGTCCAAACACGAGCAACTGTGACATGACGATTCCTCCTTCTACGTTCCGACGCCTTGCGTGCCACTGTCTGTGGTCGGTTCGGAGTCAGGCGACGCTTCTTCGGCTTCACCCTCGACGGTCACCTGGCGTTGCCCGCTACTGTCGGTCCGCACCTGAACCCGGCGGGGCTGTGCAGCCCGAGTCATCGGAAGCGTCAGGTGCAGCACGCCGTCGCCATAGGACGCCTGAATGTTCTCGGCATCCACCGTGTCGCCCAACTGCAGCTGCCGGGTGAAGATTCCTTGGGGCCGCTCCGCGACGAGTACGTTCTGGCCCTGCTGGTATTCGGCACGACGTTCTGCCTTGATCGTCAAGATGTTCCGCTCGGTGGTGATATCCACACTGTCCGGATCGACACCGGGCAGGTCCAGACAGACATGGAACCCGTCATCGGTCTGCCAGACATCCATCGGCATCCCCATGGGGGTCCGAGTTCCCGACAGAAGTTGGTTCGTCAGCCGATCCATCTGCCGGAACGGATCG
>JBKPTR010000244.1:0-17608 GCA_046735615.1 Actinomycetota bacterium
CATCGATTGTGTAGATCGAGGGTTCCCGGGAGCAGTGCTGAGCTGCCATGAATCGTCTTTGGTTCCTGCGGGCATACCGCGGGTTCTCGCAGATTCGGAGAGTTGGCAGCAGACTGCTACTCGTGGTGATGAGGGATATCCGGGAGCTCGGGACAATCCTGTCGATTTGGGCGCATCCTGACGATGAGGCCTACCTCTGTGGCGGCATCATGGCGATGGCTAGAGCGGCAGATTCCCGAGTGGTCTGCGCAACAGCCACCCGCGGCGAGCTCGGCGTCACCGATCCGACCAGGTGGCCGCCGGCGCAGCTTCCAGCCATCCGCGAGGCGGAGCTAGCCGCGTGTCTGCGAATACTCGGCGTAACGGAACATCGCTGGTTGGGCCATCGGGATGGCAGCTGCGCTGACGTGGACCTCGATACAGCAGCAGACCAGATCGCCGAGGTCATTCACGAGATAGCTCCGGACACGATCTTGACCTTCGCGTCTGACGGTCAGACCGGGCACCCTGACCACATCGCAGTGCACCACTGGACAGTCGAAGCCGTACGCCGCACCGGCATCGGCACCCTGCACGTAGTAGCGAACACTCAAGAGTGGCTGGACGATCGCTTGCCGCAGTGGATCGAGCTTGGGGCGATCGTGGGTGATCCGCCGGTTGCTTGGACTGGGCCGCTCAGCATCGACGTGGCACTGTCAGGCGAGCTGCTGGACCAGAAGTACGCGGCACTGGCCGCTCAAGCGAGTCAGACCCAGGCGATACGAGCGATTGTCGGCGATGAACTCTACCGAGAGATCATCAGCGTCGAGCGGTTTGCGGCCTTCTCGCTCGCTACTTCATCTGCTTCGTAAGGTGGGGTCTGGAGTAATCTTTGTTACTCATGAGTAATTTAGCGCAGCACGCATACCAGGAGAGCTGAGCCGAGATGAAGATTGTTGTGCTGGTCAAGCATGTTCCAGACGCGACGGGGGAGCGGTCCTTCGCGGCCGACGGCACGGTCGATCGGGCTTCGAGCGACGGATTGCTGTCGGAGCTTGACGAGTACGCCGTAGAGCAGGCCCTGCAGATCGCCGATGAGCGGGACGACGTCGAGGTTGTCGCCATGACACTCGGACCTGACGACGCGGCTGACGCCATCAAGCGCTCGCTGCAAATGGGTTCATCTGCAGGAATTCACATCATCGACGACGCCGTTCACGGCTCCGATGCCCTGGCAACCAGCGCCCTGCTCGCCGAAGCGATCAAGAAATCTGCACCTGATCTGGTCATCTGCGGCATGGCCTCCACCGACGGCACCATGGGAGTGATTCCGGCCATGATCGCCGAGCGGCTGGGCTGGCCGGCTGCGACCCTCGGAGCGACCTTGTCGGTCGCCGACGATCACCTCACGATCCGCCGGGATACCGACGTGGCAAGTCTCACGATCGAGGCCCGCTTGCCGGCCATCGTCAGCGTCACCGACCAGTCCGGCGAGGCGCGCTACCCCTCGATGAAGGGGATTCTCGCGGCCAAGAAAAAGCCGGTGGAGTCCTGGACGCTGGCCGATCTTGGTGTCGACGCCGCAGCTGTGGGCCTCGACGCCGCATGGAGCAGGGTGGTGCAGACCATCCCACGCCCGCCCAAGGAGCCTGGTCGCGTCGTCCTCGACAAAGATGGCGCCGGATCGGCGGCTTTGGTCGAGTTCCTGACTGCTGGCAAATACATTTGAGAGAGCGAGGCTGTTGATGTCTGAGGTCCTGATCATCGCCGAGCAGGTCGACTCACACCCCTCGAAGCCCGCGCTTGAGCTTCTCACTTTGGCTCGCAGGCTTGGCGAGCCGGTTGCGGTGGTCTTCGGTGAGAGGGATGAAACGGTCGCCAAGACGCTCGCGGAGTATGGCGCGACGCGGGTGTTGTTCATCGCCGATCCGGCGCTCACGGACTATCTCGTTGCGCCGAAGGCCGAAGCCCTCGCGCAGGTCGCCGCCGATATGGACCTAGCCGCGATTCTGATCAGCTCCACCCCGGAGGGGAAGGAGATCGCGGGACGGCTTGCGGTCAAGCTCGAGTCGGGTCTGATCACCGATGCGACCGACATCGCCCCTGACGGTACGACTACGCAATCAGTCTTTGCCGGGAACTGGACAGTCACGGCCGCCGTGACCCGTGGCGTCGCAGTGGTCACGGTCAAGCCAAACGCCGTGACCCCTGAGGCCGCGCCGAACGAGCCAGTTGCCGAGCATGTCACGGTGACCATCTCTGATGCAGCGAAGACAGCGCGCATCGTGAGCAGCGAACCGAAGCAGTCCAGCGGCCGACCGGAGCTGACCGAGGCGGCGGTCGTCGTCTCCGGCGGGCGCGGTACCGGTGGCGACTTTGCCGAAATCGAGGAGTTGGCCGACGTGCTCGGTGGCGCGGTGGGTGCCTCACGTGCCGCAGTCGACGCAGGCTGGTATCCGTACGCGTACCAGATCGGCCAAACCGGCAAGACTGTTTCGCCGCAGCTCTACATCGCCGCCGGCATTTCCGGCGCCATCCAGCACAGAGCGGGGATGCAAACCTCGAAGGCCATCGTCGCTGTGAACAAGGATGCCGAGGCGCCGATCTTTGCTCTTGCCGATCTTGGGGTCGTGGGTGACCTGCACAAAGTGCTCGACGGTGCGATTGCAGAGATCAAGAAACGCAAGGCGTGATTTCCTGGAGCGGGCGTTTCGCAGCACAGCTGTCAACGTACGGGTTCGTGGGCCGCTGAGGCACACTGATTGCTCATGAGCCGGATTTACCTTGACCACGCGGCTACGACGCCGATGGTGCCGGAAGCCGTGGATGCCATGACCCGAGAGCTGACCCGGGTTGGCAACGCCTCCTCGCTGCATGCTTCAGGCCGGTCCGCCAGGCGGGTGGTCGAGGAGTCGCGGGAAGCGATAGCGGCTCAGGTTGGCGCAAGTCCGGCAGAGTTGATCTTCACCAGCGGCGGGACCGAGTCGGACAATTTGGCCATCAAGGGAGCGTTCTGGTCTGGTGCCGATATCGGTCGTCGTCGGGTCATCACGTCAACGGTGGAACATCACGCCGTCTTGGATTCGGTGGCGTGGCTGGGACATTCGGCATCGGCCGAGGTCAGCTATGTTCCGGTCGATTCTGCCGGTCAGATTGATCTATCTGCTCTCCGCGCGGCGGTCGATTCTCGAACCGCACTGGTTTCGGTGATGTGGGGGAACAACGAGGTCGGCACGTTGCAGCCAGTCCGCCAGATCGCTGCGGCCGCAACCCAGCACGGCGCGATCTCACACAGTGATGCGGTCCAGGCCGTTGGACACATCGAAGTCGACTTCGCGGCCAGCGGACTCGACATGCTGAGCTTCACTGCGCACAAGCTTGGCGGACCATACGGTGTCGGCGCCCTGTTGGCGCGTCGCGAGCTTCAATTGGCCCCAATCTTGCACGGCGGCGGTCAGGAGCGTGACGTACGTTCCGGCACCCTCGACGTCGCCGCCACGGCAGGGTTCGCCGCTGCGCTCGAGGTTGCAACCAAGAAGCGGGTGGAGGAGGAGCGCCGGATTCGTGAGCTCCGTATCGACCTCGTCAACTCGGTGCTGGCCGCTGTCCCGTGGGCAGCCCCGTACGGGCCAACCGCTGACGATGATCGTCTCCCCGGCATTGCGTACATCGGTTTCCCCGGCTGTTCTGCCGACGCGATCCTGATGCTCCTCGATGCGGCAGGGATCGACTGTTCAACAGGAGCAGCCTGCTCGGCAGGCGTCTCCCAACCGAGCCATGTGCTGATCGCCATGGGTTGCAGCGAGTCCGATGCGCGATCAGCGCTCAGGTTCTCACTCGGCCACAGCTCGACCCCGGCGGATGTACGGGCGCTCGCCGCAGCATTGCCAGATGCCGTACGGCGAGCGAAGGCGGCAGCCGCGTACGCCTGAGGCGGCTTGGACGCAGTCCTCACCCGTGAAAGACTTGCGGCTTGCCCAGCAGCGCTCGGTAGTAAGAAGGACACCAATGAAAGTACTGGCCGCCATGTCTGGCGGCGTCGACTCGGCTGTTGCGGCGGCCCGAGCCGTAGAGGCCGGACACGACGTCACCGGAGTGCATCTGGCCTTGTCTAAGAACGCGCAAAATTACCGCTCGGGTGCCCGTGGCTGCTGCTCCAAGGAAGATGCACACGATGCTCGACGGGCAGCCGACGTCCTTGGAATCCCCTTTTACGTCTGGGATCTATCCGATCGCTTCGCGGCTGAGGTGGTGAACGACTTCGTCGCAGAGTATGCGGCCGGGCGCACCCCGAACCCATGCTTACGCTGCAACGAGAAGATCAAGTTCTCAGCCGTGCTTGATCGTAGCGTTGCGCTCGGGTTCGATGCCGTATGCACCGGTCATTACGCCCGGCTGGTTCGCAACGGTGATGATGTAGAGCTGCATCGGGCCGCTGACGCCGGCAAAGATCAGTCATACGTGCTGGGCGTGCTCAACCAAGATCAACTTCGCCGGTCATACTTTCCGCTCGGTGCCACACTGAAAGCCGACGTACGCTCCGAAGCGCGGGACCGCGGCCTGGCCATCGCCGAGAAGCCTGACAGCCATGACATCTGTTTCATTGCGAACGGGGACACAGCCGGATTTCTGGAGCAGCGGCTCGGCCACAAGCCGGGCGACATCGTGGACATGACAGGTGCGAAGGTTGGCGAGCACGCGGGTTCACACCGGTTCACCGTTGGGCAACGGCGCGGCCTGCGGCTCGGCACACCTGCCCCTGACGGTCGGCCACGCTTCGTGCTGGCGATTGCCCCAGCGACCAACACCATCACCGTCGGCCCGCGAGTTGCCCTGGCAGTACGCGGCATCAGCGCCGTACGCCCCACCTGGACGGCTCAGCCACTGGCAATGGAGTGGTCCGGTGCGGTACAGGTTCGGGCGCACGGACACCCCATGGCGGCCACGGTCTGGGTCGATGACGAAGGCCTGGAGGTCGTGCTGGACGCTGCCGCCGCTGGTGTCGCACCGGGCCAGGCCGTCGTTCTTTACGAAGGCTCGCGTGTCGTCGGCAGTGCGACCATTTCGGCAACCCAGGCGTGATCACCAGCTCGTCTGGCGGCGGGCTGCCGCCGATCCGGACCACGGGCATCGGCTCTTGGCCGGGTACCGACATGAGGGATGCGATCAAGATCGCGTTCGCAGAGTGTCCTGATCTTCCGTACCTGCCAGAGCTGCCGGCACGCGGACCGTACGCGCAACTGATCGGACGTTCGACTGCCTTTCTGGCCGGGCTGGCAGTTGATCTGCAACCGGCTGGATGGCGGCTCACGGATGCGTCTGGCCGTGATCATCGCATGGCAATCAGTACGCTGCGTAGTGATCTTGATCTGCTGGAAGAGCATGCTCAGGGATACGAGGGAACCGTCAAGCTGTCGGTCGCGGGCCCCTGGACACTGGCGGCCATGATGGAGCGTCCACGCGGTGATCGTGTGCTTGCCGACACCGGAGCGCGGCGCGATCTCAGCCAGTCGCTTGCCGAGGGAACCGCCCAGCTCGTTGCCGACCTGGTCCGGCGGCTTCCCGATGTCGAGCCCTTGATTCAGCTCGACGAGCCGATGCTTCCGGCAGTGCTCGCGGGCACGATTGCCAATGCGAGCGGCTTGTCGCGGCATCGGGCCATCGAGCCGAGCGAGGTCAGCGGCGCCATCATCTATACCCGCGAGCGGCTCGCGCCGACACCTATAGCGGTGCACTGCTGCGCAGCCGATCCGCCGATCGAACAGCTTCGCTTGGCCGGCGTCGCCGGTGTGCTTCTCGACATCGATCAGCTGTCCAGTACGGATTGGGACGACGTGGGAACAACCCTCGAAGCGGGCCCGTGGATCGGCATGGGCGCGCTGCCCACGGACCGTACACTCGGCCCTGATCAGGTAGCCCGCCGGGTGCTGCAGCCACTGCGTGATCTCGGCCTCGAGCCACCGGTCGCGGCGCGGATTGTGATCACGCCAGCCTGCGGGCTGGCCTCAGCGTCCCGCGATCGCGCCGTGGGAGCACTCCGAACCGTGCGCTCCGCAGCGCAGATCGTCACCGAGCAGCTTGCGGACTAGTTGAGCGCAGGCCTCTCCGCCACATAGAGCCAGGCCCGGAAGAAGGCATCCAGGTCCTGCCCCGACACGCGCTCGGACAGCGCAATGAAGTCAGCGGTCGAGACATTGCCGTATGCGTTCTGTTGTGCCCACTTGCGGAGGATGACGAAGAAGTCGTGCGATCCGATCTTCTGCCGCAGGGCCTCCAGTGTCATGGCGCCGCGGAGATAGCTCTGCTGGCCGAAGAGGTCCGCCGGATCCTTCAGGGCCGCGGGTGCTGGAGACCAGACGGTGTCAGGGTCGTCGTACGCCTTCTGGAGCTGCTCCGCTGTGCTCGGCCCGCCGTGGGCAGCGTCCCAGAGCCACTCCGCGTACGCAGCGAAGCCTTCGTTCAGCCAGATGTCGCCCCAGTCACTCAGCGTGACGGAGTTGCCATACCACTGGTGGGCCCACTCGTGGACGTTAGTCAATTCGGGCGGGATCTCGTCGAAGACGGGGCGGTTCTGAGTCTCGAGTGCGTATCCAACCTTAGTGTCCTTGACCACGATCCCGGCACTGTTGAAGGGGTATGGCCCGAACATTCGCTCTTGAGAGCGGATGATCTTCGGAATAAGCGCGCGCTCGCTCTCTAGCGCGCCGAACTTGGGCTCGATGAAGCTCCAGATCGGCAGCTTGCGTCCAGTCGTGGTGATCATCGTCGAGTGATTCACGTCGTAGTTGCCAATCGAGATCATCGCCAGGTAGGTAGCCTGTTGCTTGGGCTGCAGCCATCGCCAGGTCTCCTGGCCATCGTGCTTCCGGACGCTCGCTAGATCACCGCTGCCGGCCACCTCCAGCTTGGCCGGAACGGTGATCTTCATGTCGAAGGTCGCCTTGTCGCGCGGGGTGTTGTTGTTCGGAAACCATGTCATAGCGCCAACTGGCTCGCTGAGCACCGTGGCACCGTCGCTAGTCGGGATCCAGCCGTCCTGAGCCCCATCTGGGTCGATGTGCGTGACCGGCTTGCCGTGGTACTTGACCGTTACCGAGAAGCGGCCATCCAAGACCTCGGAGAGCTTGATGATCAGCTTGCTGTCCCGCCTCGAGAAGTCAGCCTTATGCCCGTTGATCTTTACCGAGTCGACGATGAGTTCTTCGAGGTCCAGCGAGACCGACTTCAGACGCTTCTTCGCCTTGGCAACGAGGGTGGTTTTCGCCTTGATCTCTCCTGAGGTCTTGAAAGTCAGGCCGATCGCATAGTGCTTGACGTCGTATCGGCTGCTGCCCTGCTCTGGAAACAGCGAGTCAGGGGCTTGCCGGATGCTGGTTGAGGTTGTGGATTTGGCTGGATCTGCGGTTGCGGTCCCAGCCGGCGCAATCAGCAGACCGAGTCCGAGAGCGCCCATCGCCACCACTGCCGAGAGGCGGGGACGGAAGGCGAATGCGGTCACGGGATGCTGCGCAGCGGGCATCGACACTCCTTGAAAGGCGCGCTGGAGAGAGGGACGCGCCAGACGCTAACAGCTTGAGCCGAGCCGCGCGCGAGGCCCGCGTTATTGCTTTGTTATTTCTGTCGCCGGTTCTAAGGGGCCCTGAAACCGACCCCGGCACGGCTGTCTGCGGCAGGCGTTAATGTGCGTGGGTGGCGAAAGAAACCTTCTCCTTGCCAACAGACGAGGCAGAGATTGAGCCGGCCGGCGACGGAGAAATCGAGCTTTCCGAGTCGTTGGCGAAAGCGAGTCAGCGACACGCCGATCTCAGCGAGCAGGTGAATGACGCGCGGTGGCGCTATTACGTGCTCGATGCGCCGACCATCTCCGACGGTGAGTTCGACGCCATAATGCGCCAGCTCAGCGAACTTGAGGACGCGTTTCCGGCACTCCGTACGCCCGACTCACCGACCCAGCAGATCGGCCCACCGCCATCGACCACTTTCACCCCGGTGGAGCACCTCCAACGATTGATGAGCCTGGACAACGCCTTCACCCGCGCGGAGCTCGACCACTGGGCCCAGCGGGCGATTCGCGAACTCGGCGAAAAGCGGCTCGAGCAATCCGGATATCTGTGTGAGCTCAAGGTCGACGGCTTGGCGATCGATCTGGTCTACCAGAGCGGCAGGCTGGTACGTGCGGCAACCAGAGGCGACGGGCGAGTCGGTGAGGACGTCACAGCCAACGTCAAAACGATCAAGGTCATCCCGCATCGGCTCTCCGGAACCGATGTCCCCGAGACACTCGAGGTACGCGGCGAGGTCTTCTTCGCAGTTGCGGACTTCACTGCGCTCAACGAGTCGCTCGTGTTGGACGGCAAGGCACCCTTTGCCAATCCCCGCAATGCAGCAGCCGGTTCACTGCGGCAGAAGGACCCCAGGATCACTGCCTCGCGAAATCTCGGCTTCATCAGCCACGGCATCGGCGTCCTTGAGGGCTTCACCGCCGATCGGCTGTCCGACGCGTACGCCGCCATGGATCGTTGGGGACTGCCGGTCAGCCCGCACCGCAAGCTGGCGCGGAACCTCAGTGAGGTCTGGTCCTATGTCGAGTACTTCGGGGAGCGCCGGCATTCGGTCGAGCACGAGATCGACGGTGTCGTCGTGAAGCTGGATGAGCGAGCAATACAGGACCAGCTCGGCTCGACGTCTCGCGCGCCGCGCTGGGCGATCGCGTACAAGTACCCTCCCGAAGAGGTCACCACCAAGCTCCTCGACATCAGAGTCAATGTCGGGCGTACCGGCCGAGTGACCCCGTACGGGGTGATGGAACCGGTCAAGGTCGCAGGATCGACCGTGGAGATGGCGACGCTACACAACGCCAGCGAGGTGGTTCGCAAGGGAGTGCTGATCGGGGACACGGTCGTGCTGCGCAAGGCCGGCGACGTGATTCCAGAGATCGTCGGCCCGGTTGTTGATCTGCGCGGCGGCAGCGAACGGGCGTTCGTGATGCCGACGCACTGCCCGGCATGCGGTACCGAGCTACGACCCGAGAAGGAAGGGGACGCCGACCTCCGTTGCCCCAATACCCGGTCCTGTCCAGCGCAGCTGCGGGAGCGGCTGTTCCATGTCGCAAGCCGTGAGGCTCTCGATATCGAGGTGCTGGGCTACCAGTCTGGGCAGGCGCTGCTCGAGGCCGGCCTGCTGATTGATGAGGGCGACCTGTTCAGCCTCACCGAAGAGAAGCTGAAGAAGACCGAATTCTTCACGACCAAGTCCGGGGCCCTGTCGGCTAATGGCGCCAAGCTGCTGGCCAACCTCGAGGCGGCGAAAACCCGGCCGCTGGACAAGTTCTTGGTCGCATTGTCCATCCGCCACATCGGCAAGGGCGTGGCCCCAGACGTGGCGGCCGCGTTCGGTGACATTGACGCGCTCGCCGATGCGACGCCAGAGCAGCTCGCCAGAGTGGAAGGAATCGGACCGACGCTGGTCATCGCAATCCTCGACTGGTTCGCCGAACCCTGGCACCGCGAGATCGTCGCCAAGTGGAAAGCCGCTGGTTGCGTGATGCGGAACGAGCCGAAGGCCACCCGGGAGCAGACGCTCACCGGCTTGTCAGTCGTGGTCACCGGCTCGCTGGAGGGGTACACCCGGGACTCAGCGGTGGAAGCCGTCACCTCACGCGGCGGCAAGGTCGCCGGCTCGGTGTCAAAGAAGACCAGCTTCGTCGTTGTCGGAGAGTCCCCAGGATCGAAGTATGAGAGGGCCGTGGAACTGAAGGTTCCGGTACTCAACGGGGCAGAAGCCTTCGAAGTGCTGCTGGAGCACGGTCCCGAGGCGGCGGGCAAGGTCGCGACTGTCGGGGAATAGCGGCTTAGAACAGAAATGTCGCGAAGAATTGCTTCTCGTCGCCAATGCCGAAGCCCCAGCTGCCCGTCATGACGTAGTAGACGTACCAGCCGAGAAGAAAGATCCCGATCAAAGAACCGAGCAGTGCGAGTGAGACCCAGATCCGCATCCGCTTCTTCTGCTTGGTGGTCGGTACCTTCAGCGGACCCCATTCACCGAGCGTTGGCTGTACGCGCGGCGGGGTTGCTCCGTGCAGATTGAGGTTGCTGAAGATCTTCAAACGCACTGGACCACTGTAGTCGGGCCGCTGTGAGGGGCACGTCTTCCAACACACCTGTCGAAACGCACCCTCCGAGTGGCGCCTGGGATGGCTCGAAGATCAGAAGAACCAGTCGTGCAACCCGTAGAACCCGGTGGCAACCAGCAGGAAGCGGCAGAGTCGGCCGACCAGCACGGTCAGACCGAACCAGACAGGACTCATCGTGGTTGCGCCGGCCAGAAGAGCCACCGCGTACAGCGGGGGAAACCCGATGACGGCGGCAATGAAGACGATCGGCAGTCCCCAGCGTTCCTGGCCGACCAGATCGAGCAACTTGGCGCCAGCCGCCCGAATGCGTGTCCGCGTCGGCCCAACTGGGCGCTGCCTTCGGATCTCACGCCGATGCTTGACGAACGAAAGTTCCTTTCCTTCCCGCACGCCAAAGAAGAGCACCAGTTTCCCTATTGTCTGCCCGATCGCGATACCGATCGCAATGGGAATGGGTCCAGCCACAGCAGACATCTGCGAGGCGATGATGTACGCCTCGGCATTGACGATCGGAATGATCGCCGACACGGTTCCGAAGCCGATCGAGGTGAGCAAGGCGATGAGCTCAGCCCATCCAAATCCACCCACTTGCCGACCGTACCCGAGGTGGACGGAGGCGCCTACTTCACGAGTGCGGCCAAGTGATGCAAGCGGGCGATCTCGGAGTCGAGGAAGGCTGGTCCACCCAAGCGGCCGATCACGATGACCCGGTCTCGGGTCAGCGGGGTCACGACAGCCGTGGTGTCGCCCCAGCCAGGACTCCAGTCCGCCTCGAGATCGGTCCGGTGTGTGGTGTCGAAGGGTGTGAACTTCGCTGCGATCTCAGGAGTCATGTCCGGCGCCAAGGTGGTCGAGAAGTATGGGCGAGGCGGACCATCGGAGACATCGATCATGGTCGCCCAATGGGAACGAAAAACGACAGGGCAAAGCGAGACGAGTGTTTCTGCGGCATGGGGCGGATCAGCCGTCATCCGCTCCAGCGCCTCCAGGTCCGATTGCAGCCCACCACCCTCGGGATATCGCGCAATCCAGTCCACGCGTACACCAGCCAGGTTCTGGCAGGCGGTCACGATTGTCTCGGCTAGCTGATTGGGCGGCAGATCGACGATGAAATCGTCCACAACGCTGCCGTCCGACTTTTTCTCAACGATTTCGACGGCATTGATATCGGCGCCGACGCTTCCCATCGCCGTCGCGACGGAGCCCAGCGAACCTGGTCGATCCGGCAGGGTCACCCGCATCAGGAACACGTGAACATCTTTCCCTACCTCGATTACTGCCGTGTTTCAGGTCAATCACAGAGCTGCCGGGAGGCCAGTTCTGAGCCATGGTCAGACAGCAACTCCAAGCAGCGTTGAATTGCTCGCTCTCTATGCTTTGCTCGCTTCGCTCGCTGAGGCTGGCGCTTGTTAGCCACTGCCTTCCTCACTCGCTCGCGTCCGCTCGCTCGTCCAGGACAGCGGCGCGCCAGCCTGGTCGCTGCGGATCGCGCTCTGGAGCCCGCCAACTTCGTCGTCACTCGGCGACGAAAGGCATGTCTCCTCGCTCCTCCTCAGCACGGCGGCGCGCGATCCGTGGAACCCTTATGCCGTGCCGCGCTTCGAACCGTTTGCCGCGATCCGCTACGCCACCGACGATCTGGTCTCCGTGATCGCCCCGCCGTACGACGTGCTGTCCGACGCCGATGTCGATGCCTTCGAGACGAAATCGATTCATAACGTGGTCCGCATCGACGTACCGCGGGGTGGCGAGGACCGTTACGACATCGCGGCGAAGACAATGCGTGCCTGGCTCGATCAGGGAGTCCTTGTTCCCGACTTGCAACCCTCGTTCACCATCTACCGCATGCGTTTCACCGACTCGACCGGCACGCCGCGCGACATCTCAGGCGTGCTCGGGGGGCTGGAGATCGTTGATCTTGAGGCTGGTGGGGTTCTTCCGCACGAGCGGACCACAGCTGCGGCATCCACCGATCGCCTCGACCTGACCCGGGCCACCGCGGCCAACCTGTCACCGGTTTGGGGGCTTTCGCTGGCATCTGGCTTGACCGACTTGCTCGCCGAGCCGGGTGAGCCCTTGGGTGCTGTGACGGATGCGGGCGTTGAGCACGTCGTCGAACGCGTCACCGATCCGAAGCGGATGGCCGCCATTCAAGAAAAGCTGCTCGCCGACGATGTGTTGATAGCCGATGGCCATCACCGCTATGGAGTCTCTCGCACGTACCGCGACGAGGTCCGCGAGGCAACCGGCCGCACTGATACACCTGCGGAGCTGACGCTTGCCTTCATCAACGAGCTGATCGAGGAACAGCTGAGCGTTGAGGCGATTCACCGGCTCTACACCGAAATCGATCCGACGGATCTGGCAGCTGCGCTGGCCCGGTCGTTTGAGCTCATCCCCACCGCCCGGCCGAGCCCGGAGACTCTTGCCGCAATGGCGACCGAGGGGTTTCTGGTGCTGTTCACCCGTGATGGGTCCTGGCGGCTGGAGGCCAAACCGGGACGCTTCGACGGCGTCCGCGCGCTCGATGGCGGCTGGTTGGAGACGGCACTCGCTGATGTCTCGATGACGGTCAGCTACCAACACGGCCTCGACGAAACGTTGCGCGAAGTGGAGGGCGGGCGCGCCACGGCAGCGGTACTGATTCGGCCCGTCAGTGTCGCCGAGATTGAGCGGACCGCGCGAGAAGGCCTGTTGATGCCGCCCAAGTCAACGTTCTTCACTCCGAAGCTCAAGACGGGATTTGTGATTCGCTCGCTGACTTAGCAAGGCCTGTTCACTCTTCCGCGAAGGCCTCCCGCAGCTTCGCTTCCTGTTCTGCCGACAGATTGCTGGCGATGAGATGAGCATTCAGGTCTTTGAGAGCGTTCTCGATCTCGGCAACGACGGCGTCGTCGGTCAGCAAGAACAATGCTGACGTCCCAGGTGTGACTTTCTGTTTCACCTCATCGATGAATTTGTCGCTGATTCCCATATCAATGATCGACGTGCTCCAGGCACCCAGCGCGGCGCCGACGGCGGCGCCGAGAAGGGGCACGAGGAAGATCAACCCGAGGAACATGCCCCAGAAGGCGCCGCTGAGCGCACCTTCGCCGGTGGTGTTGTGCAGCTGCCGCGTCTTCGGCTTCTTCTTGCCGACTTCCCAGCTGACCACGGCCGCGTCGTCGATGGTGATCACAGTCTGGGATTGCAAAGCCTCCAGCCGTGTGATGGCTTCTTCGGCGTCGCCGGCACCGGGAAAAGCCCACGCTGTCAGTGTTGTCATTGAGGCCCCCTAAGAGTCGAGGTTCGCGAGAGCGGCAGCAAGATCGGCCCGTCGTGGACATCCTGACGACCTACGCTCGAGCCTGTCAATGTCGCAGCTCACTGTTGATCTTGCCGTGAAGATCAAATCAGTTGAGTTTGGTGCGCGGCAAAAGCGATGGTGGGCAGGCTCGGCCTCCCCAGTAGCTCGGCGGAGGATCTGCAGCGTAGCCGGGGAGCCTAGAGGCACGGTGGCCTAGGATTGGCCGGACCCCAACGACAGAGGAGATCGACAGGTGACGCTCACCGCTGAAGACGTGGCGAGCTTGGCCCGACTGGCGCGGATCGAGCTCAGCCAGGCCGAGCTGGAAGTGCTGGCACCCCAGCTGGATGTGATCTTGGAATCCGTGGCCCGGGTATCCGAAGTCGCTGCGCAGGACATCCCGCCCACCTCGCACGCGCTCCCGCTGACGAACGTCTTCCGTGAGGACGAGCTACGACCATCGCTGCCGCGAGATCAGGTGCTGGCCGGCGCACCGGCGGCGGAGCAGATGCGCTTCCGGGTCCCGAGGATCCTGGGGGAGGAGGCGTGAGCGTGCAACATGCTGAAGCTGCCGAGATCATCCGGCAGCCAGCTGTTGATCTTGGAGCCAAGATCAAATCGCGTGAGCTGAGTTCGTTCGAGGTGACTCGGGCACACCTTGATCGAATCGCGGAGATCGACGGTGAGTTACACGCTTTCCTCTATGTGGATGGTGAGCGCGCTCTCGCATCCGCGGCGCGGGTCGATGCAAAGATCGCAGCGGGGGAGTCTGTCGGGCCACTTGCGGGAGTGCCGCTCGCACTCAAGGACATCCTCACTTACACGGGCGCGCCAACCACCTGCGGATCCAAGATCTTGGAGGGATGGCTGCCGCCGTACGACGCGACAGTGACCCGGCGGCTTCTCGATCATGACATCGTGATCTTGGGGAAAACGAACCTCGATGAATTCGCGATGGGCTCCTCGACGGAGAACTCCGCATTCGGGCCGACGCGCAATCCGTGGGACTTCGACCGGATTCCAGGCGGCTCCGGCGGCGGGTCGGCTGCGGCAGTGGCCGCCTTCGAGGCCCCTCTGGCGATCGGTACCGACACGGGTGGTTCGATCCGGCAGCCGGCGGCAGTCACGGGCACCGTCGGCGTCAAGCCGACTTATGGAGGCAGTTCGCGCTATGGTCTGGTGGCTCTTGCCTCGAGCCTGGATCAGCCTGGCCCCTGCGCTCGTACGGTGCTCGACGCGGCGCTGCTGCATCAGGTGATCGCCGGCCACGACCCGTGTGATTCCACTTCGATCGACCAACCCGTGCCTGATGTGGTGAGTGCGGCGCGGTCGGCAGACATTGCCGGAATGAAGGTCGGCGTGGTCCGCGAATTCGGCGGCGAAGGCTATGCGCCCGGGGTGGAGCAGCGCTTCAGGGAGGCGGTGGAGCTGCTGGCGTCGCTCGGGGCAGAGATCATCGAGGTCTCCTGTCCGCACTTCGTCTACGCCCTCCCGGCGTACTACTTGATCTTGCCGGCGGAGTGCTCGTCTAACCTGGCAAAGTTCGACGCGATGCGATTCGGGCTCCGGGTCGGCGATGACGGCTTCGCGAGTGCCGAGCAGGTGATGGCGGCGACCCGGGAGGCCGGCTTCGGTGCTGAGGTCAAGCGGCGGATCATTATTGGCACCTATGCGTTGTCCAGCGGCTATTACGAGGCCTACTACGGCCAGGCGCAGAAGGTCCGGACCTTGATCTCGCGCGATTTCGACAACGCGTACTCACAGGTGGACGTGCTCGTCTCTCCGTCAACGCCGATCACCGCGTTCAAGATCGGTGAGAAGGTGGACGACCCACTGGCCATGTACATGAACGACTTGTGCACGATCCCGTCCAATCTCGCGGGCAACGCCAGCGCGTCGTTCCCGGTCGGTCTGGCGCCCGAGGACGGGTTGCCGGTGGGCCTGCAGGTGATGGCGCCGCCGCTCGCCGACGACCGGCTGTATCGCATTGGTGCAGCCTTGGAAGCGACCCTGGAGTCGGCGTGGGGTGGGCCGCTGCTTGATCGCCTTCCGGAGCCGGGGGTCGCGCGATGACGGTGCTGCCATACGAGGAAGCGATAGCTGCGTACGACCCAGTGCTGGGGCTCGAGGTACACGTCGAGCTCAACACGATCTCGAAGATGTTCTGTGGCTGTTCAACGGCGTTCGGCGCTGAGCCGAACACTCAGGTCTGCCCGGTCTGCCTGGGTCTACCAGGTTCGCTGCCGGTGGTGAACGCCAAGGCGGTGGAATCGGCCATCCGGATCGGGCTGGCGTTGAACTGCACGATTGCCGAGTGGTGCCGGTTTTCTCGGAAGAACTACTTCTATCCGGACATGCCGAAGAACTATCAAATCTCCCAGTACGACGAACCCATCGCGTACGACGGCTGGACCGAGGTAGCCCTCGACGGCGAGATCTTCCCGATCGGCATCGAGCGCGCCCACATGGAGGAAGACACTGGAAAGTCGCTGCACGTAGGCGGCGCGACCGGCCGCATCCACGGCGCCGACTACTCGCTGCTGGATTACAACAGGTCCGGGGTACCGCTGATCGAGATTGTGACGAAGCCGATCGAGGGCACCGGAGCGAAGGCGCCCGAGGTGGCGCGGGCGTACGTCACGATGCTGCGCGACCTGCTGCGTGCACTTGGCGTCTCCGATGTCCGGATGGAGCAGGGCTCGCTACGCTGCGACGCCAACGCCTCGCTACGACCGGTCGGTACGGCCCCGTTCGGCATTCGCACCGAGACCAAGAACGTGAACTCACTGCGCAGCGTCGAACGGGCCGTGCGGTACGAGATCACCCGGCAAGCTGCGGTCTTGGCTGCCGGCGGCCGAGTCACCCAGGAGACGCGGCATTGGCACGAAGACTCCGGTGTCACGACACCGGGACGGAACAAGGAGACGGCAGAGGATTACCGGTACTTTCCCGAGCCAGACCTCGTGCCGGTGGCACCGAGTCGGGAATGGGTCGAGGATCTGCGCGCCACCTTGCCCGAGCCTCCGGCGGCCAAGCTCCGGCGAGTGAGCGCGGAGTGGGGGTTCTCCGAGCTCGAGATGCGCGACGTCGTCAGCGCCGGCGCGGTCAACGCGATCGAGGCGACGGTTGCAGCCGGTGCCACGCCGCAGTCGGCACGTAAATGGTGGCTCACCGAGGTTGCGCGACGTGCCAACGAGGCTGGAGTTGATCTTGAAGATGCTGGGATCAGCCCGCAGCAGGTGGCCGAAATCCAGGCACTGGTCGAGAAGGGAACCATCAACGACAAGCTGGCGCGGCAGGTGTTCGAAGGCGTGATCGCCGGCGAAGGCTCCCCAGCCGAGGTGGTGGCTGCCCGGGAGTTGGCGATCGTCTCTGACGAGGCTGCGCTGGCTGCGGCCGTCAACGACGCGATCAACGCAAACCCTGACATAGTCGACAAGATCAAGAGCGGCAAGGTTCAAGCCGCCGGTGCGCTCATCGGATCGGTGATGAAGCAGATGCGCGGGCAAGCTGACGCCTCCCGAGTTCGTGAGCTGATCTTGGAGAAGATCGGCTAGGGGTTCACGGCCAGGAAGAGGAAGGCAGCCATCAGTACCAGGTGAACCGCGCCCTGGAGTCGCGTTGCCCGTCCTGGAACCACTGTGAGGATGGCAACAACGACGGTTACTGCGAGCAGCACCATCTGGGTGGCATCCAGTCCAAGGACCAGGGGCCCCTCAAGCCAGATGGAGGCGAGGGCGATGGCCGGGATGGTCAGTCCAATGCTGGCCATGGCAGAGCCGAAGGCCAGATTGAGACTGGTCTGGATGCGATCACGGCTCGCGGCTCGCGCCGCGGCGAGCGTCTCTGGCAGCAACACCAGCAGGGCGATCACAACGCCAACGAAGGATGGAGGGAAGCCGACAGCTGCTACACCAGCTTCGATAGCGGGCGTCTCCACCTTGGCGAGGCCAACGACGGCGACGAGGGCGATCAGCAACAAGCCGAGGCTGGCTAACGTCCTTTTGCCGGTGGGTGGATTGGCGTGCTCTTCGGTCGTCACAACCTCTCCAGCGGAGGTCACCGGGAGGAAGAAGTCTCGATGCCGAACCGTCTGGGTAAGGACGAATGCTGCGTACAGGGCTAGAGAGGCGATGGCGGCGAAGGTCAGCTGGGCCGGCGTGAACTCCGGCCCCGGGTGGCTGGTGGTGAAGGTCGGCAACACCAAGCTC
>JBKPTR010000245.1:0-18519 GCA_046735615.1 Actinomycetota bacterium
TCATGATCACTAGTCCGGCTATCTGCAGCAGCGGGCCACCGGCGATGATCGAGAAGATCCGTCCCAGCTGAGGCAGGATGATCCCCCAGATGACAAAAATCCACCAGGCTGCCCGAAGTCGGCGGCGCAAGGCGACGCCGAGCGAGATGAGCAGTGCCGCGTACACCAGATTCGGCACGATCGGGATCGTCAACATCGAGACGACGTCGTGCCATTGCAAGAAGTACCGTCTCAGCGGCGGTACGAAAGTCGCCACTACAACAAGCGCAGCGAACGCGAACATCGCGGTCGCCAGCCAGTCAGGCCAGCGATCATCTCGTAGCACTCGAGCAATGTCAGGCTTATGCGCAGCAGGCTCTGCTTCGACGGGCGTTCGCTCCGCAGAGGTATTGAGGTCTACAGCCATATCCGCTCGCTAGTTCGGGGAGAGTGGACGTCGGGCGACGGTGGATATCTGCCAAATTCTCTCACGGTCGTGAGTTAGACCATCAGTCCAAGAGTCGATCATGCAGCGTCGGTTGATCGTCGGTGTCGGCGGGGTTGTTGGTGTTGGGCGTGGAAGCGTCTGATGCGGGTGTCGAGTTGGGATTTTGGTTTGTCGCTCCACCAGGGCGGGAATCCATTCGGGTAGGTCGTCGGCGTTGATGCGGCAGGCCCAGCCTTTTGTGGGAAGTGGGGTGTGGTGGTATCGGCAGAGCAATGTCAGGTTGGTGATAGCCGAGTCGTTGCACCTAATCATGTGACCATGTAGGCGGGCCCGCAGGAGGTGGAAGCTCCCCACGGGCCCTCGACGGAAGCGACTCCGCATCCTCTCCCATCGTGCTGGCCAGCGGTGCCATCACCCCGCACTACTCATCCCGTGTCGAGCTTCATCAGCCGATCGGCTCTCGAGCCTTCATCTTGGTGCGCTGGCCTGAAGCGCCCAGCATCACCAGCACCCAGCCCAAAGCACTGGCGCCCATGGCGCGCTCGGTGGTTGGACTGGGTGATGCAGGGCTGCGCAACCCTCGGTGATCGACTTTGGCGTGCTGCTTGGTGACCTGGTCGGTGTGATCACCTAGATCATGGACTGTGGCTCGAGTGCTGCCAAGAAGACTTCTCGGCCGGCGTCGGGAGTCGGCGGCCCTATACAGCCATCATCGGTGGACTATCAACGGGTCTCGGATCCGCTGTCGAAGGTCGAAGAGCGAAGCGCGCCGCCAGGGGTAACTGCCGGAGAAGCCTTCATATTGGGCAGCCACGAGACGCTAGCTGGCTGGAAGGTCGTCGGTTATACGAGGGACGGCTCCCGCACACTGAGCAGCGCGGAAGCGCGCGGGCGCTTCATTCTTGATCATGACTCGGCCGCCGCTGCGCAGTCTGACGGGCCTCGGTTGACGGCCACAAACCAACCGCCTCACGAGCTCTCGCGGTGATCCTCTCCACGAGAGTCGAAGGGTCGCTGCGGCGGTAGGTGATCCGCTCGGGCCACCTCACGATCAGATATTCCACATCCAAAGCGCGGAGGGCCGCCGTTAGATCCTGCCGGGTCAGGCCGAGTTCGTCGATCAACTGCTCGGTGTCAACTGGAGCGCTGCCCCGCTCTAGCTTCTCTGCTATCGCAGTCAGCACTGGAAGATCACGTGAGTACCAGGTGTCATTAAGCACTGTTTCAACCTCCTGCAGTCGTCGCCGAGCCGAACAATAGCTTGAGCACGGCCCGCATCCGTTGACGCAGCCCCACCCTCTGTCCGGCGGCCGCACGATCGCCGGAACGTGGGCTGACACACGCCGCCGACGACACCGTTCGCGGGAAGGTCAGCCCACAACCCATGCCATCGACAGCCGAAGCCGCGTACAACGGAGGGCGCAGCCGCCTGCCCCGGCCGTATATTCCGGCGCGGGATGCAGTAGCCCTCATCTCGAGGTGGACACATCGCATTCGGCGGGGCCGGCAACGACACCGCGAGGCGGCACCGTCGCTCGTTGTCAGTTGGAGCCAGGTTCAGGTCTAACGATCTTGTATTCCAGCTAGAGCTCGGTGGCGCTGACCGCCCTGTCGATCACCTGCCAGACCTCCTGGTCCAGCCGGTTCTCCTTCCAGATGCCGTACGCGGTCCCCAGCAGCACCGGCGGTACCGCGACCAGCCCGATTGCCCCGCTCACCGCCGCATCGACCCACTCGTGACCCCCCAGGTCGATGCTCAGCTGACCCTCTCCAGGGGTGAAGACCACCGTCAGCGCGTAGGTGACCCCCAGCAGTTGGCGCCACAGGCTCTCCTTGCGCGCCTGCATCACCGTGCGGTTCTCGCTGGTGCGGTAAACCTGTGCCTCAAACTCCTGCGCACGGAAGTGGTCCGCCAGCGTCCGGGCGAGCTCCTCCGCCGAGACGGTGGTGCTGTAGATCCGCTCGATGTTCAGCGCCCCCGTGCCCCTGCCCTGCACTTCGGTCATTTCGTTCCCTCCGCTCTCGCTCCGGGTTGTCCACAGACCGTACCCAGCGCAGCGGGCGCAAAACGCCGGTGGCCCGCGCAACGACTTCCTCACCAACGGGCAGCTTCGTTGATATTTCAGTTGTCGGGACAACGAAACCCAAGATCATCGGCTGCGTCGTCACCAATCCGTGCCTACGCGAACCAACTCCGGTGATCGTCGACACGGCCGCGATGGTGCTACCCGACGCGCTGACGATCCCGGCCCGAGCACTAACGTCGGCTATATCCACCGTAGAGAAAAGCGCTATGACTCAACCGCCGCAGCAGCCGCCGACACAGGTATTCGCCCAGCAACGCCGCAGCGGATGCGGCACGCTCCTCGTCGCCCTCCTGGTGCTCGCCATCGTCACTGCGATTGTGATCTTCCTAGGCGCATTCGGCCTGCTGGGCTGGATTTTCAGCTAACGATGGCAGCGCGGACACGCCGGCTCATCGTGCTGTGGAGGCGGACTGGCATGACTGGATCGACCTAGCGATGAGCTTGACAGAATTGAGGCCGAGTTACTCGACATGTCTGGCGAGCTACCCCGCGTACCTACCGTGGGTGCAATGGGCCAACGTGGGCTTAAGAGAGCGATCGATGATGCACTCAACCTCAGCCGCATGTCTGGCCGTTCGGGCGCTGTCTCGTCCGTGGCCACGAGGCCGGTTTCCCCGATGCAGGTGTTCATCTCGCCGGATTATGACCGCCGCGCCGGTGCGTGTGCGCCCTTGAGCCGGGCGGTGAGGAAGCCGGTAGCCGCGTCAACGGATTCCGGTGAAGCAACGAAGCAACGGTGAGTGCTCGGGTGGAGCGATCCACCACCAGCGGGATTTCAGGGCGTACCCGTCACCCGGAACAGGGTTCGCCTGCGGCGTATTACCGTCCGCTAGGCCGGGGTCAACGGCGCTGGCGGCGGGTGACAATGAGGGGATGGCTCGGGGTCGTGGTCGGCGGCTACTCATCGGTCACTGCGCTGACGTTCGGCGCGCGTGATTCGGCAGCTGAACAAGTGCCAGGAATCGGAGGAGAACCGATGCAACAGCGACGGACGGCTGAAGAGCCGGCGCCACCGAGAACGTATCGTCCTCTGCGTCAAATTGTCGTGTACTTGTGCATCACCTACGGGCTGACGCTCGCCATTGCGCTTGCACTGCCGCACGCCGGGATCGCACCGCTGATCGCAATTGCCTTTCCGGTGATCGCGGTCGCACTCACAGTCGCCTTCACAGTTCCAGGCGGTCAACGACGCGCGGTCTGGGCGGCGGTCGGATTCAACCCCCGAAGAGGCCGGGGTCTGCTCATCGCCGTCCTCGGGCCGGCGGTAATCATTGCCGTGAGCTTCGGCGTCGCGGCCGCCTTTGGGGTAGTCCAATTTTCAGGCCTACCTCCGGACTTCGGCAGGGCGTTCTCAACGTCGCCTTAACCACGATCATCTTCGCGGTCGTCTTCCTTGGCGAGGAGATCGGCTGGCGCGGCTACTTGCTCTTTCGCGTGGCTGAGCTCACCTCGGGGCGTCGTGCAGCGCTCGTAACCGGTGCCTTCCATGCGATCTATCATCTGCCCTTGCTGCTGCTCACCACCACCTATCAAAGCGCGGGAAACCGCTGGATCGTGGTACCGATGGTGATGGTCACGCTGACCTTGGCTGGTGTCTGGTACGGGTGGCTGCGCCTATGGTCTGGAAGCATCTGGCCGGTCAGTCTCTCTCACAGCGCCTTCGACAATCTGATGGAGACGGTCGCTGGCGTTACTGTAACGACATCGCCGGCGATGATGGCCTACGTGACCACCGAGACCGGCGTAGTGACCATGATCATCATGGTGCTGGTCGCAGCGTACTTGCTGACCCGTCGGGCAGCAGACTTCGCCAAAGCCGAGCCGAAGTCCACGCTGCCGACCACTGATCAGCGCACCGCTGCACAACGGGCACGTCCGGACGACCCACGCTAGGCCCGCCGCTCGGGGCATCGATTTGCACGCATCAGGCCGGACTCCACCTGAGCTGCGTCGACCCAGAAGGCGCTACCCGGCGCCGCCGTCGGCGCTCGCGGCGGCTGCCGCGTCCATCCTCAGAACCGAAGACCATGCCCGGATAGGTCGCCAAATTAGAAAATCAAGCGGTTCAAGGTCAAGACCGCACGAACGAGTTAATGCCTCGGCAGGCCATACCCATCAAAGGCGACATCCGACACGTCGATGGGCCATCAACGCGAGGCCAGCCCAGACAAGGACGATGTCACGTTGCCGCGGCGGGTACCTTGCGCTTGGCGGTGTTGCGGAACCACCGCCACATCACCGGTGACTCGTAACCGGTCGGCTCCTTCGGCGACAAACCGTCCTTGGTTGGAGTACGAAAATGCCACCACACGAGCCCGATTCCGAGAATCACGATGCCCGCCCCGAGCCAGCCGAACTCACCGAGCAGATACCCGCTCCCGGTGAAAACCCGGTCCTCCACGGCGCCAGATGAGGAGAAGTACGACTGGACCAGCCCGTTCCAGGAACCGTGGGCCAACACGCTCGGCCAGATCGACCGGGACCGCTCGGTAAGCACGCCAACGAACAACACGAAACCGAGCAGCCCGACGGTGAACGCCGGGATGCCACCCATGAACCCGTACCATCCAGCGAAGATGAGCACGGCGTGGTAGATCCACCAGATCACGAACATGATCGCGGTGCTCGCGAGAAAGGTGAGACGCCGCCGCATAAGTGGCCAAAGGAAACCCCGCCAGCCAATCTCCTCACCGAGCGCCGGGATGCAACCCAACATGCTTAGCAGTACAGCCAGCAGCAGCAACCGCGCCACGTGTTCGGGGTGGAACGTGACCGCTCCGGAAACCGGAGCGGCGATCATGGTGATCAGGAAGACCAGCGCTGCCGGCAAGAACGCAGCGAGTAGCCACCAGGACGGCATACCGAACCGGATCACAGCGGGACCGAAGATGCACGCCAGGATGGCGCCGACCGTTGGTGCCAGCATGACGCCGTAGGTGATCTTGTTTAGCTCGGCCTCGCCGCCGTTGAGCCCGGGCTGTGCGACGAGGAGAACCCCGACGTAGAAGATGACCAGTCCGGCGAAGAACACCACAAGTCGGCGCCTATCTCGCGCCGGATCGACGCGTCTGTTGATTACCGGACCAGCAGTGCCGTTGGTCGTATTGACCATCGCTGTCCCTCAGCATTGCGTGGGGTCAACACCCAAACCGACTTAGAACTCAATCATGACACTGTCGTCCGCCGGAATCACTGCGCGTCCAGAGCCCCCGCAGGAGCCGATGTGTCAATGGCGGTGTAACTGGTGCCCGTCCCGATGGCCTGCCTGCCAGCCCAGGGCGGAGGGCCGAACCAGGTCCATGTCGTTGATCGAATTCACGCCGGCGACCATGGCAGCCACCAGCGCCGGCACCTCAACCTGGGATTGGCGCCCTGGTCTCCCGACACCCTTGGCGTGTGGGCCGCCCGGCCCAACCCAGCTCGAGCTGCCAGGGCCACCAGCGGAGCCAACCCTTGCACACGACACCAGATTCGGACGGGACCCAAGCACCTTTCCCGCGAGCAGAGAAAGAGTAGATACTTCACTGAGATCATCGAGTGATGGGTGCGCGAAGGTCAAAGCCTAAACCACGAGCGCAATGAAGCCGGCTTGAATGGTTTTAGGAGCTAAGGGACACGAACAAGCCACGATGTTGATGGAGGCACCACCTGATGGAGAGCCAGCGCAGAGCCAGGGTGACCATGTTTCTTGCGCTACTGGCCTTGGTGGGCATAGCAGTAAAATTCTTGACTATCGCTGCCTTGCACTTTCTGCGTCCCGACGCCAACCCAGTATCGGAACCGATAAGCAACTACGGCGTGGGTCCTTATGGTTTCCTTTTCACTGTCGCTGACATCGGCAGCGGCTTAGCTACGCTCGCTCTAGTATTTGGCCTCTATCTCGGCATCCCGCCACCTGGTAGGTCCTACGTGGGACTCTCTCTCCTTGCCCTCTACGGCGTCTCAGAACTGTTGTCTGGAATTTTCCCGATCGATATCGGCGAAGAAGCTACCACGGCCGGCACCATCCACAACATCGTGGGCAACATATCGTTCTTTTGCCTCCCAATCGCCGCGATCCTCTTGTCTTTGCGCATGGGTAAGAATGAGCAGTGGCGATCTATTCGGCGTCCCGCGCTTGCGTTGTCAATTGTCATCCTAGTGACCGTCATCTTAACGATAGCCGGCTCTAACCTCGGCATAGGGTTTGGCGTGACTCAAAGGGTCGCTAACGTCGCGGTCTTGGTCTGGATGCTCGTGGTTGCGCTGCATCTTCGCTCCGTGGTTCAGGGTGCCTTAGCTCAGCACCCTTCGCGGGCGAGTTGAACTTCCGGCCCGGACCCATCCAAGGGTGCTCCGGAGAAGCGTAGAACGCGCCACTTGGCAACGAGAACTCCATGCCCGGGCCCACGGCGCGCCGCTCAACTTCCTGTAGCGCCCAGCTTTGATTACTGACGCGACACCGATCGCGGCTCTTTGCTGTGCCTGACGGAGCCCGAAGGTTGTGCGGTGCGGTCGGCGCCCGGTTGCCGGGATCGGGCTTCTGGACGCCAAATATCGTATGGGTACCGTCGTGGAAGGATCTTTGATCGTGCGATCGCTACGCGGGGTATTGGCTGCCAGCGTGTGTTTATTGGCCGTTCCGGTTGCTTTTCTGTTTCAGCTCATTGTTGGCAGCGGCGCCGAAATCGTGCTGCATCTTGTACTTGGGGTCGGGTTTCTCCTCACAGCATTCGCTGTGTTCGATTTCGCACCACCGCGATGGCTACCTTGGGTTGGCTGTCTGTCGATTGGCGCTTTAGGGGTTACATTTCTGTTGCAAGGTATCAGTCAGCTGCTGCACATCTATTGGCTCACGTACCTGGCGTTTCAGATCCTTGGGCAACAGGTCGAAACATGGTCAGGCGACGTTTTCTTGGTGTGGTGTAGCGCTAGCGTGCTGTTGATGAGCCATGGCAAGGCGTCCGGATGGAGGCATGGCAGCGGTCGTTCCAGCCGTTGACGAGTGTACGGATCTTGATCATCAGCTCGCGGACCGAGGCGAAGGTGCCACGGCGGATGACTTGGCCTTCGATGCTCGCGAACCAGATCTCGACGAGGTTGAGCCACGAGCTGAGGTCGGGGGTGAAGTGGATGTGGATGCGCGGGTTCCCCCATGGTGAGCAAGGCACCACCGGGCCGCCAGGCAGTTCGCGGTATCGCGATGTGCCGGTAGCCACAGCGGTGTCACGGTCGACCGCGACCGGAGAGTTCTCGGCCTCGTAGGCGCCAGATGCGTCGCGGGTGGAGGCGTCACCCGACGCAATTTCGCGAGCCAGGATGCGACGACGGCGTCCCGACCGTGGCTTGCACAACCAGTACTCGGTGGCGGCCCTCAACCAAGTGCTCGACTGCGCGTGCCTGGTCCGGTCGCGGACGCGCGTCCGGACCAGCCATAGCGGCGATAACTCGTTCGAGTGCGAAAGCTGACATGCGCCCTATCCTGTCCGCAGCCGCTGACAGCACAACGGACTCGTCTAGGACTCGAGGCGCCTCGGGCGAAGATCGGCAGCCTTGACATTCGCTGCGTTACGGATACGCGCGCAATGGCTCGGACCCAAGCGTCGGGCGAGCCTATCTTGATCGGGGCGGCGCCGGTGGCCATGTTCTCGTCGCCGGTGGCCATGTTCTCATTGACCCAGCAACCGAGCCTTGGTGGCGCCTCGGGGACCTTTATGCCGCGGGTCAGTTCTGGACCTAACCCAACTCTTGGCCGCCAACGCCTGGCATCAGGCGCTACTCCTCTCCTGGTGCATCGTCGCTACGCCTAGCCCACCGCGAGAAAACGGCCAACGCTTCGGCGTCTGAGGGCACAGTCAGCACGTTCTCTTCAATGAATTCGGCCAGTCCTGGATAATCCGGTGCGACAGTCCGAAACATCTCCGCGGCTACGTTGGCGTCGTAGTCCGTGCGCCGCAGTGTGATGTCGGGGCCGAGGAGCGCCCAAAACGCGCCACGACTGCCATACGGCATTCCTACACTCCCAGGATTGATGAGCCGGCGGCGATCGGCGAGTCGGTCAAACGGCATGTGCGTGTGACCGAGTACGACCGTTGGCTCGTCGGTATTGGCGAAGGCGTCTCGATACTGCTCGACCGGAGAGTCGACGAGCACGATCTCGGTATCACTGCGCGTAGTGGCGTGGCAGAACCGCACTGGCCCCAGCCCGGTTACGTCCATCGCCACCGACAATGGCAGATCGGCGAGCAAGTTCCGATGTCGCACCTTCAGCCGGGATGCGCAGTACTCGGTGGGTTGTCGCGCCGCGTCGGGCAGGTCTGGATTGAGCCTGCCGTCGTACGCGGCGACCAACTCCCGATCGGCGTTGCCACGCACCCATATGGCCTCTTCGCGTAGCTCGGCCAGCCTGTCCAGGGTTTCTGCGGGCATGGGCCCGGTGGCTATGTCGCCGTTGAGCAGGATGGCGTCGACACCAGCGACGTCAATGTCATCAAGGACGGCGTCGAGCGCCGGCAAGTTGCCATGAATGTCGGCCAAAACAGCGACCCGCATCAGGAGCCCTCTCGATTCCGGTTGCCAACTGAGTTTGCGTTCGTCGGCCTATTGCATTATGCGATTAGGACCACGATCCCGGAGATCACCAGCCAGAGCGACCAGGTGGTGTAGGCGATCGGGACGATGGTGACAAATACGGGGAATTGCCTTGACGCCGGCGAGGACGCCGCCACACTCCCAAGCCGGAAGCAGATCATTGATCACATCACCCAGCGCGTACCCTTCGACAAGCTCAGGGCACATCACCCAACCTCAGGGCACATCACCCAGGCCAGGGCACATTAGCTGACGAGAATCGACAACAGCACCGCGACCACAACGGTGTTCATTAACAGACCAAGCACGCTGTGCAGGCTGACGAGCCGACGCATGGCGCTGCTCACAATCGTCGTATCAGTGGTGCCGAATGTCGCCGAACACCCGATCGCCAGGTAGTTGTAGTCCGAAAACACCGGCTCATGTAAACCGGGAAATTTCAGTCCGCCCTGCTCAATGTCGCGCCGGGCGTACAACAGCGCGAAGCTGAAGGTGATCACCATCCAGCAGGTGACCACAGTGCCAGCGGCAAGGGCCAAGACCACGTCGCTGGCCTGGCTACGGCTGAACAATGCGGTGATGATCGTCACAAAAGCAATCACCGCGATGACCACCGGCCAGCCCGCACCACCTCCGCCAGCGAGCAGCCACCTCTTCACGCGTGATGCCGGCAACGGCCTCGCTAGGACGCGCCGGACGAGCTCCGCTCGTTCGCAACGGGAGAATGCACGCAGCCCGAGCACGAAGTAGGCAATGGCGAACCCAATCCAGGCAGCCAGCCTCGCGCCGAATCCGAACTCGAGATCGAACCGCTCATCGGTAGACCCCGGCCGAGCCCCTGTGACCTGCAGCACGATCACCACAATCTGGAACACGGTTGCGCTCAGAATCCCCAACCCAATCGATACCCAGAATCGGAAGACATCCGAACAGGAGCGCGGCACCCTGCTCTTGTCGCTCAATCTGGTCATGACACTGAATCATCGCTTGATCACGCACTCGCCCGGACGACTCCCGTCCTTGGGAAACGCCGTGGCGAGCGCCTCGGCGATCCGCTTACCTCGTTCGGCGTAGCCGCGGGTCGTGAAATGAATGCCGTCGTTGATGAACCAGCTGTCCGCTACCTCACCAGCCCAGTCGTACACCCTCATGTTGGGATACCGCCTGCAGCCGTTAAGCAGCGCCGCGTTCCACTTCCGCATCTCACGGTTGGCGTACGGACCGCGCGGCTTCTGCGTCTTGACCGTCAACCAGAGCACCGGATGATCACCAATCGGCTTCATGATCAAGTCGATCCGTTCGTTCGACCTGACCGGCCCGCCGACCGCCTGGTTGGCGGCCTCATTGGTTCCCATTGCGATTACCCAACAGCCCTGGTAACCGCGATCCAGTTCTGACCGTACAGCGTCTTGAGCATTCGGCCGATGATGCCAGCGTTCGACAATCGACCGCGCACCGGAGATGTCGATCTCCACGTCGCTGGCGCCTACTTTGCGATACTGGGCGTCGACCCAGTTCTTCTTGTTCGGCTGATAGGCCGACGACATGAGGCCGATCGAGGTCGAGTCACCGACGTGAACGACTTGACCACATGACGTCTGCAGCTTTGGAGTCTCGGGCCGCTGGTTCACCAGGCTTGCGGTATGGCGAACCACCTGAGTTGCAGCCTGAGGCGACTCCTCAGCTTCGTCGTGTTGATCGTCGGCGGTGTCAGTGGGAACCGGAGGGGCCTCCAAGTTGATCTCGGCCGGAGGTTCCTCCGATTGGAGGTTATCCGGCGGCCGCAGCGCCGCGGTCGCGGTCAGGCTCGCGGTGGCGATCAAGAGCAGCGCTACCGAGCCAGAAACCAGAGCCGGCGCACGCGTTTTCACAAAAGGTGTGCTGTCACCTCCGGGCTCGGCCGCAGCCATCACCATTTGATATCGGCGCTGGCCCAGCGCACCGACCAGTCCCTGGCTCCTGATTGGGTTCTCAAGCAGCGCCCAGGTCAGGGCGGACAGCAAAATGATCAAGGCGAGCTGAACACCGGCCCGGACCAGCGGCCGCGTCGCCAGCACGGCTTCAGGCATGAATGCCACAACGGGCAAATGCCACAGATAGATGCCGTACGAACGCTCACCGATCCAGCGCAGCGGCTGCACTCCCAGGACAGGTCCAACTACTGATGCGGGATGGACCGCCGCGCCGACGAGGACTGCTGTCGCAAGCGACAGCAGCAAGATTCCGCCCCGGTAGAGCCACATGGAATACTCATTCGTGAAGACGAACATGCTCATGATGATCGCCAACGCGGCCACGCCCGCGAGATCGACGATCAGTCGCCGGTTGGCGGAAGCCGTGTTGGCTTGCAGTGTGGGCGGCCACACCATGGCCAGGGCGGCGCCGATCAGGAGACCGCGGCACGGGCGTCGGTTCCCTGGTAGGCGCGCGAGTTGTCGAAACCCGGAGCAGCCAGCAGCAACATCAACAGGAACGACACGGCGGCCAGCCCAAGGGTCACCTGCGCCATCCGGTCGAGCCTGCCGCGGAGCGTCTTGAAGAGCACAAGGAGCACTAGCGGCCACAGCAAGTAAAACTGCTCCTCTACCGCCAGCGACCACAAATGATCAAGCGGGCCAGGGCCACTGAATCGTTGGAAGTAAGAAACGTCCGAGGCGATCGTGACCCAGTTGCTGACATAGAACACCGCCGCCAGGGCTTCGATGCCGCGCTCAGGCAGCACTTCATTGTCAAGGACGGGCGTAGCTACGAGCACCACGATCAACACCATGAGCAGCGCTGGCAACAACCGCCTGGCACGCCGTAGCCAGAAGTGGCTCAGATCCAGATTGCCGCTGCGATCCCACGCCGTGATCAAGATCGTCGTAATGAGATAGCCGCTCAGGGTGAAGAACACGCCAACCCCCAACAGTCCACCCGGCAGCCAGGGTGCCCCGAGGTGATAGCCGACGACAGCGGCCACCGCGATAGCTCGAACACCGTCAAGACCCGGGACATAACTGGTCTCAGAACCGGCGGGGCGGGGCATGACTGTCCTTCGGCACTTGGCAAAGGGAGATTCGGTCGCAGGCAACAGACCGCAGACGGCTGGCCCGACTTCGTCGGCGGACGCAGCCGCGTCGTCAGCCTAACGGCTGAGCATGATAGGAAGTCGGACGTGCCCGTGATTCTCTACGCCGAATTCACTGCCAAACCGGGCTCTGAATCGCAGATTCAGACGCTCATCTCCGACCTGGCCGCTAAGGTCCGGCATGAGCCCGGCAACGATGAGTTCACCGTCTACCGTGAGCGCGACAACCCGGGTAAGTTCTTCGTCTTCGAACAGTACCTCGATGAGGCCAGTTTCGAAGCTCACATCCGTGCCGAGTACGGCGTCATCTTCAATCGGCAGCTCAGCAACCTCATCGAAGAGGGTGCGTCCCAGCTGACATTTCTGACGAGGTCCGATCCGCGCTGAGCTGGGGCTTGAGCTGATGGAGTCTCCTGGCGGGGCTGGCCCAGATGGCCGATGAACGAGAGGCGGCCCAAGTGAGCAAGATCAATTCGGCGCTCCGTTATATCCGCTGGCAACGCCTGGCCAGTCTGGCCTGGCCCGGGCGGCCAAGACGATGGCGAGATGTCCCCCGCAGACTACGGCCCACTCTGGTCAACGTGATCCGACTGACGACGGCCGCCGTGCTTTCCTACCTCCTCACGTTGGCCGTGACAAGCGGCGCGATCGATCTGACCGGGCCCCTCACCACATTGCTCGTCATGCAGGCGTCGGCATTCTCCACGCTCAAGATGGGCGCTATCCGAGTCGGCGCGGTCCTGGCGGGCGTCTTGGTCGCGACGTTGGTATCCATCTGGATCGGCCTCACCTGGTGGAGCCTCGGCGCGGTCATCGCCGCCTCGCTGATCTTGGCCAGGATCTTCCGGCTGGGTGAGCAAGCCATGGAGGCGCCGATCAGCGCCATGTTGATCCTCGGCGTCACCAATCCGAATGTGGCAGCCGAGACCAGGGTGTTGAATACCTTGATCGGTGCTGGAGTCGGAGTCGCATTCAACCTGATCTACCCGCCGGCGTTGCCCACCAGACGGGCAAGTCGAGCCATCATCGATGCCGCTGACGCGACGGCTGCGCCACTCGACGCTGCAAGCCAGGCCCTGGCGATGGGGCCGATCAACCGGGAACAGGTAGAGGACTGGCTCGACCGCCTCCATGCCGGCGGCCTGCGCCTGAAGTCAGCGACCGAAACCGTCGCGTCGTTGAGGGACAGCCGCCGCCTCAACCCACGAGCGCTGGGCACCACCGATGTCGAGCCAGTGTTGGCGAGCGGACTGCGTACGTTGGAAAGTTGCCTTTCGGCGATTCGCGCCCTCTTTACCGTGGTGCTGACCGAACTTCCCACCGAGGACAGGCCTGACGACCCGTACGGCGAAGAGCTCCGAGCGGCCTTTGCCGTCGTTCTGCACGACGCCGCCGACTGCATTCGCGCCTTCGGCAGCCTCGTCCTTGCCGAAGTGGAGGAACATGAGGAGGAGGCAGAGCGGTCGCTTGATGAAAGCCTGGAAATCCTGCGCGAAACCCAGACAGTCCTCACCGAACTGATGACGGTCAACTTTCAGGACAACAAGTCTTCCTGGCTCCTGCGTGGCTCAATCCTGGCGGCGGTCGAGCATGTGGTGGACGAACTGAATCTCGAGAATCACGCCCGCACCCGCCAACAGTGGAAGGACCAGCAGCGGACCAAGCCACTCTCGCAGTTGCCACCGATCGTCAGCGCAGCTCTGCCCCACCCCGACCGACCGTTGCTGCGCGGTCTTCCACCCGGCACGACCTGGCGCAATGCTTTTGTGAAGCAGGCCAACGAGGAAGATCATCGTGACGATGATGATCATGCTGACGACTGAGGGCGTGCTGCATCACGCTGTGCCGGAGTTCCGCTTCTTTGATGCTGCCGCAAAGTTGCGATCAGCAGTACCAACGCGATGACCTGGATGGCAATTACGGCCGCAATCAGGATCGGAAGTGATCGTTCGTACAGTGCGCCGGCCATGACACCACCAGCGACGGCAGCTGCGCCCTGAACGGCGGCGAAGACGCCGTACGCGGTGGCGCGTCTCGAGACCGGGACAAGGTCGGCCACCAGCGCCTTGACACTCGAATCAAGCACTCCGCCAGCCGCACCCCAGAGCAGCACACCGGCAATGGCGATCAGCGGCGAGCCGGCGAATGCCAGAACCGGTACCGCGGACACGAGGAGCGGCAAGCTCAACAGGGCGCCGCCCCTGGTGCGATCGAAGAGCCAGCCAGATCCAAGCGCGGCGAGTGCGTCAGCGCCCATGGCTGCGGCATAGATCAGCGGTACTGCTGCAACGGCTACGACGTGATCTTGTGTGAGGTGATAGGCGATGACGGCGAACGTGACGAGCCCTGCACTGATCGCTGCCGAGGCAGCCGCGAACAACCAGAACTCCCCGGGCAGCCGGCCATGCAACCTTGTGAGCAGTGACTCCCGAGGCCTCGGATGAGCTGCAGTTTCAGTTCGATCCGGGTGCTCGACACCCATGACAGGATTGCCCATTCTCCGCCAGATTCGGACAAGGATGAGCATTGCCACCGCTCCAGGAACGATCAAGACAGCCATGGCCGGCCAGATCGTTCCCGCCGCAGCGGCGACCAGCGCCACGAGGACAGGCCCGGCAACGGCACCGATCTGGTCCAGTGCCTGGTGTACGCCGAAGCCGCGGCCGAGCCCGACTGCAGCGGCGGCCTGCGCTAGCAGTGCCGTCTTGGCCGGGCTGCGGACAGCCTTACCGAGCCGCTCTCCCAGGATGAGGACGCAGGCCAGAGCTAGCCCGGCACCGGCCAGGAACGGCGTAATGGCGAGAGCTGGTACGCAGACCACTGTGAGGGCATAGCCGGCGAAGGTGAGCGTCCAGTAGCGCCCGCTCCGGTCGGCCCATGATCCGAAGACAATACGCATCAGTAGCGCCGTGGCCTCACCCGCACCGCTGATGAGGCCCACGAGGACTGCGGAGGCGCCAAGTGAGGCCAGCAACGGTCCAGTGACCGAGCGTGCTCCCTCATACACCATGTCCGCGGCAAGGCTCACCACACCAAACCCGACCACAGCACGCCACGGCGACCAAGATCGCCCAGTAGTGCCCAACGTGTTAAAAGAGGCAAGATCAGCCGATGCCGCGGGCTGTCCTGTCTCCGGCTTCCTCACCGTCTCGCCACCATCGGGTTGCCGCCGGTAATCTCGCGGGCCGGATCCTCAGGCTGGTGCCGCTGCCGTCGGTACTCCCGCCAGGTCAACGCAACGATCACCGAGTCGAACACCGTGAGTGCTACGAGGCCGACACTGGGATGCAGTGAAATCCGGTACATCTGGTAGCCGATGAAGATCAGCAAAACAACGATCATGCAGGGATATGCCCAGAGCTTGTTCAGCAACAGCGCGGTGACCAGCACGACCTTGACGGCGCCATGCAGCAGCAGATAGATGGCACCAAAGAACACCGCGCTTCCCGTGAGTCCGCTCGCAGTATGCAGGACGTAGCGGGCGACAAAGTCATGCGGATCCTCGGACAACTCTCCCTGGGTCAGCACGACGGCAAGGTGCCAAATACCGCTCGGGGTCTGGAACAACAGCATCAGGCCGCCGACCAACTCGGCAAGCCCGTTGAGCCCCTTCGCGATGATGCCGATCTCGAAGAGACGGTCCAGCCGGTCCTTGGGTTTGAACATCGCTACCATCCAGCCATGCGATCGGCTCTGTGCGAGTTTGAAGATGATCAATCTGTCGTGCTGCTGAGGGTGGTGTACACCTGGTCCGCATATGCCTCGAACCGCTCCTCACACTGCTTGAGCATCGTGGCCGAGTCCGTAGTCGCGGGGACAGCGAGCAGATCGCGGCTCCGTAGCTCGCGATACCAGCGGCGGAGTCGATCGAGGCTCTGCTCCTCCTCCTCGAGCTCGGCAAGGGTGTACTTGCCGAGCCGCTCTTCTTTGTCCAGCTCAGCCAGGTACTTCCCGCAGTCGGCAGCGAACTCTGCCCATTCCTCCTTGCGTGCCGTGGCGTACGACTGCTCGAGCCGAGCGACGTCCTCGGCGGCGTAGCCCTTCGCGGCCAGCCGCAGCAAGGTCCCGCCTGCGGTATCGACGAGGCCACTCACGCGCTCCAACAACGGCCGGACCGCCGGCAGGTCCGGGACCGCCCACACCGCCTGTCCCAATGCGATCGCCCCGGAGCGCCGCAGCTCGCGCCACAACGCCATGCGATGGCGCGCTGGTTCCGCTGGCAGCCGAGCCAGCACCACTATCCATGAGCGAGCGCTGAAAGTCTCTGCAATATCTGTCACAGGCTCCAAGTTACATCTGTAACTCAGCCCGTTCAGAGGAGGTTTCGAGCTGATCGCGAGCGCCAAGGCGCCGAGCCCGCCGGCGAAGAGCACAGTGCTGGCTGCGAAGATCAACTGGGTGGCGCTCGGTAGACCTGCAAGTGTCCCGCTGATCGCCGCGCCGGCCGCTGCCATGGTGAGCCTCAGGCCAGCACTGATAGTGAACACCTGAGCTTGCAGCTCTTCGGGAGCGTAGTACCTGCGGGTCGTGAACAGGGCTCCCGCGAATGGGCCAAGGGAGATCCCAGAAATGCCGAACAGAACGGCGGTTAGTGCCAGCGACGAGGTTGTCGTCGCCGCAACAGCCAGTCGAACACCGACTCCTATCAGTGCGACCATCACCGTCATAGGTGTGCGAGCCGGTCGCACCGGCCGCCAAGTCCACAGCAGCGAACCGATCAAAGCGCCGACTGCATTGCTGTCATTAACCATCCTGTGGCGGCTGGCTGGTGCTGCCGAGATGTGAGAACTGCAGCAATTACGGGGAGCGCGCCGAGGCCGATCTGGCACAAGCTGCTGGCTACCGTCACCGTTCCGAGGACGCGGCCGGCCAGCAAAGCGCGGAAGCCGGTTGTCAAGGAGAGATGCTGCCGAGCAGAGCAGCGACGAGAAGACCACCGACAGCGGCGCTGTTGGTGCGTTGCAGAGCGATCAGCACGAGCGCGACTCAAGCACCTTCGTCAGCCAGACGGATCAGCACGGCCGCTATCAGATAGCGGCGCAGCCCCCTTGTGCCTGAGCGAGGCGCCGTCTGCATCAGCCGATCGGTCGCCGCAACCTTTGTTGTTCGGTCTCCTGGGGTATCGGAATTTGGATGCACTACGGCGGTCGTACCCGATCAGAAATCTCCAAAACGGCGGCCTCAGGAGGCGCCGGTCACAGCTATGTCCGTCTCGAGCGCTCACGATCTCGGGCCGCCTGCACCACTTCCTGAATCGTCCGGGCGACCGCCCGCGCGTACTCGCGATCGGAGATCAAGGACTCGTGGCTGGCTCCTTGCACGATCTCGAAGCTTGCATCCTCGGTCAGCTGGGCGAGCTGGTGTTGCAAGGCGGTCAGCAGCTCACCCCCGACTGGTTGCTCACTGACCCCGAGCACGCCTAACGGAAGGTCGCCGAGCGGTGCGGCGGCATTCAGCTGCTCGCGGCTTACCGACCAACAGCGCATCTGCGCAGCCTCGGTGGCGGCGAACCCTGGCAGCGCCGCACCTGCTCGCAGCTCCGCCACCTGTCTCGCAGGCAGCCCGGCGGAGATGCCACGCGACAGATTGAGAGCGCGCAGCAGCCCCAACCAACCCAGCCAGCTGAAGACCCGCTGCGAGACTTCCAGGATCTTGTCCGCATGCGGCGTCGGCCAGCGCACCCACTGATCAGGATGTGACGCATCCACCAGGACCAAACCTGCGGTCAACGTCGGATAGAGATCTGCGAAGGCGCGTACCGGCATGCCGCCGAAGGAATGCCCAGCGAGCACATATGGCGGGTCGAGGCCCGCCTCGCGCAACGCCTCTCGCAACTCGACGGCAATTGTCTGGGCGTCCCGCGGCCGGCGGCTGCGCCTGCTCCAGCCGAGCCCCGCACGGTCATAAGCAACGCTTCGGACCGTTGGAGCAAGCTCCTGTTGGACCCAATACCAGTTCGTCGAGAACGAGCCCATACCCGCCTCGAGCACGACAGTCGGCCCCCGGGAATCAGGCCCGCGAACCTGCAGGTGCATCTGATGGCCGTCCACATGGACTAACAAGCCCGGTGCCGGGTAACGCGTGCGATCGCGGACTTTGAGCGCCTGCTGGACAGCGGCGGTGGACCCCATGACTGCGGCCACAAGCAGCGCCGCCCTGCGCCACTTCATTTGCTCCACCTCATGAGAGTGACTCATCGGTGACCGGATCGATGCGGAACAGGGGCCATACATAGTCACCTATGCAGTAGGGGATCCGACCACATCCTCGGCTCGCCAATCGGGAAGCGCAGCTCCAAAGCTGGCGCGCAAGTCGTCGTTTGACAACGCGATCCCGACGCTTGCGGGACTGCGCTGCCAAACACC
>JBKPTR010000246.1:0-6698 GCA_046735615.1 Actinomycetota bacterium
GTGGACGCTGAACAGCACCGTGTCGTAGGTCCCCAAGGCCGACATAGTGGCTATGGCAATGGTTCCGAGTCCAGCGAGCAGAAAAGAGAGACTGCGCGGAGCAGGCCAGCGATCGCCTCGGCGATGCAGTACGACCAGCCCGGCAATGTAGAGCGCCGCCGCGGTGATGATGCCGAGCGCCATCGACCATTCCCAGGTCCATTCGGTCAGCAGCCGGGTCGGTGTCAGCGGAGGCGGCTGATCGTTGGGTGTGGCGTGCAGCGGTACGAGCACCATGGCGAACCTGGTGAACACACGCCCAGCCTAGTGTCGGCTCGCCAATGCCATTTCGTGAGTCACATAGGCACCCCATGGCATGTCTCGAGCCTTGTCCAAGCGCTCGACAGCGTGCGAAAGTGCCGCTGACGACTCCGGGTAACAAAGTTGTGCCGTGGGGTGACCTCAGCACGGGTTACGGCAATAATGACCTCGTGGCCATGCACACACACGCAGTCTCCGGATCCATGACCATGCCGGAGGGGGCGCTACACCCCATACCGCAATCGCGCCTGCGTGGTCGTGAGAATCGGCCCGAACCGGTCGCTGTCGGCACGATCATCTGGCTTGCCTCCGAGTTGATGTTCTTCGCCGCGCTGTTTGCTGCCTACTTCACCATCCGGAATGTGACGAACTCCCAGGCTGCAGCCACCGGGACGGAGCCGCTCTGGCAATCCCAGGGCGACCTGATCAACATCCCGTTCGCGATCGTCAACACCAGTGTGCTGGTTGCGAGCTCCTTTACGTGTCAAATGGGCGTGTTCGCGGCGGAGCGGGCGCAAGTCAGCCGAGCCGGGTCACTGTTCGACCCGCGTCGGTGGGGACTGAGGGAGTGGTACACCCTGACCTTCCTCATGGGAGCGTTCTTCATCGGGGGCCAGGTCTACGAATACTCCGAGCTGATCAGCGAAGGTTTGACGATCTCATCGAATGTCTTCGGGTCAGTCTTCTACCTGGCCACCGGCTTCCACGGACTGCATGTAACCGGCGGCCTGTTCGCGTTCCTGCTGCTCATGGGCCGGACTTTCCTGGCCCGGACCTTTACTCACGAGCAAGCTGTCAGCGCGGTTGTAGTGTCCTATTACTGGCACTTCGTCGACGTGGTGTGGATTGCGCTGTTCGGTGTGATCTACATCCTTCGATAAGCAGCGAAAATCACAGGCCGGCGCCCTTTTCCGGCCCATGACAACTGAATATTGTTTGGCTCACACCTGCATCAGGACACGAGAGGGATCCGAGTGCGACTCCTGTCTTCCCGGCGCCGACACCCGGCAGCCAAAGCATTGCTGCTGGTGTTCGGGCTCTTCATGATGGGTGCGCTTTATAGCGTGATCGCTCCGCCTGCTCAAGTATCGGCCGACACGGGAAACAGCCAGCAGATTGAAGAGGGTAGGGCGCTTTTCGCCGTCGGCTGTGCATCCTGTCATGGGCTGAATGGTGAGGGTCAGACCAGCGGCACTATTCAGGGTCCACCGCTTGCCGGCGTCGGCGCGGCGGCCGTGGACTTCCAAGTCAGCACTGGACGGATGCCGATGGCCAGGCCGGGTGAACAGGCTCCGGTCAAGCCCAACCGCTACACCGAAGAGGAGATCGCGGCGCTTGGGGCGTACGTGGCGACGCTCGGCCCTGGGCCAGCGATCCCAGAGCCCGCCGAGTACACCCCGGCGAACATCAGCGCGGAGGATCTGGCACGCGGCGGCGAGCTGTTCCGCACCAACTGCTCTGCCTGCCATAACTTCGAAGGTGCAGGTGGCGCGCTGCCCAACGGCAAGTACGCTCCACCGCTGGTCGGCCTCGACGACAAGCGGCTTTATCTGGCAATGCTGACCGGCCCGCAGCAAATGCCCGTCTTCTCCGACGAGGTGCTGACGCCGGAGGACAAGCGGGCCATTATTGGCTACCTCAACGCCCTGCACGAGCGGCCGACCGATGGCGGTCTGGCACTCGGCGGCCTTGGACCGGTCAGTGAGGGCCTGTGGGCTTGGATCATCGGGCTCGGCGGCCTGATTTGCTTTGCCATCTGGATCGCAGCCAAGGGGGCGAAAGCCAAATGAGTGACGACACCTCCCACGGTCAGCCCGGCACCGAGGTCGCAACAGTCGACGAGGAGCGCTACCCGGTTCCAGACCCCGGCCTGGAAGAGCACCTGCCACGGCTCACCGATGTCGACGAGAAGGCTGCCGATCGGGCAACCCGCCAGGTGGCCACCTTCTTCGGCCTGGTGCCGATCTTGTCCATCGGATTCGTTGTCGTCTATTTCGCTGTGCCCGGGGAGGCGTGGGTTGACTTTGGTCCACTGAGAGCCAACAGCAGAAACCTCCTCCTCGGCCTGACCTTCGGCCTTGCGCTGCTTTTCCTCGGCATGGGCGCTGTGCAGTGGGCCCGGAAGCTCATGGACGACAAGGAAATGATCGACTACCGGCACAGCGCCGCGTCCAGCGACGACGACAAGAACTACATGCTGACCGAGCTGGACAAAGTCGTCGACGAGTCCAAGATCACCAGGCGGAAGATCATCGGCCGCACCTTGCTGGCGGCGCTCGCGACGATCTTGCTGCCCATGATCGTCGGACTCGCCGATCTAGGTCCATGGCCCACCAAGAAGAAGCGTGCCGAGACTATCGAGAAGACCATCTGGGCACCGGGTGTTCGCGTCGTTCAGGACGTCACCTTCGCACCGATCAAGCCTGAGGATATCGAGATCGGTCAGTTGATCAACGGCGAGCCCGCGAACCTCCAAGAACTTCATGGCTCCGAGTTCCAAATCGAGAAGGCGAAGGCAGCGGTCATCGTCGTCCGAATGGATCCCAACACCATCACGATCCCGCCCTCCCGCGAGGGCTGGCAGATCGGCGGCATACTCTGCTACTCCAAGATCTGCACCCATGTTGGCTGCCCGATCAGCCTGTGGGAGCAACAAACCCACCACCTGCTGTGCCCGTGCCACCAGTCAACTTTCGACCTTGGCGACGCGGGAAAGGTGGTCTTCGGCCCCGCGAATCGTCCTTTGCCGCAGCTGCCAATCACAACGGATGCCGAAGGCTACATCGTCGCCCAGCGTGATTTCCTCGTTCCGCCTGGACCGAGCTATTTTGAACGGGACTCGCGTCATGATTCTCCATGAGATTGTGAAGAAGGCGATAACTAATGGCTGAGCCAGCCGCCACGGTCAATGACGAGACCGCAATCCAGGCCCAGACCCCCAAAAAGGAGCTCGGGCCCGTTTTCAAGCTCGCCTCCGGGCCCACCAAGTGGCTCGACGATCGGATCGGCGTTGCCGGACTGGGTCGTCCGTTCTTACGCAAGGTGTTCCCTGATCACTGGTCGTTCCTTCTCGGCGAGATCGCGCTGTACTCATTCATCGTCCTGATCTTGAGCGGCATCTTCCTGACCATCTGGTTCAAGCCGTCGATGGCCGAGATCGAGTACGAGGGCAGCTATGAGCTGCTGCGTGGGCTCCAGATGTCGGACGCGTACGCGTCTACTCTGAACCTGTCGTTTGACATTCGCGGCGGTCTGCTGCTGCGGCAGATGCACCACTGGGCGGCCGCGGTCTTCGTCGCCGCGATGCTTACCCACAGCCTCCGCATTTTCTTCACCGGCGCGTTCCGCAAGCCGCGTGAGATCAACTGGCTGATCGGTGTGGCCATGCTCGCCCTCGGCATCATCAACGGCTTCACAGGCTACTCACTTCCGGATGATCTGCTGTCTGGCACTGGCCTACGGTTCGTTGACGGTCTGATCCGGGCGATCCCGGTGATCGGAACCTGGGCCGAGTTCTTCACATTCGCCGGTGAATTCCCCGGCGAGCTCATCATCCCTCGGCTGTACATGGTGCACATCCTGCTGGTCCCCGCCCTGCTCCTAGGGCTCATCGCGGCTCATCTCGCACTGGTGGTCTACCACAAGCACACCCAGTACCCCGGCCCGGGCCGGGTCCCAGGCAACGTCGTCGGCTATCCGGTCTTCCCCGTGTACGCCGCCAAGGCCGGTGGCTTCTTCCTGATCGTCTTCGGTGTTCTGACGCTGATGGGCGCGACGATGCAGATCAACCCAGTCTGGGTGTTCGGGCCTTACAACCCCGCGGAAGTGACCGCCGGCTCTCAGCCGGACTGGTACATGGGCTTTGTCGAGGGCGGCATTCGTCTCATGCCGAACTGGGAATCGCACATTGGATCGACGACCTGGTCGTGGAACGTCGCAATACCGGGTCTCGGGCTCATGGGTCTGTTCTTCGGCTTGATGGCTATCTACCCGTTCGTCGAGGCCTGGGTCACTGGCGACAAGCGCGAGCATCACGTCCTTGACCGTCCCCGCAATGCCCCGACCCGCACGGCCTTCGGCGTAGCAGGGATCACGGGCTACGCGTTGCTGATGATCGGCGGTGGCAACGACCTTGTCGCGACTCAGTTCGACGTATCACTGAACGCAGTGACCAACGTCCTGCGGGTGGCTGTGTTCGTGGGACCGGTGATCGCATTCCTGGTGGCCAAGCGGATTTGCATCGGATTGCAGCGCTCCGACCGTGACCGGATGCTGCATGGCGCCGAAGCTGGTGTCATCGATCGCGCTCCTTCCGGGAAGTACTCCGAGCGGCACCGACCGATCAGCGAGGGACAGGCTTTCATGCTGACCCAGCATGAGGACATTCCCGCACTGTTGCCGGCAACCGATACCGACGGGTTCTCGGTCAAGGAGATCAAGCGCGAGCAGCGCCGCCGTAAGGCGACTCGCTTCTACTTCATCGATACGCTGCGTCGGCCCACCCGGGCCGAGATCGAAGAGGCCGCACATCACCATATGCATGCGATGGCTATTGAGGGCGACGGCGAGCATCACGCAATCGAGCCCGAGCCAGAGGAAGAACACCACTTGGCCAAATAGCCAGACTCGCGCATCGCCCCGCGGTCCTGGTCAGGGTCGTGGGGCGTTGTCGTGCCACTGACCTGCTCCACCTGTTGGACCTGCCCGCGCTTTGGCACGAGTGCACGTATACGTTGGTACCTCTGCAAACCAACGATGGCTGGCGCTTCGCGCTAGCTGTCCAACACGGAGATTGTGGCATTGCTCACTCTTCGCAAAACCTGACAACGATCCGGAGCAAACAGGCGTTGATGCGTCTGGACGAGACCGCCTGCGGTCATGACGCCCGAGTAGACGCAAATGAGGACATGAGCACGAATCAGAACCTGAAGAACCGTAAGACCGGATCTGGCAATCAGGCCGGTGATAAGCAGTCCAAGGCCAAGGCGCTCGATCTTTCGGTCCCGCAGATCCTCGGAGGCGCCCTGGCGGCGATGACGGCGGCCGCGCTGGGGTCTCAGCTGAGCGTGGCGGGCACCTTGGTCGGAGCGGCTCTGGCCAGCATCATCGCCGCTGTCGCCGGCTCGCTGTACACGGCTTCTATCCGCCGTACGCGTGACAAGGTCAAGACCGTTTTCTGGACCGGACAGCCGAACGAGGTGGACGAGCCCACCGTGATCGACATTGTCGCCGACAAAGAGGGCCATATCGCCGGCCAGCGCAGCCACCTCGTGGAACCAGAATCCAGTCGCGAGCCATCTCCGCCCCGCCGGCCGAAGCTGAAGTGGAAGCGCGTACTTGTTGCGGCTCTTGCCATCTTCGGCATTGCGGCGGTCACACTGACCACCTTCGAGTTGGTTACCGGTCACGCCCTGTCAGGGGGTGAGGGCACCACGATCCAGCAGGTCAGCGAAGGCAGGGCCAAGAAGGAGCCGGCCACCAAGAAGAAGAAGACACCGTCAGAGAAGCCGACGAGCAAAGCGACAGCTAAAGCGACGGATGAGGCGAGCGAAGCGCCGACCCCCAAACCGAGAGCAACTGCCAGTTCGGAACCCACGGAAACAACGACAGCACCAACGCCTGAAGCGCAAGCAACTACCGAGCCAGATGCGACGCCCAGCGGCAACCGGTAGGGACCTGAGCACCCAAACAGTGCGGTCTCTGTAGCGACGTTTGGTTGGGTGTGCGTCTATCGGGCACAGCCGCCACCGCCTCGGGCCGTACGTGCGGGTGCATCAGGTCAGCAGTTCCTTTCCATGCGTATGGGTCTTTACCTGCGACCAGACAGATGTCTCGATGATCCAGGAAGCCCATCGCCTCATGCCCGGAGGACGGGAACCACGGCAGGAGTGATTCCGCGCTCATGTAGTGATTGACCAGTGCACGCCGCGTGCCGTACTGGCTTGTGTTGGGCAGTGATCGGTGGAGGAGATAGCCGTCGAAGACCAGCGCCGCACCGGCGGGTAGCTCCACCGGCACCGCATCCTCCTCGCGGTAGCCGAACCCGTACGCCTCCTGCGTGCAGTCGAAACGAGGGTCGTTTTGCTCCCTTACCGGGTGCAGGACGCCGCTGCGATGAGAGCCTGGGATGACGCAGAGACAACCGTTCTCGATCGTGGCGTCATCGAGCGCGATCCGCACGGCTGTGAGAGACCGGTCTCGGGTCGGGATGTGAGCCTCATCCTGGTGCCAAGCCTGACCGGGCTTCCCTCCGACTCGATGAACAACATCGACTGCATCATCTTGACATTCGGTCCGATCACGTCGACCAGCACCTTGATCACTCCCGACAATCGAGCAATGTCAAGCATGGTGGATGAGATCTTGTGCGGAAATGGATGGTAGCCAGCGCTGAATGC
>JBKPTR010000247.1:0-24272 GCA_046735615.1 Actinomycetota bacterium
GCGTTCGGCGGCAATGGTCATTTTGGTGTCGGTGCGTGCGCGGTAGAACTCGGTGACACCCATGAGGAACACCAGCTGGGAATCGCTGATGTGGGCGACGGTTTCGTACTGGTCGAGCACGTCTTTCATCAACTCCAGGCCCTCGGGTGGGGCGAAGTTGGTGAGCTTTATCGCCCGCCGATAGATCTCGCTGCCCTGGGCGGCCATGGTTTTGATGGTCAGCAGTTCGTGTCGGGCCGCGAAGAGCTCGCTGAGGAAGTTCTGCGGGTCCTCCTTCACATCAGCCATCACCCGCTGCTCCATCAGGCCGACCTCGCGGGCGATGTCGGCGACCATTTCAGCTTCGCGGCGGGCGATGGAGGACACGATGGCGTAGGTGAGGCCGAACGGGGAGGTCGGGTGCAGCCGTCCGGCGTCCATGCGGGCTGCGACTGCGTTGGTCTCCCGCAGCGCCGTCTCGAGGGGGACTTTGGGGTTCAGTGGCCCGTGCACGGTGACCAGGAAGTCTTCGCCGACGAACTGGTCCAGCTCGAGATAGTGCACATGCCCGCCCGCGCCGATCTCAGGGGCGTGCACGACGATGAACACGTGGTGCGGATAGACATGGAGTCGAGGAATGTGGTTACGGTTGCGGCTCTCGCTGATGGCCATCGGATGGAAGCCAAAGTCTCGTGCCAGCAGCGTCTCGGCGTCGTCGCTCCACTCGGGGATGTCGAGCCAGATAAATCCGTCGGTGCGCTTCCGCAGATCCGGAAGCTCGGCGAGGTCGTGACTGCTCACGTCGTTGGACTCGATCCAGCGCAGTTTCATCGCCAATCTCCCTTCCAGCTCGTTTCTACACCACACCACAACCGATTGCGGCAGCCTCGACCAGCGCCTAGTTCCGGGGGCAGGAGTTGAGTTCGGCAAGCCTGATACTGCGGCCCGGTGCCGACGGCGCGGTGCTGGTGCCTGACCTGGCGTACCGGCGAGCTTTCACCCTCCGCGTGGGCCGTACGGACCAGTCCTACGTCGACCTTGACGATCCGCTGCGGCTGGAATTCGACTACGTGCAACGGCTCGTCGATGTCCTTGACAGCGTCGCAGGGACAGGGCAGCGGCTGTGCGTGGTCCACGTCGGAGGCGCCGGAATGACCCTGCCGCGTTACGTGGCGGCCACACGACCGAGGTCTGCGCAGATCGTGCTCGAGCCGGACGTCGAGCTCACCGCCTTCGTCCGCCACCACTTGCCGCTGCCCACCCGTAGTGGGATCAAGGTACGCGGCACCGACGGCCGTCGCGGCATCGCAGACATGCGTACCGGGTACGCCGATCTGGTGATCATCGATGCCTTCGTCGGCGCCCGGGTGCCGGCCGACCTTACAACAGCGGAGTTCTTCACCGATGCTCGGCGGGCTCTTTCGGATCATGGAGTGATCATCATCAATCTCACTGATCGCGGGCCGCTTGGTTACGCGCGGCGGGTGCTGGCCGGTGTCAGTCTGGCTTTTCCGCATCTGCTGTTGTGCGCCGAACCGTCGACGCTGAAGGGCCGGCGCTTCGGAAACGTGATTATTGCGGGCGGTGCGACGCCGCTGCCGTACGCCGGCATCGCGGACCGAGCAGGAAGGCCACCATTTCCCTATCGCGTGCTGCATGGCGCCCGGTTGAACCACCTTGTTGCGGGCTCAACAGCGTTCAGCGACGACGACGCCGAAGAGTCTCCGGAGCCGGGGGAAGGCCTCAAGCACTTCATGTAAACCAATGCGCGCTAAGAGACAGCGCCCGATGCGCGCTGAGCTTGTCTAAGCGCAGGCTGGTGCCCTTCGACGGGCTCAGGGCACATGATTCGACCGGCTCAGGGCGCATGCATCCGCAGGGCTCCCAGTCTGCGGATGGCTTCGTCAAGCACCTGCTCCTGCTTGCAAAAGGCCCACCGCACGTACGGTCTGCCAGCCTCCACCCGGTCGTAGAAGACCTGATGAGGGATCGCGACGACTCCGCAACGGGTAGGCAGCTCCCGGCAGAACTGCACGCCATCGGTGTAGCCCAGCGGCTGGATATCGGTGGTCATGAAGTATGTGCCACGAGGCAGGATCGGCTCGAGTCCGATTGACCGCAAGCCCGCGGCCAGCTGGTCCCGCCTGTCCTGAAGGTCCAGCCGAGCCTTCTCGACCCACTCGTCACCCTCGTTGAGGGCGCGCGCAACCGCCGGCTGGAAGGGTGCTCCGGAGACGTAGCTGAGGAACTGTTTCACCGCGGTGATCTCATTGATCAACACAGGCGTGGCGAGCGCCCAGCCGATCTTCCATCCAGTAGCCGAGAAGGTCTTGCCCGCGGAGGAGATCCGCACTGTCCGCTCGCGCATTCCCGGGAAGGTGGCAAGCGGTATGTGCTCGGCGTCGTCAAACGTCAGATGCTCATATACCTCATCGCAAATGACCACCACATCGTGCTGTACGGCCAGCTCCGCGATCACGGCAAGATCGTCTCGATCCAGTACCGCCCCGGTGGGGTTGTGTGGTGAGTTGATCAATAGCGCCTTGGTCCTCGGGGTAAATGCGGCAGACAGCTCGCCGTGATCCAGTTGGAAGTCCGGCCCGAACAGTCCCACACCGGCCCGTTGCCCGTCGGCGAGTTCGATAGAGGCCGCGTACGAGTCGTAGAAGGGCTCCAGGGCAATGACCTCGTCGCCCGGATTGACAAACGCCAGAATCGACGCCGCCAGTGCCTCGGTGGCACCCGTGGTGACAAGGATCTCGGTCTCGGGGTCGTAGCTCAGACCGTAAGTCCGGCTGCTGTGCGCGGCGATGGCTTGCCGCAACGGCAGGATGCCGCGACCGGGCGGGTACTGATTGATGCCGCCGGCAATCGCTGCGCGGGCCTCCTCGAGCATGAAGGCCGGGCCATCGGTGTCCGGGAAACCTTGCCCCAGATTGACCGATTGGGTTGCCAACGCCAGCGCGGACATCTCAGCGAAGATCGTGGTTGTCGCCGAGCGAATGCGGTCAGCTTTCCAGGCAGAGGGCATACCGTGACCCTAGTTCCTCCACGTCGGCTGGCGAGGCCCAAGGGTTAGGCTCGAGTGGACGACGGTGTCTGTTGAGCCAGGGAGGCTATCGATGTCAAATGCCAGCGAAACGACGTTGCTTGAGTCGGTACCGGATGGGCTGTTCATCGACGGTGAATGGCGCTCGGCCGCATCTGGTGCCACGTTGAACGTGTACGATCCCGCAACTGGCGAGTCGATCAAGACCATCGCCAACGGCGGCGTCGAGGATGGTGCCGCCGCCATGGACGCGGCGGTTGATGCTGCTCCGGCCTGGGCCAAGACGCCACCTCGTGAGCGTGCAGAGATCCTGCGCCGAGCCTTCGACCTGATCCAAGAACGCCAAGATCAAGTCGCGCTGCTGATGACGCTCGAGATGGGCAAGCCACTGGCGGAATCCAAAGCCGAAGTCAAGTACGGCAGCGAATTTCTGCGCTGGTTCTCCGAGGAGGCGGTACGGATCTTCGGCCGTTACGGCATCAACCCCGAGGGCACCGGTCGAATGATCGTCACGCAACACCCGGTCGGGCCATGCTTTTTGATCACCCCGTGGAACTTCCCGCTGGCCATGGCGACCCGCAAGATCGGCCCGGCGCTGGCAGCTGGCTGCACCGTAGTGATCAAGCCTCCCGAGCTGACGCCCTTGACGACCCTGTTCTTCGTTCAGATTCTGACCGAGGCCGGACTGCCGCCAGGTGTCGTCAATGTGATCACCACCCACACGTCGAGCAAGGTGTCGGCACCGATCATCGCCGATCCTCGGCTGCGCAAGCTGAGTTTCACAGGATCGACCGAGGTGGGTCGCAAGCTGCTGCAGCAAGCCGCAGAGGGAATTCTGCGGACCTCCATGGAGTTGGGCGGCAACGCACCCTTTGTGATCTTCGACGACGCCGATCTTGGCGCGGCTGTCGACGGGGCCATGCTGGCCAAGTTCCGCAACATCGGCCAAGCGTGTACGGCTGCAAACCGGTTCATTGTGCACGAGGCCATTGCCGACGAGTTCGCCGCCCGCGTTACTGAGCGAGTGCAGGCGTTCAAGGTTGGCCGGGGTACTGAGGAAGACGTCCAGATAGGCCCGCTGATTAACAGTGATGCGGTGGATAAGGCCGATGCCCTCGTGCGTGACGCGACCGAGCGCGGTGGCAAGGTGCTGATCGGTGGTCACCGAATCGAGGGACCGGGCACGTTCTACGAACCGACCGTTGTCGCCGGCGTACGCCCGGGCAGCGACATCCTGCGGGAGGAGATCTTCGGGCCGGTGCTGAGCATCGTGACATTTAGTGACGAGGATGAAGCGGTCCGGATCGCGAACGACACGGAGTACGGCCTGGTCGGCTACGCGTACACCAAGGATCTGGCACGCGGCCAGCGCCTCATCGAGTCATTGCAAACCGGGATGCTCGGCCTCAATGTCGGCGTGGTTTCCAATGCCGCAGCTCCCTTCGGAGGGGTGAAACAGTCTGGGATCGGTCGTGAGGGCGGCTTTGAGGGGATTCACGAGTATCTGTCGACGAAGTACACCATGACGCCCAGCCCATTCGCTGGCTGAAGGTCGCGCGCAGCGCAAGATATTGTGCGCTGCGTGACTACGCCGACTGTTGCTGAGGACACCGCCGAGCTGATTGCGCAGATCAAGGCGCTGGCGATCGTCCATGGGACGGTCACCTTGGCGTCGGGACGCACGGCGGACTACTACGTGGACATGCGGCGCGTCACGCTCGACGGAGCGGTGGCGCCGATCATCGGCCGGGTGATGCGGAATCTGGTTTCCGACTGGGACTTCGATGCCGCCGGCGGTCTGACGCTCGGCGCCGACCCGGTTGCCACGGCCATGATGCACGCCGCCGCCGCCGCCGGTGAGCGCCTCGACGCCTTTGTGGTCCGCAAGGAGGGCAAGACCCACGGCTTGCAGCAACGCATCGAAGGATCACCGGTGGCGGGTCGACGCGTGCTTGCGGTGGAGGACACCAGCACCACGGGTGGCTCTGTGTTGACCGCCGTCGAGGCGCTGCGTGAGGCCGCGGCGGAGGTGGTAGGAGTGGCCGTCATCGTCGACCGGAACACTGGAGCCAAACAGGCGGTCGAGGCGTCTGGACTCGCGTACCGCGCGGCGATTTCGGCGCGCGACCTGGGTTTGGAGTAAAGGCCTGACGGAGCCTTTTCACACTGACCCGTTAGGGTGAATGGACTGAGTACGGTCGAAAGCCCGGTGCGCGATCGACGAGCTCAGTGGGCATGCGTCGCAAGCTAAGGAGATCTTGATGGGTACCGCCATCACCGTGATCATCATCATCTTGGTGATCGTCGTCATTCTCGCGCTCATCGGCATGGCCTCGTACAACGGCTTCGTTAAGTCCCGCAACCTGATTCAGGAGTCCTGGCGACAGATCGACGTCGAGCTGAATCGCCGCTATGAGCTGATCCCGAACCTGGTGGAGACGGTGCGGGCGTACGCCGCCCACGAGCGCAACACCTTGGAGGACGTCACCAGACTCCGCAGCCAGGCTCAGCAGCTCTCGCAGTCAGAAGGCTCGTTGCCAAGTCAGGAGCGTGCCGATGTCGAGGCCGCGCTTTCCGGTGCTGTAAGAAATCTGATCGTCAGCGTCGAGGCCTACCCCGATCTCAAGAGCAACCAGAACTTCTTGGAGCTGCAACGGCAGCTGGCCGAGACCGAAGATCGGATAGCCGCCGGCCGCCGCTTCTACAACGCCAATGTGCGGGTCTACAACACCAAGGTCGAGTCGGTGCCAACGAACATCATTGCCAACATGTTCAAGTTCGAGAAAGCCACCTACTTCGAGGTGAATGAACCGGCCGTACGCCAGGCACCTGACGTGAGTTTCGGCGAGATCGCCTACCGTGGCGATTCAGACCAGCGGCAGCTCCCGCCGCAGCAGTCGGCGCCGCCCGTGCAATTCGATACGCGCAGCGACGAGCTGCCCAATCCGCAGGAGTATCAGCAGCCGCCGCAGAGCTATCAGCCACCTCAGCAGGACCGCTATCAGGCGCCGCAACCGGGCGGATACGTGCCGCCGGAAACTGGACAACAGAAGCCAAACCAGCAGTAGTGATCCCGGGGGTCGGGGGACATGCCCGCGGAGATGACCTATCAACAACTCGGACTTTCTGGCCTCACCGTCTCCACGGTCGGACTCGGCTGCAATAACTTCGGGGCCAGAATGTCTGACGAGGACGTGCCAGCCGTGGTGAATGCTGCCATCGATGCGGGGATCACACTGTTCGACACCGCCGATGTCTATGGCAATGCGGGCGGCTCGGAGACGTTGTTGGGCAAGGCACTTGGCTCGCGTCGCGGCGGAGTGATCATTGCAACCAAGTTCGGCTCGGATATGCGGGGCGCGAACGGTCCCGACTGGGGTGCCCGCGGCTCGCGGCGTTATATACGGATCGCCGTGGAGAGCAGTCTGCGTCGCCTGGGGACGGACTGGATCGATCTCTACCAGCTGCATGAGCCTGATCCCCACACGCCTATCGAGGAGACACTGGCCGCGCTCACCGACATTGTGGCTGAGGGCAAGGTCCGATACATCGGCTCGTCGAACCTTGCCGGCTGGGAGGTGATTGACGCCGATTGGACTTCGCGAGCCAGCTCACTTGAGTCGTTCGTCTCGGCGCAGAACGAGTACTCGTGGCTGAACCGCTCAGCCGAGACTGAACTCGTGCCCGCCCTCGACCACACCGGCCAGAGCTTGCTGCCGTACTTTCCACTCGCTTCTGGACTGCTCACCGGTAAGTACCACCGCGGCCAGTCCGCGCCTCCAGGGACTCGGCTGGCGCGGAACCGAGTTCGGCTCGATAAGGCGAACTTCGATCTGATCGAGGCGATCGAGGCATACGCGGCCGAGCGGAAGCTCTCGATGGTTCAGGTTGCGATCGGGGGTCTGGCGGCGATGCCGACTGTGGGTTCGGTGATTGCCGGAGCAACCTCCGCCGAGCAGGTCGTACAGAATGCCGCAGCAGGAATGTGGGTGCCCAGCGGAGACGATCTTGAAGCGCTGTTGGAGATCACCGAGGCGGCTGTCTAGCGCGCTAACACCGAGTTGTCAGAACTGAGCAGTGTCAGAGCACTTGTGGCTTCTGACAAGTCGGCGAAAGTCAGACGGCGGCGGACTCCTGCCGGCGGCGGCGCCGGTGCAGCAAGTACTCGATCCCCATTGGCACGAGTGAGACGAGCACGATCAAGATCAGCACCAGGTCGATGTTGTTCTTGATGAAGGGCACATTGCCGAGGAAGTAGCCCGCGATGGTCACGCCGCAGGCCCAGAGCACCCCACCGACGGCGGTGTAGGTGATGAAATGCCGGAAATCCATCTTGCCGACGCCGGCAACCAGGGTGACGAAGGTCCGTACGATCGGGACGAAGCGCGCCAGGATGAGTGCACGGTTGCCATAGCGCTCGAAGAAGATGTGTGTCCTGATCACATAGGACTGTTTGAAGATCTTGCCCGCCAGTCCCGGACGCGGTCTGAAAAGCGGCGGACCGATCTTGCGACCGATCGCGTACCCGCTCACGTTGCCCAGCACAGCGGCAATGGTCAGCACGATGCAGACGAACGCCAGGTTGTACGGGATGACGCCCGCCGCCACCAGCAGTCCGACGGTAAACAGCAGCGAGTCGCCCGGCAAGATTGCGAAGAGTCCGCACTCAGCGAAGATCACGAACGCGACGCCCCAGAGCGCGTACGGGCCGAAGGACCTGATCAGCTCCTCTGGGTCCATCCAGGACGGCAGCAGCATCGGCATCAGCGCGGCAGCGGCCTCGAGAGGGGTCACGGAGGGAAACGGTACCGTCGCACACTGTGAGTTTCCTAAATCTCGGATCGCGCACCGCCATGCTGAGGAGGAGCGAGCAGACACCCTTTTCGTCTGCGAGTGACGACGAAGTAGGCGGAGATCGAGCCGCCGCGAGCGGAGCGAGCAATTGAAAAGGGCAAAGGGGCCGACCTCCTTGGACCCCCGCAGGGCGCGCCGCCGCCCATGAGCGATCGAGGACGCACGCTGGGTCAAAGCAAAGGGGACGACCCGTTTGAACCCCCGCAGGGCGCGACGCGACGCGTGCTGAGTGAAGAGCAGCTGACTGAGGCGTCTGGCACGCCTGGTGTGGGACCGCATCCGCGCCCGTGGCCCGAGGATCCCAGACTCGACCCGCAGCTGCTCGAGCACGGTGATCGCCGCAATGTGATCGACCGCTATCGCTACTGGACGGTGTCGGCCATCGTCGCCGATCTGGACGCTAGGCGGCATCCGTTGCAGATTGCGATCCAGAACTGGGAGCACGACTTCAACATCGGCTCCATCGTTCGGACCGCGAACGCTTTCAACGTCGCAGGCGTGCACATCGTCGGTCGTCGGCGCTGGAATCGGCGCGGAGCCATGGTCACCGACCGCTATCTCCACGTCGAGCACCATCCATCGGTCGCGGAATTCGCGGACCGGCTCGCAGCAGCTGACTACGTGGTCATCGGCGTCGACAATCTCGAGGGCGCCGTGCCGCTGGAGTCCTACGAGCTTCCGGAACGGACCTGCCTGGTCTTCGGGTCAGAAGGCCCAGGCCTGACCGACGAGCTCGTGGCTGTTTGCGAGCAGCTGGTCGCCATCACTCAGTACGGCTCCACCCGGTCCATCAACGCCGGTGCCGCGGCGGCCATCGCGATGTACCACTGGGCGCTCCGCTGGGCTGGCTCAACCAGCACCTGAGAGTCGATGATGGAGACCTTCCGGTTGTCGCACTCGCGGAAGGCTCCCATACTGGCATTCAGCTGGGAAGAATCGGGGGGTGAGGACGCGTGCAACACGACTATCTTCGGGGTGATCACGCGACCCTTCGACTCGATCGCCAACGAGCCTCAGCAACCACCAAGCGAGCTCAGGTACGCGGCATCCTGGAGCACCTGATTGAGACGGATCTCCACCCTGGCGACGCCATCCCTTCCGAGCGCGCATTAGTCGGACGCCTCGCGGTCAGCCGGGTGACGGTACGACAGGCGATTACCGACCTCGTTGCGGCCGGTGTTCTGGAACGAGTGCACGGCAAGGGGACCTTCCTCACGGGCCCGCAAGTGGATTCGCGACTGCATCTGACATCGTTCTCGCGTGAGATGCGGGATCGAGGCCTCGCCCCGGCAACAGTGGTGCTTTCGGCGACCGAGCAGCCGGCCGACGATGATGTGTGCTACGCGCTGCGTATCCGTCCCGGCCAATCAGTAATCCGAGTGGAAAGGCTGCGTACAGCGGACGGTACGCCGATGGCGTACGAGGTTGGTCACTACCCGTCGATGCTGTTCCCGGGACTGCTGCAACGAGAACTCGGGTCGCTATACGACGTGTTTGCGAGCGAGTATGGCGTAGTGGTCAGCAGCGGTGAACAGACAGTGCGGGCCGAATCGGCTGATGCCCATCGAGCACGAATCCTGGGGATCGCCAAACGGGCACCGCTGCTGGTGCAGGAGCGCGTGACGTACGCCGGCGATCGAGCCATCGAAATGTCGACCTCCTGGTATCGAGCTGACCGCTATCGCATCCACATGGCCATCACGCCCCGGGGCGCTCGGGAGAACTAACCGGTGGCGCCATGAGTACGAGTCCGATCTCCGAACTTGTCGTTCCCTACGATCCGGGACCTCTCGCCGACAAGGTGGCCCGGCGCCGCCGGTTGCTGCGCTCGCGCCTGGTCAGCCTCGGCATCACGATCGCGATCTTGCTCTTGATCTATCTGTGGCAGCGGGAGAATCTGGACGGCGCATTCTTTGTCGTCTTGTGCACCATAGTGCTTGGCGTATCGCTGGTGTTTGTCGCCATTAGCGCTGTCCTCTTGGTAACGGCCAAACGAGAATTTGCCGGTCTCGGTCGTGGCACTGCGGTCTGGATCGGTCCGCCTGGAATTCAAGTCGCAGGGCTGAACGCATCGTGGCCGGAAGTTGGCTCAATCAGGACAATCAGAGGCGGTATTGGCCGCGACCCACGGCTTCGGCTCGCGACCGTTGACGGTAGACAGGCTGATGTACCGCTGGACCAAATCAGCGTGTTTCCGGCAACTCTGGACAGCACAGTGCGCGCATTCTCTGCTGGCCGCCATGGAGTCGACTTGTCGGCGCTGGAAAGCTGAGACAGACCTCCGCGGTTACCACCGCTGCGCCTTCCTTTGACAGACTGTGCATTTACGGACTACAACCGCAAACAACGAGAATTCAGCAGGTAGGAAAGGAACTCGAGCATGCCCATTGCCACCCCCGAGGTCTATGCCGCGATGCTGGACGCGGCCAAAGAGCGCTCTTTTGCCTACCCAGCGATCAATATCAGCTCCTCGCAGACCTTGAACGCCGCCCTCCAGGGCTTCACCGAGGCCGGATCAGATGGCATTGTCCAGGTTTCCACCGGCGGCGCCGAGTATGCATCTGGCCCGACGATCAAGAACATGGTGACCGGTGCCGTGGCGTTGGCCGAGTACGCCCACGAGGTCGCAAAGAACTATCCGGTCAACATCGCATTGCACACCGACCACTGTCCGAAGGACAAGCTGGACGGCTACGTGCGGCCGCTGCTCGCCATCTCCACTGAGCGGGTCAAGGCAGGAGGCCTCCCGGTCTTCCAGTCGCACATGTGGGACGGCTCCGCAGTGCCCCTTGAGGAGAACCTGTCCATTGCCGAGGAGTTGCTGGCGAAGACATCGGCGGCAAATGTGATCCTGGAGATCGAGGTCGGCGTCGTTGGTGGGGAGGAGGACGGCGTCAGCGCAGAGATCAACGAGAAGCTCTACACCACAGTCGAAGATGGGCTGAGGACCGTCGAAGTGCTGGGCACCGGCAACAAGGGCCGCTACATTGCAGCGCTGACTTTCGGCAATGTGCACGGCGTGTACAAGCCGGGGGCAGTCAAACTGCGCCCCGAGGTGCTCAAGGACATCCAGGACGAGGTTGGCGCCAAGATCGGCATGGAACGCCCGTTCGACCTGGTCTTCCACGGGGGATCCGGCTCGTCGCTGGAGGAGATCCGAGCAGCGGTCGACTACGGCGTAATCAAGATGAACATCGACACCGACACTCAGTACGCCTACACCCGCGCGGCCGCCGGACATATGTTTAGCAACTACGACGGTGTGCTGAAGGTCGACGGTGACGTAGGAAGCAAGAAGGCGTACGACCCGCGTGCGTGGGGGAAGTTGTCGGAGGCGGGCATGGCCAAGCGCGTAGTCGAGGCCTGCGAGGACCTGCGCTCGGCTGGTACATCTCTGAACAAGTAGCGCTTCGTTCTCGCCACAGGTGCGCTGAGCTTGTCGAAGCGCTGCGCTTCCGATCGCCGCCAAGGTCGACCGGCTCCCGGCGAAGGCCGACCGGATGGGCCGGCGCCAAAGGGTTGTGGTCGAGTACGCATTTTGATGTGCGGTTTTGCAGTCGTTCGGTTTCAAGCTTCTTAGCCTATTGGCGCCGGCCCATCCGGCCGGCCTTCACCTTGTGGATGTTCCTCGCTGCGACGCGTCGCGGTCTCAGGGGCCGCATCTGTGAGGGATGTCGACGCATGATTCAGTCGGCCCATCCCAGCGCGGTCTGCTCGCGAGGCCTCGATGGGGCGCGCTCGGTTTCGGTTCCATCTGCATTCCTGGGTCCATGTCGCGCTCGGTCTCAATCGGGACTCATTGAAGTGCCTTTGTGAACGTTCGTTTCGCTACATGCGTGTTCTAGCAGTAGGCACATTCGTCCTGAGGAGTTGGTCAGGCACAAGGAGGTTTTGACAATGGCGTTGCGCAATTACCTCGTGGGCGAGGTGGCAGAGGACTTCGTTGATGGACTGCTTACCCGGAGGGAGGCATTGCGGCGGCTGACTCTTTTGGGGCTCAGCGTGAGCAGTGCGACCGCCCTGTTGGCCGCCTGCGGCAATGGCGGCGGTGCTGGCGGCGAGCAAACGGCGGCGGGCACCACACCCTCACCTGCCGCCATCACCACAACCCCAGGAAGAACCGCGACGACCAAGTCGGGGGAACCGGTGCGTTTTGCCGGCCCGGCCGGCGAGCTGCAGGGAACCTGGGCAGAGGCGTCCGATCCTCAGGGCGCCTTGCTCGTCATCCACGAGAATCGTGGTCTGACCCCGCACTTCGTTGACCTGGTGGGACGCTTCGCGGGTGCGTCGTACTCCGCGCTCTGCGTAGATCTGCTCTCAGCTCAAGGTGGCACCGGGTCACTCGGGGATCCAGCGGCCGCACCGACGGCGCTCGCGAACACCCCGCCGGAGCAGCTTGTTGCTGATCTCCAAGCCGGTATCGACGAGCTCGAGAAACGAGTACCCGATGCGAAGATCGGGGTGGTCGGCTTCTGCTTTGGGGGTGGAATGACGTGGAACCTGCTCCAAGCTGGCGAACAACGCATGGCGGCTGCCGTCCCCTTCTATGGGCCCGCGCCCGAAAACCCCGACTTCAGCAAGGCCAAGGCCGCCGTCTATGGGATATACGGGGAGCAGGACGAACGAGTGAACGCGACCCGAGACCGCGCGGAGGCGGCGCTCAAGGCGGCTGGCCTTACTTATGAAATTCGTACTTTCGCCGGAGCCGGCCATGCGTTTTTCAATGACACCGGCCAGCGTTACAACCCAGAGGCCGCCCAGCAGGCGTGGCAGGACACGCTGGACTGGTACAACCAGCACCTGGCCTGAGCGACCTCGGCGGACCAGCTGACCGTCGTCACTGAGTGCGCGGTAGGAATAGCAACTAGTCGGGGCAGGCGGCGAGCGGCGCTAGTCTTCGGAGGGTGTCCACCGTTGTTGCTGACCGGCCTGTCCCGCTGAGCCGGGTCTGGTCCGGCAGCAAGATCATCGCCGAAGATCTGACCGGCGAAGACCTGAGCGACGTACTAGAGCTCCATTCCGACGCATCGGCATGGTGGATATTGCCGCGGGATCACGAGTACGGAGCCGTGGAGGTGCGCCACGTCGCACATGCCCTTGATCTTGACGAGCCGGCGATCAAGGACCTGCTCGCTGAGGACAGGCGAGCTAAGTTCGAGATGATTGGCCAGGCTCGGCTGGTGATCACTAACGCGGTCTCGGTGGACAGAGACCGCGCACAGATCGTGGTGCACCCCGTGTCCGTGATCGCGACTGATCGCGCCGTAATCTGCCTGGTGAATCCGACACCAGACTTTCAGCCCGCGCAACTGTTCTTACAGAAGCAAGATGTGATCGCAAAGGGCGGCATCGAGGCGGCGGTCCAAACGATCATCGCGGCCGTGATCAGCACATACGAGGACGCGGTGCAATGGCTCGAGGACTCAAGTGACAACTTGGCGAATGTGCTCTTCGAGGAGCGGCCGCTAGGCAAGCCCGAGCAGCTGTACGCCTTCAAGCTCCGAGCTGCGCTCTCCCAACTGCGCCGGCTCACCGATCCAATGCGAACCGTCATGACCGACATCGTCGACAGCCCGCCCCAGGGCAGGAAGGTCAAGGGTGGGCGAGACCCTGCGATTGGTCGGCACTGGCTAATCCTGTCTGAGCACCACACCCGAGTAGCCAATGCCGCCGATGCGCTTCGGGAGGCACTTGCATCAATTTTCGATACCAGCCTTGCGCTCGCCGATACTCGGCTGAACCAGATCGTGAAGAAGCTCAGTGCGTGGGCGGCAATCATCGCTGTTCCCACCCTCGTGACGGGCTTTGTTGGGATGAACGTGCGCTTTCCGCTGGCGGGGAGCAGTACGGGGTTCTGGGTGTATTTGCTGCTTATGCTCGCTGCCAGTGTCGTGCTCTATTTCGTATTTCGCGCCAAGGATTGGCTCTAATCGGGTTCGTGCGACATGCAGGAGGTGGGTAGGGTTACGTCGCAAGAGTCCCTGTGGCGAATGCGCCCGGGGGCTTCGTATTTCTCTACGCGGTAGGGAGCTAGAAGGGACGGCGATCTATGCCGGCGATAGTGGTGGTGGGAGCCCAGTGGGGCGACGAAGGCAAGGGCAAGGCGACCGATCAACTCGGTGATCGTGTCGACTACTGCGTCCGTTATTCCGGCGGCAACAACGCCGGCCACACAGTGGTGGTCAACGGAGAGCGCTACGCCTTGCACCTGCTGCCGTCGGGCATCCTGAACCCTAAGTGCGTCCCGGTGATCGGCAATGGAGTCGTGGTCGACCTCGATGTACTGTTCAGCGAGATTGAAGGGCTGGCCGCGCGCGGCGTGGACGCTTCGCACATGGTCATTTCTGCGAACGCGCACATCATCACGTCCTACCACCAAGTGATCGATAAGGTCACCGAGCGTTTCCTCGGCAAGGCCCGGATTGGTACCACGGGACGCGGAGTCGGGCCGGCGTACTCAGACAAGGTCAACCGCATCGGTTTGCGGATTCAGGATCTGTTCGACGCGTCGATTCTGCGACAGAAAGTCGAGGCGGCCCTCGAGCAGAAGAACCATCTGCTGGTGAAGGTGTACAACCGCCGTGAGATCGATCCGGCACAAGTCACCGAGCACCTGCTCTCCCATGCCGAGCGGATCAGGCCCCATGTTGTTGACGTCAGCGCACTGCTCAACGAAGCGCTCGATGCCGGAAAGGTTGTGCTGTTCGAAGGGGCACAGGCCCACCATCTTGATGTTGATCATGGAACCTATCCGTACGTGACTTCCTCCAACCCGGTTGCCGCTGGTGCATGCGTGGGTACCGGGGTAGGCCCGACACGAATTGACAGGGTTGTAGGGATCGCAAAGGCCTACACCACGCGAGTCGGCGAGGGACCGATGCCCACCGAGTTGCTCGACTCAGATGGCGACAAGCTTCGGGAGGCCGGCGTCGAGTTCGGGACCACCACCGGACGCAAGCGGCGCTGTGGCTGGTTCGACGCCTTGGTCGTCCAGACGGCGGCACGCGCTAACGCGTTCACCGACATCTTCTTGACCAAGCTCGACGTGTTGACCGGCTGGGAGAAGATCCCGGTCTGCGTCGGCTACAAGGTGAACGGCGTCCGCCATGACACGATGCCGCTCACGCAGTCGGAGTTCCACCATGCCGTTCCGATCTATGAAGAGCTGGACGGATGGACTGAGGACATCAGTGGCTGTCGGGAATTCGATGAGCTGCCAAAGAACACACAGGTGTACGTGAACCGGATCGAAGAGCTCTGCGGCGCTCGGATCTCAGGTATTGGCGTCGGCCCTTCCCGCGAACAAGCCATTGTGATCAACAAGTTGCTGTAGAGACGAGGACGGCGCATCTGCGCGCGAGCGTCGGAGCTCGCCTCCGGCGAGTGCAGGAGCATCTGGTGAAGCTGAATGATGACAGGGACAACCAGGGCCTTCTTCACCTGAGGCGACGAACGAGCCGGATTGCGGCGAGCGGGCGCGAGCGGGCCCGAATCAAGCGGTCAGCGAGGTCGGAAACCCCAGCAGCGGATAGAGATCGTCGTCGTGGAAGCGGGTGAGGGCCCGGATGTGGTCCTCCGTCGGCGTAAGGACAAACAATCCGGCGGGTCTCGCAATCGGATTTTGCTGATCACCGAGGTAGCTCGCATAGGACGGTTGGTTGTTCGCTCGGCCCGGGATGAGGTAGACACCTCGTTCGCCACGGAAAGCAAAGCTGGCCTCCAGAAACGACCGAATCGCGTCCAAGCCGTGGTATTGGTGTGGGGCGGGAGGCATGGACAGCCAGGCGTCATCAGTGAGCAAGGTGAGCACCCCATCGATGTCGGCCGCGACGTACGCGTCGGCGAAGCGCCGTGCCAGCTCGCGCTCCCCAGCTGACCGTGGTAGCGGCGCCTCACGGTCGGTCGTGCTGCGCGAACTGTCGAGTGCCGCGCGACCGCGCTGCAGGTTTCCTTTGATCGCCGTCTGGCTGGTCCTGAGCATCGCCGCAACCTCTTCGGTGCCGAACCCCAGTACGTCGCGTAGCAGAACCGTTGCTGCTTGCCGAGGAGGCATCCGTTGCAGGCCGGCAACGAAGGCGAGCTCAATCGCCTCGCTCTGGCTATAGCGGGCTTCCGGCCCAGGCGCAGTGTCGGCGATTCCCTCGAGCAGGGCGTCGGGATATGGCTGCAGCCATCGGATCTCCTCACGTTGAGTCGGCTCTGGCGGCTGGAACGGTGGCGTCGGCTCGCTCGGAATCCGCCGCGCACCAGCCCGGATTGCGTTCAGGCAGGTGTTTGTAGCAATCCGGTACAGCCAAGAACGCAGCGATGAACGCCCTTCAAATCCAGCGAGCCCCCGCCAGGCGGCTAGCAAGGTCTCCTGGAGCATGTCCTCGGCGTCGGTAAGCGACCCGAGCATGCGGTAGCAGTGTGCCAATAGCTCACGCCGGTATGGATCCGTGAGGTCCTGGAAAGCCTGCTCGTCGCCCGCGCGGGCCTGCTCCAGCGTGGCCTGCTCCACCGTGCCAGCATGCCAGTTGGATTTGAGCTGCTCGCGCATCGCCCTGGCCGCGTTCCGTTCGGGCCCGCACCGGTGTCTACATGAGAGGAGGACAGATTCGCCTCCGATTCAGTAGTCACAGAAGGAGATCATGATGACCGAATCCACTAGCCCCGCACTGGATACTGCGCTGGCCTACCACCAGGCCTGGACGAGTCACGACCTGGACAAGGCGATGACCTATATCTCCGACGAGATCGTCTGCGACGCCCCAGCCGGTCGTCTGGAGGGTGCAGCCGCGTACCGCGAGTTCATGGGGCCGTTTGTGCAGATCCTCACCGGCTCGAAACTCATCGCCGCCTTCGGTGATCACGAGACGGCGCTCGTCATGTACGACACCGAAACGATTCCGGTCAAGAGCGCACCTGGCGCTGAATGCGTCACTGTCAAAGACGGCAAGATCACCTACAGCCTCTTCGTCTTCGACCGAGCCCCATTTGACGCCGCTCGCCGTGCTGCGAACTGAGCTTGGCGAAGCACATGCCGTGACGCGCGCTGAGCCCGTCGAAGCGCGAGCTGCTAGCCCTTCGACAGGCTCAGGGCGCATGTTGTTCCAGCCGATAGGCGGTGACGGCAGCACCATCCACAACCCACCCGCTGTCGGCCGTCGGATAGGCGCGCGTGGTGTGGCTCGCCCCGCGATGGAAGGTCTCCACCATGCTGCCGTCGACCAAGATCCTCGCCGGATCGGTCGGTGTGCCCTCCACCGCCGACACCAGCTGGTCAGCGCCGCCCTGAACGAGCTTCAGAGTTACCCGCCCGCTGGCGATCAGCTCGAAGGCATGCTCCCGGAATGTGACCCCCGGCCGGCATGTGAAGTTGCCGAGGCGCAGCCCTTCCAGCTCAGTCGCCGGCCGCGCGCGGAGGACGCCGTTGCGTACGTAGAGCTCGCGCGGAAAAGTCAGTACGCCGGCCCAGCCAGCCGCTGTGATCTGCTCGTCACTGCGCCCGAGCTCCCATGCCCAACCCCAGAGCAGGGTACGGTCCGGTTCGGTCAGTACCTGCGGCGCGTAGAAGGCCGGGCCGTCATCGACCACGCCTCCTGAAGTCGCCTTGAACGCCCATCCTTTGCCGTTGGCGACCAGGTCGCCCAGGAGATAGCGGACGCCAGCCAGGAAGTCGATGCCATCTCGTCGCCGCCACAGCGAGAGCAGCAGCACCCATTGACCGTCGACCTGAAACAGGTTCGGACACTCCCAGAGATTGGCCGGCGCAACCTGGGCAACAATAGGGTCGTCGGTGGTGAGCAAAGGCCCAAGGTCACTCCAGTACCTGAGGTCGTCGCAGCCATAGAGCAGCACTCGCGCGCGCCCCGATGGTTCTCCCGCTCCTTGCACGGCATACCGACGGCCCTCGTGGACAAAGATGAACGGATCGCGGGCTTCTTCGATCTCCGAAGCCCTCGAGATGCCCAGGACCGGCGATTGATCTTGGTCCCAGGACATCAGAGATCGATCGGAGCGCGCGATGCCGACGACTGCGTTCCAGGCATGATCAGGATTTGCTGTGTACACAGCTGTGGGCACCCCGGCATCGTCGACTACGCAGCCGCTCCAGCACCCAGCTCCGTCGATCAGTCCCGGCCTGGGCTTCAGGGCGATCGGGTGTTCCTGCCAATGGAGTAGATCGGTCGAGCTGACGTGGCCCCAGTGCATGGCGCCGTGGACCGGCGCCTCTGGGTTGTACTGAAAGAAAACGTGATAGCGGCTGTCAATCCGGCAGACACCGTTCGGGTCATTCATCCATCCCTGTGATGGCCGTATATGCAGTGCAGGAAAGCTGAGATCGGCCACGGTGCAAAGCTAATCGCTTGGGTAGGCTCTTGACACGTGGTGGACCCCTTGCGCGTGCTGGTGATCGGCTCAGGTGGCCGCGAGCATGCGCTCAGCTTGGCGCTCAGCCACGATCCGGCGGTGGTTGAGCTGCACGCTGCGCCGGGCAATCCCGGCACTGCTGCGCTCGGTGCGAATCATCGCATCGACCCAGTGGACGGTCAGTCAGTGGCGGATCTAGCCAGTCGACTGGGCGTCAATCTGGTCGTCGTCGGACCCGAGGCTCCGCTGGTGGCGGGTGTGGCCGATGTGGTACGCGAGAGGGGCATCGCCTGCTTCGGTCCCTCAGCGGCCGCCGCGCAGCTGGAAGGCAGCAAAGCCTTCGCGAAGCAGGTGATGGCGGTAGCTGGTGTGCCGACCGCTCAATCCCGAGAGTGCGTGACGCGTGATCAAGTGGCTCAGGCGCTGAACCACTTCGGGCCGCCGTATGTTGTCAAGGACGATCGGCTGGCAGCCGGCAAGGGAGTCGTAGTAACCGACGACCGCCAGCTCGCTGTTGATCATGCAATGCGCTGTGGCCGGGTGGTCATCGAGGAGTTCCTCGATGGGCCCGAGGTGAGTCTGTTCGCGATCACCGATGGGCGCGCCGTACGTCCGCTGCAGCCGGCGCAGGACTTCAAGCGCGTGGGCGATGGCGACACTGGGCCCAACACCGGCGGCATGGGCGCGTACACCCCGCTGCCCTGGGCACCGGATGATCTTGTCGCGGAGGTCACCCGCACGGTGCTGCAGCCGACAGTCGATGGGATGGCCCGGCGCGGCACGCCCTTCAGTGGACTGCTGTACGCCGGACTGGCGCTGACCTCCAACGGCGTCCGGGTGGTCGAGTTCAATGCCCGATTCGGAGATCCCGAAACCCAACCGCTGCTGGCCCGTCTCACAACGCCGCTTGGCGGACTGCTTTACGCCGCCGCCACCGATGATCTTGCCGCGCATCCTGAGCTCGAGTGGGAAAGTGGTGCAGCAGTTGGCGTCGTCTTGGCCTCGGCCGGTTATCCAGGCACCCCGAAGACCGGCGCAGCGATCACTGGGATAGAGGCGGCGGGCAGCAACGGCAGCGTGGTCATCCACGCCGGGACTGCACTGGATGCGCAGGGCAACCTGGTCAGCGCCGGGGGCCGGGTGCTCACAGTCGTCGGCCTCGGTGAGGATATCGAGGCGGCCCGCGGCCAGGCGTACGAGTCGATCGCGAAGATCCAGCTCGAGGGGTCGTTCTATCGCCACGACATCGCTGCATCTGCAGCACGGCTGGCGGTGAGCTGAGCAGTGCGGATCGGCAACGTCCTGGCGAACCGCTATGCCTCGGCGGCGATGCGCGAAACTTGGTCGGCGGAGAGCAAGATCATCTCCGAACGCCGGCTGTGGCTCGCGGTGCTCGCCGTGCAACGTGATCTTGGCGTGGACTTCGGGGGCGACGACCCCGCTGTCGTGATCAAGGCCTACGAAGGTGTCGTCGAGCAAGTTGATCTGGCCAGCATCGCCGAACGGGAGAAGATCACCCGGCATGACGTGAAAGCTCGGATCGAGGAATTCAACGCGCTGGCCGGATTCCAGCACGTGCACAAGGGGATGACCTCGAGGGACCTTACGGAGAATGTCGAGCAGTTGCAGATTGTCTCCTCCCTCAAGATCATCCGGGACCGGATGGTGGCGACGCTGGTGCAGCTGGCCCAGCTGGCCACCCAATTCGCAGATCAGCCGATGGCGGGCCGGACCCACAACGTCGCTGCGCAGATCACGACCTTGGGGAAGCGTTTCGCTACGACGGCGAACGAGCTGCTGCTGGCGTACCAGCGGATCGAGGAGCTACTCGGTCGCTATCCGTTGCGTGGCATCAAGGGCCCGGTGGGCACCAGCCAGGACATGCTCGACCTGCTGGGCGGCGACCACGACCGGCTGGAGGCGCTCGAGCAGCGGATTGCTGATCACTTGGGCATCAGGCACGTTCTGGTGAGCACCGGTCAGGTATATCCGCGCTCGCTCGATCTCGACGTCATCAGCGCGCTGGCTCAGGTCGCCGCGGCCCCCTCGAACTTGGCGACCTCCATCCGGTTGATGGCCGGGCACGAGCTGGTCACCGAGGGCTTTCAGCGGGGTCAGGTGGGTTCGAGTGCCATGCCGCACAAGATGAACACTCGGTCTTGCGAGCGTGTCAACGGATTAGCGGTGATCATCAGGGGCTACGTCTCCATGATCGGCGAGCTCGCGGGTGATCAATGGAACGAGGGCGACGTGTCCTGCTCCGTGGTCCGTCGAGTCGCACTTCCCGATGCATTCTTTGCCCTCGACGGCCTCTTCGAGACGTTTCTCAACGTGCTCGAAGATTTCGGCGCATTCCCGGCGGTCATCAACGCCGAGCTGCGGCGCTACCTGCCGTTCCTTGCCACGAGCAAGGTGTTGATCGCGGCTGTGCGGCAGGGAGTTGGACGGGAGACTGCACACGAAGTGATCAAAGAGCATGCGATCGCCGTCGCCCTGGAGATGCGCGAGACTGGTCGCGTCGACAATGACTTGCTTGATCGTTTGGCTGCCGACCCGCGGCTTGGGATATCCCGCGCTGAGCTCGACGCGGCCCTTTCCAACCCACTCGAGCTGGCCGGTGCGGCGGGGCAGCAGGTGGCAACGCTGACAGCCCAGATCGAGAAGATTGCTGCATCCCATCCAGAGGCGGCCGGCTACCGTGCCGGCCCAGTGGTTTAGAGAGTTCTCGCGGAATTGCCGTGCGTACCTACATGGTGCTGGCGGCGGCGGAGTTCAGGCGGTACAGCACTTATCGGTTGGCCATCCTGGCCGGCGTCACGACGCAGTCGGTGTTCGGGTTCATCAGAGTCAGCGTCTTGTTTGGGGCCATTTCCTCCGCTGGCGGCACACTGGCCGGCTATGACCAGCAGTTGGCCTCGACCTACGTTTGGCTAGGCCAGGCGCTGCTGGCCCCTATCGCGCTGCTCGCGTGGGTCGACATTGCCGAACGCGTCAGCAGCGGTGAGATCGCCGTCGACTTCGCGCGACCCGTTGACCTGCAGCTGGCCTGGTGGGCCCGTGACCTGGGCCGTGCCTCTTTCCAGCTGCTGTCGCGCGGTCTGCCGCCACTGTTCATTGGCGCCGTGACGGTTGGCCTCGCCTTGCCAGACTCGTGGAGCGCCTATCCGCTGGGTTTGATGAGTCTGTGCCTGGCCGTCTCGATCAGCTTCACGCTGCGGTTCCTGGTCAACTTGATTGCGTTCTGGACCTTCGACGTACGCGGCTACATAGGGCTCTATCTTGTCATCGGCAGTTTCTTCAGCGGCCTCTTCATTCCAGTTCACCTCTTCCCGGAGTGGCTCCGAGTCGTGGCCTACGCCACACCTTTCCCGTCGATGCTGCAGACGCCGATCGACGTGCTCTCCGGCTGGGCTCTCGGTTGGGCCGCTGCGGCGCTCGTCGCAAGCCAGCTCGCCTGGCTCGTCGGCCTCGTCGGCATCGCCAGGGTGGTTCAGTGGCGAGCCGCACGTCGGCTGGTGGTGCAAGGTGGCTGATGAAATGCGCGCTGAGCCTGTCGAAGCGCGCGGGCGTCCTCCTGACCGGTCGGCCATTGAGGCCTATCGCGTCCTTATCGGCTCCCGGATCCGCAGCCAGCTGGCCTATCGGGCCAGCTTCTGGCTGAATGTTGCCACGTCGGTGGCCGTTGGGCTGGTGGAGTTCGTCGAGATCTACGCGATCTTTGCCAATGTGCCCGTCTTCGGTGGTCTCGATCTGAGGCAGAGCGCACTGGTCTTCGCCCTCGGCAACATAGGTTTCGCGCTGGCGGACACGATCTTTGGCCAGCTAGACACGATTCCCACATACCTGCGTCTGGGGCGGCTGGAGGTCCTTCTCGTCCGGCCGATGCCGCTACTGCTGCAGCTCGTCACGTCCGAGGTTCACATGCGCCGGCTGGGCCGGTTCGCCGTAGGGATGCTGATCCTCGCCATCGTGCTGCCGGGGCTTGACCTCAGCTACACCTCTGGCACCGTCTACCTGCTGGTGATCACCCCGTTCGTCGGAGCGGCCATCTATGGCGCCCTCTTCGCCATGGCTGGTGGCTTGCAGTTCTTCCTCATCAACGGCCCCGAGTTCACCTCCGCATTCGTTTACGGCAGCAGCTACGCGGGTCAGCTCCCAGGTAGCGTGTTGATCACGCCGATCCGCATCTTGTTCACCTTTGTCTTTCCGGCGACCGTAACGGCGTACCTTCCGGCTTTGCTGATCATGGGACTTCCAGGGCCCAGGTTCCTCCCTGCGTGGCTCGGCTGGTTTGCGCCAGTGTTCGCGGTCTGGGCTTGGCTGTTGGCATGGCTGGCGTGGCGCGCCGGTATCCGCAGGTTCACCGGGGCAGGAGGTTGAGATGACAAGCGAACCAATCGTCCGGCTCGACAACTTGAGCCGTTCCTTCACGGTGCGGCAGAAGGTAGGGCGGGTGCGCCGGCGGACGAGGGTGGTGCACGCCGTCGACGGGATCAGCGCATCGATCCAGCCGGGGGAAGCGGTTGGTTACATCGGTGCGAACGGCGCCGGGAAATCCACCACGATCAAGATGCTGACAGGCATCCTTGTCCCCTCCAGCGGGCAGGTGCGAACCTGTGGGTATGACCCGGTGCCGCAGCGTCGGCGGCTGGCTCGTGAGATCGGCGTGGTCTTCGGGCAGCGGAGTCAATTGTGGTGGGACCTGCCACTCCGCGACTCGTTCCGCATCCTCGGTGCGATCCACCGGCTGCCGAATGAGGAGGCTAGAGTCAGGACCCAGGAGCTGGTGGACCGCCTCGGACTCGCCGACTTGCTGGACACGCCCGTACGGCAGCTCTCGCTGGGCGAGCGGATGCGAGGCGAGGTGGCGGCTGCTCTGGTCCACCGCCCGCGGCTACTGGTACTGGACGAGCCGACCATCGGTCTGGACATGATCAGCAAGGAGCGGCTGCGCCATTTCCTGGTTGCCGAGCGGGCCGAGTTCGGCACCACGTTGCTGTTGACCACGCACGACATGGGTGACATCGAACGGCTCTGCGAGCGGGTGCTCGTGATCGACCGCGGCCGCCTTGTGTTCGACGGCACGCTACCCAGCCTGGCCGAGCGCGTGGCGCTACAGCGTGTCCTGGTGGTCGATCTGCCAGAGCCGAGCCCAGACCTTGAAGTGAGTGAGGCATCACATATCGGCAGCGATCTTGATGGCCAGCGGCAGCGGCTAGCCTTCAGCCCCAGGGAGACCACGGCGGCCAAGGTGCTGGCCGAGGTGAGCGCCGTCACTGAGGTGGTTGATCTGACCCTGGAGGAGCCCGCTATCGAGGACATCGTCCGCACCCTGTACGGGACCGGTTGAAACTCGCGAGGCACGAGCCCTCTCAACCTGATGCAGGCTGGGTGGCCCACCTTCGGCACGGATCGCCGGTCAGATGGGCGAGCACGTGAGCGGACACGAAAGGGCCCCTCAGTCATAGTGACTGAGGGGCCGGGTAACGAGGATCAGACCACGGTCGTGGCCTCGTCCGGCATGAGCAGCCAGGCAACGAGGTAGATCAAGATCTGCGGGCCTGGGAGGAACAGGCTGGCTACGAACACAATTCGGACAATGGTGGGATCGATGTTGAAGTGGCGGCCGATTCCGGAGCACACGCCAGCGATGATCCGGTCGTCGCGAGGGCGGGTGAGTGACATTCGAGCTGTCCTTTCTGGACACAATGGTTGGCTACATCTCCACTCTGAGGCAACGTCTCACGGAAAGCAGCCCGATTGCTGGCTCGTTCCGGGTCGTCCTCAGGGCCTAAGACGTTGCTTCCCCGAGGAAGATTGACGTGAGCAAGCTAGGTACGGCTCCCGTTGCCAAAGCTTGATGTACGACACATGAGTACCGTTGTGCAGCACACCGAGATGCCTGAGAGACTATGCCGGTGGACCGGCCCCGGCGGGCGCTCCTCGAGGAGCCAGACGACGTTGAATCATATGTGGCCAAACGGTCCCGCGGCTTCACTCAAGCTGACAGCGGGGACCGCGTTGTGGTGCGCCCGGC
>JBKPTR010000248.1:0-5616 GCA_046735615.1 Actinomycetota bacterium
TCCGAGGTCGCCGGAGACGTTGACATCCTCCACACCCAGGACTGCATTTCGGCACGCGCGGCCGCTCGGGTGAGGGACGCCGGCGCCCGCGTACGCGTCGTCCGCACCGTCCACCACGTCGACGACTTCACCACTACCGCCCTGATCGAGTGTCAGCGGAAGGCCATCGAGGAGCCCGACGACGTGGTCGTCGTGAGCGAGGACTGGCGCAACCGGCTGAAGGCGGAGTTCGGCGTCGACGCGACGGTCATCCACAACGGCGTCGATGCCGCCCGCTTCGGTCCGATCGAGGAGAGCCGGCGACTCGCTGTGCGCCAAAAGGCGGGACTGGACGGCCGGTTCGTGTTCTTGTCCGTTGGCGGCATCGAGCCGCGCAAGGGCAGCATCTATCTCTTCGAGGCGATGTCGATCCTGGCCCGGGCGCTCGATCCAGCGCCCGCCCTCGTCGTCGTCGGTGGGCACTCGTTCCAGGACTACGCCCGCTATCGCGAAGACGCGCTCGCGATGCTGCCGGGTCTCGGGCTTGAATTAGGCCGCGACATCGTCTCAGCCGGCACCCTCAGCGACGCCGAGCTGCATGCGTGGTACCGGAGTGCGGACGCGCTGGCCTTCCCGTCCACCAAGGAGGGATGGGGGCTGGCAGTCCTCGAGGCCATGGCGGCCGATCTGCCGGTGGTGTCCAGCGACATCCCTGTACTGCGCGAGTACCTCACGCCCGATGAGTCCGCGGTGATGACGCAGGTCGCAGACTCGACGTCGCTGGCAGAGGGCATGCGTCGTGTCGTCACGGATGATGTGCTCCGGGAGACGCTGGTACGCGGCGGCCGGAGGGTGGTGCTGGCCTTCAGCTGGGAGCGGGCAGCGAAGGAACACGCTCTGCTCTACGCCGAGATGAGGCTCTGACAACGTACGCCACCGGCCGGATCCTCCGATGCGAGGGGCCAGTCCATGGGCCGCCGCCTAGGCGAGCGGCGACCCATGTCGTCGGTGGACCTTCAGACCGTCCAGGTCTGCATGATCAACGCGCCGCTACGGCGAGCTGTCAAGACGGCGTCGAGCACGTCGAGCGGGTTGATCGGCTTGACGCCTTCCATCATGTCGATCTCGCGCATGCCGTAGAGGGCAGCCGCGGAGAACCTGCAGGCGTAGACGTGGCCGCCCTCGTCCATGAAGGTCTGCAGCTGCTTGTTGTACCCGAGTGCGCCCGGGAACGCCTCGTCACCGACCTTGGGGTAGCCGCGGGTGGCGGCTGCCATGAGCGAGCCGGGACCGTAGAGCACTAAGTGGGTGTCGAAGCCCTTCCGGTTGATGCGGGTTGCTGTGAGCATGTTGACCAGGCCTACCGAGCCCTCGAAAGGCACGGTGTGCATGAGGATGAAAGCCTTTTCCCCCGGTTCCGCCTGGATGTCCTCGAAGACCTTGTCCTCGTAGTCGACGATGGCGTCACCTTTGCTGACGCGCTCACCCACGATCTGTGCCATAGCCAGAGTTCCTCTCTTGTTGTGTTGAACTTCCCAAAACAAAGGGCTGCACGGCCGAGCCGTGCGGTTGTGGAGGTGGCGCCCATTGCCGACGATGACTTCCAGGCATGGCTCGCATCACCTTGTGCCGTAATGGCCAGGGCAGCCTGCGGTAGACCGGTACGAAGATGCGCAGCCAGAAGAGCTCGCGCAGCCCGCGGGGTGACCTGGGTTCGCGGGCGCCGTGCTGCTGGGCGACACGCTCCTGCGCCGCGATCAGCAGGTAGTGCTCGGAGTTGCGCCGCAGCCACTGAGAGAAGGACAGGAGCCATTGAGAGAACGGCATGTCAGTTCTTCGATACGGCGTCGAGGCCGTTCTGGGCGGCCACCACGATGGGCTCGTTGAGAGCCCCGATCGCTGGCGAGTAGACGTTCTCCATGCGGGCAAGATCGTGCAGGGTGAACCCGAACTTGACCGCCATCGCGAGGAAGTCGGCACGCTCCTTGATGCCCTCGCCGCCGACCATCTGGGCGCCGAGGAGCCTAAGGCTGCCAGGCTCGGCCAGCAGCTTGACCTTTACGGGCTTGACTCCGGGGTAGTAGCGGGCTCGCGAGATGCCCTCGGCGGTCCCCACGACGTACGGAATCCCGAGCGCGGTAGCGGTCGTCTCACCAAAGGATGCTCCCCCGATGATCCACTTCCCGGCCGCGGTGCCCCACGGTACATAGACCGCGCTGTAGGTCCGTTGACCACCGCCGGCGTTGATGCCGGCCGTCTTGCCCTGGGCGTATGCGTGGCTGCCAGTCAAGCCCTGCAGCGGTACGCCGCTCAGACCGTGCGGGATCTCAGCGCAGTCTCCGGCTGCGAAGACGCCGGGCACCGACGTCGCCATTCGCTCGTCGACGATGATGCCGCCGGTCGATCCGGTCTTGAGACCGGCGCGGACGGCGAGTGCGGTGTTTGGCTCCTTGTGAGTGCACACCACGGCCAGGTCGGCCTTGATCTCGCCGTCGGAGGTCTGCACCGCGGTCAGCTGTCCGTCACCCACGAATGCCTTGAGAGTCGTGTTGAAATGCGTGATGACACCGAGCTCGCGCCACGAGGCCTCCACCGGGGCCATGATGTCCGGGTCGGCCACCTCCGACATCGGCCACGGGCTCGGATCCACCAGATGCGTCTCGATGCCTCGGTGCGCGAGTGCCGTGACCATCTCGACGCCGAGCGGCGTCGCCTGCACGACCACCGCGGACCTGACCGTGTCCAGGACTTTGTCCCATTCGATGGCCTCACGGATGTTCTTGACGTAGTAGAGGCCGCCGAGGTCGCCTCCGGGGACGCCCGGATCGGCGTAGTTGAAGCCCGTGGCCAGTACGAGCGTGTCCCACGCGACCTCGCCCTCGCTAGCGACTTGAATGATCTTGCGCTTCACATCGACACTGGTGACGTCGGTGTTGTAGTGCACATCGATACCGGCGTCGACGTAGGCCTGCTTGGAGGCAAGAAACAGCTTCTCGAAGTTCTCGATTTCCCTGCCGTGCACGTAGGGGATTCCGCAGGGGCTGTAGGCCACATCGTCGAAGCCGGTGTAGACCACCACCTCGGCTCTTGGATCGGCCGCCTTTACGCCACCCGCCGCGCCCATCCCGCCTGCGCCGCCACCGACGACTACGATCTTGCGCGCCACTACAGCCTCCGTCTGCATGTGGAAGACCTGAAAGTCGCCCACCATGGTTGACTTTCGTTTACTATATTGCATGCCGCCGACGCGTCAAGGGAGCCAAGATCATGGCCACCAAACACAGTCCTGCTAGCTCGGTTCGCATCGAGGAGCACGTGGACGGGATCGTCAGCTCCATCGGACCGAAGGTCAAGAAACTGCGGCAGGAGCAGCGACTGTCGCTGCAGCAGCTGGCGATCAAGGCAGAAGTTTCCGCGGCAGCCATCCACAAGATCGAGCGCAACGACATGGTGCCGACGATCACGACCCTGCTCAAGATCGCGACCGCACTCGATCGCGCGGTCAGTTATTTCGTCGAGGATGAGGGCTATCCCGAGCCGGTCGCGTTCACACCGGCTGAGGATCGCCCCGCTGTCTTCACTCCGCATGAGGGCCTGAAGCTTGAGGGGGTATCGGGGCCGTACTCCCCCTTCCGCAGCGCGGCCGCGGTCGCCACCGTCTCACCAGGCGCGAACAGTGGGTCCAAGCCGCTCATCCATGCGGGGGAGGAGCTGGTGTTCACTCTCGAAGGCACGCTGGTGTTCGAGATCGCCGGCATACGCCACGAGGTCGAGGCCGGAGACGCGCTGCATTTCATGGGTGACCAACCCCATCACTGGGCGAATGAAGATTCCAAGCCCGCTCGTGCTCTGTGGGTCGCGCTCAGAGACTCTTGAGATCTTGCTCGATTGGGGCCATCACGGTCACGCCTTCTCGCCGTACAACTGCTCGAAGTTTTGGTGGAGGATCCGCTGCTTCAGCTCATCGCTGACGGGGGCGCCGTTGATCTTCCAGTACTCGCTCCAGAAATCGCTCCACGGCTCGTCGGATGCGAAGAGGACGCGATCCTCGCCGACGCCGCGTCGCTCGATCTCCGTCATCAGCCAGCGCGCACCGAAGCCGATCGTCCAGGTGGTGTCGCAATAGACCCGGTAGCCCTGCTCGACCCAGTCCAGGAATTGCGGGACCAGCTTGATGTGTCCGCTGACCCCGCCGCCGAAGTGGACGAGGTAGATCTTGATCCGCTTCCCGTACTTCTCGACGAGCGGGACGAAGTTATTGATGTCAGACGTGCCGCCAGCGCTGGTGTGGAAGTGGAACGTGAGGTCGTGCTCCTCGACCGCGGCGAAGCAGGCCTCCGCGATCTCTGTGGTGTCGTCGTCCCAGGTGTTGGGGTCAGGGTTTCCGCCGAGCAGGAAGGTCGTCTTCAGAGCGACGATCCCCGCCTCGCCGGCGCGCTCCAAGGACTTGAGCGTCATCTCCTTGTTCTGCGGTAGGAACGAGACCCACAGCCCTCCGACCAGCCTGTCATTCTTCTGGACTGAGTCGAGTACCAGGTCGTTGAGGGAGAACGGCTGGCTCTGGACCGGGATCCCGTAGTTCGGAAGGATCAGTCCGCGCTCGACGCCGAGAGCATCGAGATGGCCAAGGTACGCAGCCGCATCGGCGAACTCATAGACCGTCGGCTTGACAGGCTCCTTCAGGTTGTAGAACGCCCACGCCTCCATCTCGCCGATGTGGCTGTGTGCATCGATGACCCTGCCCTTGACCTTCTCCGGTGCCGCCATGGCCGATCCCTCCTAGACGTCTACTATGCGATGTATATGCATCGGATAGTAGACCCGTAACCGTCGGCTGTTGCACCACCCCATGGCCTAACTGGAATGGTGGGTCGCACGGTGGCGAGCGAGCACGTCGAGACCGAAGTCCGAGGTGGGATCGCGCCACACCGAGTGAGCATGGTTGGCGTTGCTTTGGGTGTTGTCCCACTCGATCAAGAGCCGGGGTCCCTGCAGCCGGTAGTAGTGCGGCTCGCCGGGGGCAGTCGTTCCCGCCCATGCGAAGTGGACCGCGTCGAGGGCCGCCTCCTCGTCGTAGTGAGGCAGTGGGGACACCCCAGCTGGCGCGCGCTCGAGGTAGGTGCCGAGGAGAGCCCGTAGCATCTCTCGTTGCTCGGCGTCGAACTCTTCGGCCGGTACGCCCTTGGGCTCGATCGAGTACGCAAGCGCCTTGTGTTCGGTGTGACTCAGCTCAGCGACCTCCTCGATGACGTCGCTGAGCGACTGCAGCTTCGCCTGCTCCACCGGATCGGGAAACCGCTCGTCGCGATAGATGCCAGCGAGTGGGATGACCCGGTCGCCGTCGGTGACATCGGTGCGGTTGGCCGTGACGAAGTCGGACGGGGCCTTGGGCAACAAGATCACGCGGGCGGCTAGGTCGGGCCGTAGCGAGCGCACCAGGTCCCTGCCCAAGTCCTCCATCCGGGCGAGTGGGCGGTTCACTGCTCCTCCCAGCAGCGGCGAGATCGCTGGATTCGCACCCAGGAAGCACGGCGTCGTCGCGACGAGCACGCCGTCCGCCACGAGGTTGTTCAATGAGACGTGGTGACCACCGAAGCGCCAACCCCACAAACCTTTGTGGCTCGGATTGCCGAAGAC
>JBKPTR010000249.1:0-18475 GCA_046735615.1 Actinomycetota bacterium
GGAGCCGGACCGGCTGCCGGTGCAGCTGCTACTTGTCGGGCTGATGTTTGTCAGTCTTCTTATGTCTGTTGCGATTGCTGAGGCATTCGGTGGACGGGCGTGGCTGTTCGTCGCTGCCTATCTGCTTCTTCAGGTCGGGCGTGCAGCGTTCCTCATCGTGGCCCTGCGTGGCCGGGCGCTCGGCGAGCACTTCGTCAACGTCCTCGTCTGGGAGCTGATCGCTGGTGGCCTGTGGGTTGCTGGGGCGATTGCCGAGGGCACCGCGCGCCTCGCGCGTTGGGGGTTTGCGGTGGCGGTCAACTATGGCGGCGCGGGGATTTTGCACTGGTTGCCTGGCCGTGGCCAACGCGTCGGTCTCGGGCAAACCGACATCGCGGGCGAGCACCTCATCGAGCGCTTCCGGCTGTTCTTCCTTATCGTGCTGGGGGAGAGTGTGCTGACCGCCGGCAATGCGTTCACCGACGAGCCGTTCGAAGTCGAGCGCCTGCTTGCGTTGGCGATCGGATTCACGGGAACCGTCGCGCTTTGGTGGTGCTACTTGTCCCGGTCCCGGCCGCCACCCCGCGGGCCCTTACGCAGCTCGGCCGGTGACGCGGCGGCGACCTCGTCGAATGTCGCCCAGGCCGCGGTGACCAAACCGACCAGGCGCCGGGCTGCGGCCAGGGTCACCTCCACCCGCTCGGCCTCGGCGGTCATTTGCGGGAACGGGCGCCGGCATTCGGGTGCGGCGACCGCGTTCGTCGGCCCGCCGGGCACCCGTTCGACGACATCGAAGGCGACCGTGGATGGCAAGTTGACCCCGGCCTGCTCGGCCACCGCCGCGTACCGCTCGGAGTAGCTAGCTAGCGCCTCCAGCGCGGCACCCTCGTCCCGGCCGGCGCGGCACCAGCCGGGCCAATCAAGCGCTGAGGCGAAGCTCATCTTCGGGGTGACCTCGAGGCAGACCGCGATTCGACGGGACGCCATGCCGTGATCCTCCCACGGAGGCATTGCTGAACTGGAGTTACGAGGCCCCTGCTTCTCAAGCGGGAGTGACTGGCTGGGAAGGCGACCGGCAAGGATGCGTCCTGAGCTCGTCAAAGGGCAGGGATGTGCTGAACGACGATTTGGTCCTGTTCGTTCACACTGCCGCTCCGAGCGCGATGCGCTGTCCATGCTCAATGACGGCAGGAGCAGCCTCCATGCTCGTCGATAGCTCCCGCGATACCAACCGGCTCAGAGCCTTAGATAAGGGGCACTTCGCCAAGAGCTACAATTCTGGGCGCTCTCGATCAGTTCTCGAAAGAGGATCTAGCGGAACCGGCGCGGGCTGCGAGCTCTTCTTGCAACGGATTCATCCGTCGGTCTCGCTGACCTCTGAATGCACAGAGGGCGGCCCCAATACATCGCCCCTCAGCTGCCGAAGTCGACGCCGGGCAAGATGCCCGCGAGGTGCCTAGCCTGTCGGTGTCACGTCATCCATGCGCTCACCGACCTTCGCGTCAGGAGCCGGCGCAACCGCGCCCGCGGCCGCCGCGGATGACCTCTTCACCGACCCAGGCAGCGCGTCGAAGGCCAGCCGAGCACCGGTTCCAATCACACGACAGCGCCGGGCGATGGTGCCAGCGAGGGTAGCGTACGGGCCCGTGGATGAAACTGACGGGCCGCGTGATGAGGAGCAACAGTATTAACGGTGGTGTGGTCGACAACGCGATCTATGTCGACGGCGTCCGAACCGCAAATCCGGCGACGCTGGATGAGACCTACGAACTCTTGCGCGGACGACACGGTATGGCGTGGATCGGGTTATACCGTCCCACCCCGGAGGAGATCGGATCAGTTGCGGCCGAATTCGGGCTGCACCATCTGGTCGTCGATGATGCTATCGCCGCTCACCAACGGCCCAAGCTGGAGCGGTACGGCGCAATCTTGTTCACCGTGCTTCGTCCCGCCCGCTATATCGACCGGCGTGAGCAGGTCGAGTTCGGTGAGCTGCACGTGGTCACTGGCGACGGGTTCGTGGTCACCATCCAGCACGCCGAGAGCCCCGATCTCGCGAGCGTCCGCCGCCGTCTGGAATCTCAGCCAGATCTGTTGCGGCTCGGACCAGAAGCCGTCCTTTACAGCATCATGGACCAGGTCGTTGACGAGTACGCCCCCGTCGTTGCAGGGCTGGAGAACGACATCGACGAAATCGAGGACCAGCTTTTCAACAACGACCCCGCCGTCTCACGCCGCATCTACACGCTCACTCGCGAGGTGATCGAGGTCCAGCGGGCGACCAAGCCGTTGCTCGACATCATCGATGCGCTCAGCGCCGGGTTCGATAAGTACCGCGTCGACCTCGAGCTGCAACGTCACCTCCGCGACGTAAGTGACCACGTCCTGCGGATCGTCGAACGCATCGACGCCTTCCGCGCCCTGCTCCAAAACGCGCTGACCGTCAACGCCACCTTGGTCGGTCAGCGCCAGAACGATGAGATCAAACGGCTGACCCAAACCAGCCTCGACCAGAACGAGCAGGTCAAACGCATCTCCGCCTGGGCCGCCATCCTCTTCGCGCCGACCCTGCTGGGCACCATCTACGGCATGAACTTCAAGCACATGCCCGAACTCGGCTGGGAACTGGGTTACCCGCTCGCGGTCCTCGCGATGGCTGCCCTCGGAGTCCTGCTATACGTCGTCTTCAAGCGCCGCCGCTGGCTGTAACTGGCTAGGCCGACCACCATGGCGCCGATGATCAAGATTGGTTGATCGAGGAGTACTCCAATACTGGCGATCAGTGTCTGGCATGAAGGAGAGGGTCATGGAGTTCCTGGTTGAGTTCGAGCTCAACGTTCCGGAGGGGACACCGGAATCCGACGTAAAACAGCGCGAGAGCGCTGAAGCCGCCGCCGGCGGCGACCTGGCCCGCGAGGGCCATCTCGTACGGCTCTGGCGGCCACGCGTCGCAGCGGGGGAGACGAAGGTCGTCGGCCTGTACCGCGCCGACAGCGAAGCGCAGCTCGAGGGTCTGCTCGGCGCCCTGCCGATCAAAGACTGGATGCAGATCACCGTCACACCGCTAGAGCCGCACCCGAACGAACCGACGAGCACGCGGACCAACTTGTTTCATCTCCCCAATCCCCGCCTGACCCCGGTGTATCGTCTCGAGGCCACTTTGGGAGAGCCGCTCGATCTCGGCGCCATCGTGCAAGGTCGCCGTCGGATCGTGCCGCTGACCGGCGGAACCTTCATCGGTCCCGAGATCAGTGGGACGCTTCTTCCGGGTGCCAGCGCCGACTGGCAGACGGTCCTGCCGGATGGCACCGCGCTCGGCGACGTCCGCTACACACTGCAGACAGATGGCGGCGGTCTGCTCTATGTGCAATCGCGTGGTGTGCGCCACGGACCCGCTGAAGTCCTCGCCCGTCTGGGCCGTGGTGAGGACGTCGACCCCAGCGAGTACACGTTCCGCGCCGCCACGCAGCTTGAGACCGCCGCGCCTGGGCTTGACTGGCTGAATAAAGGCGTCTTCATTAGTGTCGGCGGCCGCCAGGCCGCCGGCGTGATCTACGAGACCTACCTCGTCGGATGAACGCGGCTCCTGACGCGCGGAAGGTCGCGGTCATCACGGCGCCTCCCAGGGCATCGGCGCCGGGCTCGTGGGCGGTTACCGCCAGGCCGGATACGCCGTGGTCGGCGTCGCGCTCTCAATGTTCGCTGGCCATTGAATATGCGTCGCGCGGATTGCGAGTTGGTGGACTCTGTGACGGCGCAGCATGATCACCGGAGCTTCACCTCGGGTATGCCTGGGAATCGAGGATGTCGAGGCTCAACCCTAGAGAACTGGCCACGCACTAACTGCCGATTACAGTGCTCCTTCGGCCGGTCCGCCCGCCACGGCTTTGCGATCGGACGAAGCCTGAGGAGGGTTCCGCCGGAATAGGCCCTACGTTTGGAGCCTGCCAGGTTCCCATTGCGGGACGGGAGGTACTTGGTTCCTATGTCAGCGGGTGTCGCGAGGCTTGCATCGGTCAACGTCGGGATGCCGCGCGAAGTCAGGTGGCAGGGACGGACCGTTTTCACGGGGATCTGGAAGGAGGCAGTTCAGGGTTCGCGTCTGGTCCGACGGCTGAATGTCGACGGCGACGGCCAAGGCGATCGCGCCGGTCACGGAGGCGAGCAGCGAGCCGTGTACGTGTATCAGCTCGATTCGTACCGTTACTGGCGCGAACAGCTGCACCGCGACGACTTCGTCTTCGGCCAGTTCGGTGAGAACTTCACCGTTGACGGGCTCGGCGACGACGAGGTGTGCATCGGCGACCGGTATCGCATCGGCTCCGCTTTGTTCGAGGTCACACAACCACGGGTGACGTGCTACCGGGTCGGTATCCGCATGAACGAGCCGCGCATGGCCGCGCTGCTCACCGGTCACGGGCGTCCCGGCTTCTACTTCCGAGTCCTTGAAGAAGGTGCGGTACAACCCGGCGACGACGTCGTCAAGGTCGCGACCGGTGTTGGGCGGATGTCAGTCGCGTCCATCAACGCACTGCTGTACGTGGACCGTCGCCCCGACCCCCAGCTGCTCCAGCGAGCGCTGCGGATCCCCGCGCTCAGCCCGGGCTGGCAGGCTTCGTTCCGCGTCCTGCTCGAGCAGCAGCGCAGCGGCGCTCCAGGCGGCGGGAACGCGGGCTTGGCGTTCCTGGGCCGCCACCAGCGTGGCCCGGCTTCCGGCCCATGCGGGTGGTCGCGAAGCGTTCAAAGACCGCCACCGTGCCGTCAGTGGAGCTCGAAGTCGACGACGGCGCGCCGCTGCCGCACGCGCTTCCGGGGCAATTCGTGACGCTCAAACTCGAACCCGGCGGTGGCACGCCTCCGCTCGTGCGCAGCTACTCGCTCTCGGGATCGCCGGACAGCCCGCGCTACCGAATCGCCGTCAAGGTCGAACCGCACGGAGTCGCCGGCGGATACCTGCGCGCCACGGTCGAGGTCGGTGATCGCATCAAGGTCGCGGCACCGTGCGGACAATTCACACTCGACGAGAGCGCACACCCCGTCGTCCTGGTGAGCGCGGGCGTCGGTGTGACACCCATGCTCGCGATGCTGCACGCGCTCCATGACAGCCAGTCGACGCGTGACATCTGGTGGCTGTACCAGTCCGTTGGTCGTGCCGGACCGGCGTATGCCATACCTGCGAAACCGCGCTCCTCGAAGGCACAATTGCCTACGCCCCGGATCCCCTCGAGCCGCCGGCGGCCGGCAACGTCTTGGTGTGCTGCTCCCAGCCTGGGAGCGACCTAGCCGTCGATCTCTAAGGTAGCCAGGTCCAATCGGGCTAGTTGAGTTCGGACGATCGGGCAGCGATTCGGTTCGAAGGTGCTGGGGCCGGGGGACGACCGCCTCATCCTGCGAGGCGGCGCCTCCCCGCCTGGCATGTACCATCCCCACAGGCACTGGGGAAGGTCCAGTCCACCGCTCCCGGGCCGTCGAAGGGAGTGAACGTTATGCTTCCCGACGAGGCGTCCAGCACCCTCACCTTCCTGTTCACCGACCTCGAGGGCAGCACCCGCCTCTGGGAGCGCTTCCCGCAGCCGATGAAGCGTGCGCTGGAGCGCCATGACTCGATCCTGCTGACCGCGGTGGCGGCTGCGGGCGGGCAGGTGGTCAAGATGACTGGCGATGGTCTGATGGCCGTTTTTGGATCCGCAGCTGAGGCCGTGCGCGCCTGTCTGGCGGCCCAGCGCGGACTGGTGGAAGAGCCCTGGCCGGAGACCGGAGTCCTGCGGGTGCGGATGGGGCTGCACTCCGGCGAGGCGCAACAGCGGGGGGACGACTACTTCGGTCCTGCGGTGATCCGCAGCGCGCGGATCACGGCGGTCGGCCACGGGGGCCAGGTGCTGCTGTCCGGCGCCTCGGCCGCCCTGCTCGCTGATCAGCTCCCGGACGGCGCCGACCTCGTTGACCTCGGCGCACATCGGCTTAAGGATCTGGGACGGCCCGAGGAGCTCTTCCAGCTGGTTCACCCGGCGCTGCCTCAAAATTTCCCGCCGCTGGTGACGCCCGACCGCCGACCCAACAACCTCCCCACCCAGACCTCCACGTTCGTCGGACGCGAGCTCGAATTGCGCGAGATCCGTGCCCGCATCGAGCGCGAGTCAGTGCGTCTGCTTACCCTCGCGGGTCCTGGCGGCACCGGCAAGACCCGGCTCGCGCTCCGGGTGGCCGCCGATGAGATCGACCGGTTCGACCATGGCGTCTTTTTCATCGACCTCTCCGCCATCCGCGACACTCAGGCCGTCCTGGCCAGCATTGCCCGGACCGTCGGACTGACCGAGACGGCTGACCGGTCACTGCTGGCCGAGCTCAAGCGGCAGCTTCACCATCAACGCCTCCTGCTCGTGCTGGACAACTTCGAGCAGGTCATGGAGGCCGCGTCCACGGCGGTCGAACTCCTCTCGGGCTGCCCGAGGCTGAAGCTGCTGGTGACCAGCCGCGAGGCGCTGCACGTACGCGGCGAGCAGCTGTACGCTGTCCCACCCCTCTCTTTGCCCCAGGCAGCAGGCGGGCGGGCCAAGGCCGCGGACCTGGTCGGGTACGAGGCGGTGCAACTGTTCGTCGAGCGCGCTCAGGCGGTCAAGCCGGACTTCCGTCTGACCGACCAGAACTCGGCCACCATTGCCGACATCTGCCTGCGCCTTGACGGCCTCCCGCTGGCGATTGAGCTCGCCACAGCTCGGATCAATCTGTTCTCACCTGAGGAGTTGCGCGAGCGACTGAGCAGCCGGTTGGCTCTGCTGCGCAGCGGCCCGCGGGATCTCCCGTCCAGGCAGCGGACGCTCCGCGCCACGATCGAATGGAGTTACCAGCTTCTGGAGCCGAGCGAACGCCGGCTCTTCGAGCTGCTCGCGGTCTTCTCCGGCGCCACGCTCGAAGCTGTCGAGGTCGTCGCGGAGGAGCTGGAATGGGTGCCAGAGACGGGTGGCGACACGCTCGACAGCCTCGCCTCGCTGCTGGACAAGAGCCTCATCCGCAAGGTCGATCCGGACGACGCCGCCTCTCGGCTGCTCATGCTGGAGACGATCAAGGAGTACGCGTCCGAGCGGCTCGACGAGCTGCCCGAATTCGCTGCGGCCGCGCGGCAGGCCCACGCCGCTTACTTCGCCGACTTCGCCAAGCGGCAATGGCAGGACCTCACCGGCCAGCGGCGTGAGGTCGCACTGGCGGCCATGACGGCTGACATCGACAACCTTCGCCTGGCCTGGCGTCATTGGGTAGCTAAGCGTGACCGGGGCCAGCTAAGCAAGCTGGTGGACAGCCTGTGGCTGCTCTACGACGCCAGGGGTTGGTACCAGGAGACGATCGGGCTTACGAGCGACCTGCTGGACATCCTGTCGTCGGCATCGGCGACACCGGAGAGGGCGACACAGGAGATCACGCTGCGGACGAGCCTGGCCAGGGCGCTGATGGCCACCAAGGGATACTCGCGCGAGGTCGAAGAGGCCTACGCGACAGCCCTCGAGCCATTCGAGGGGCGCGAGCTGCCGCAACTGTTCCCAGTGCTCCGGAGCCTCGCCAGTTACTACATCGCCCAGTCCGAGTTCGACAAGGGAGCCCGGATCGGCCAGGAGATCCTGCAGCTCGCCGATCGCCAGCACGACACCGGCATTCTGGTGGACGGCCATCTGGTGCTTGGCATCTGCCTCAGCACACTGGAAGGCGTACCTGTCGCGCTGGAGCACCTGGACCAGGCGATCGCCCGCCTCAGGGCCGAGCCGTCCCGCTCCCGGCCATTCCGGCTGGGCAACGACGCTGGGCCGACGTGCTTTACCACCTCCGCATTCTTCCTCTGGATGCTTGGCTACCCCGACAAGGCGGTTGCGCGGGCCGAGGAGGCCACTACCCTGGCCACCCAGTTGCAGCACCCGTACACCCATGCCTACGTGGAGTTCCACTGCGGCCTGCTGCGTCTGTGGCTGCGTCAGCCCGAGCTCGCCAGGGAGCACGCCGTCGAGGTACTCCAAGTCGTGGAGCAGTGCAACTTCCCCATCTGGAGCGCTCTCGGGACCTGCCTGCACGGCATGGCTGACGCCGAGCTCGGGCGGACCGAGGAGGGGTTGGCGCAGGTCAATGAGGGGATTGCGCAGTATCAGCAGATGAGGACACCGCCGGTGTTCTGGCCTCAGCTCGTGGCCATCAACGCAGGGGCGCACGCGCTTGCCGGCAAGGTGGCGGAGGGACTCGTGCTGCTCGATGATGCCCTGGAGCTCGCCGCCCGCGGCTATACGTCTTCGATTCCCGAATTCAGCCTGCTCAAGGGCGACCTGCTCACCGTCGCCGGCGCCGCAGATGCCGACGCGGCGCACTGGTTCCAACGGGCGTTCGACGGTGCCGGAATCCAGGGCCTCAGGATGACGCAACTGCGAGCCGCGCTCAGACTCTGCCGCCTCTGGCGGACCCAGGGCAGGGACCACGCCGACCGGCTGCTCCGCACTGTGTACGACACTTTCACAGAGGGCTTCGCGACCGCAGACCTGACCGAAGCCAGGGGCCTCCTTGAGAGCCTGCCGTCTCAATCAACTGGATGAACGCGCAGTGGCCCGCGCTCGAGCCTCCTGGAGTTACGCATGTTGCTCTCGGCGCCCTCGTCATCGGTTGAGAACAAATGTGATGTCGTCGATGTAGCAGTAGCTCCAGTCCTCGCCAGGCTCGGCGGTGCGGATGATGGGGTGGCCGATATCGGGGGCGTGCGCGGAGGCCGTGCCTGCTAGGCGAGTCGTCGCAGCAGCCGATTGTCAAGCGTCGTCCAATGTGTCACCTAGTCGCGCCCGTCGAAGTCCATGGTCGATCCCCGGGTGGAGATACCGCGACCACAGCTGGACCGACGAACGGATGAGAACGCGAACGATGAATGCCGGGGTCTGCACTAGGCGCTCGCGACGGGCCGGCCACCATCGGCGAAGGCGACCCGTAGCTGCCTGCGAGAGCTGATGCCGAGCTTGTTGTCGGCGAGCTGACAGCCACAGGAGTTAACGTGCGAAAGCGCAGCATCGTGCGACCCCAACAAGCAGGCACCAAGAAGGATCGTACGGCTTGCTGGATACACCGACCAGGGCCCCACGAGGGACTTCGACGGGTGCGACCCTGCCGTCGAAGCACGAGACTGTCCCTTACCGAACACACAAGGAGGTCGCTATGAGCATGACCGAGGCCCGCGGCGATGAGAGCGGGATCGCGAGCGTTAAGAACGTCGACTTAAAGCTGGAGGTGGTCGTCATCCCTGTATCGGACGTCGACCGCGCCAAGGAGTTCTATGGGGGTCTCGGGTGGAGGCTTGACGCCGACTTTCCGTTTGACAACGGCTTCCGGGTCGTGCAGTTCACGCCGCCCGGCTCGGAGTGTTCGGTCCAATTCGGCACGAAAATGACGTCGGCCGCGCCCGGCTCCGCCCAGGGCCACTACCTGATCGTCTCCGACATCCAGGCTGCGCGCGACAAGCTCGCCACCCGCGGTGTCGACGTCAGCGAGGTGTTTTACCCCGGGACGCCGGGCGCTCAGTTCCAGACCGACGGTACGAGCGGCCGCGTCAGCGGGCCTGCGCCGGATCACGCCAGCTACAGCTCCTTCGCCACGTTCAGCGACCCGGACGGCAACAGCTGGCTGCTGCAGGAGATCACCACGCGGCTGCCCGGACGGATCGATGCCACTGAGATGGCATTCACATCCACGGCGGACTTGGCGAGCGCGCTTCGGCGTGCGGCGGCCGCGCATGGCGGCCACGAGAAGCGCATCGGACAAGCAGACGAGAACTGGCCCGACTGGTACGCGGCGTACATGGTGGCGGAGCGGGCCGGGACGGAACTGCCGACGTGACCGACTACGACGTAATCGTCATCGGTGGCGGATCGCCGGGCGAGCACTGCGCGGGCGCGCTCGCCGAAGGCGGCCTGCGTGTCGCGCTCGTCGAGCGCGAACTCGTTGGCGGCGAGTGCTCGTACTGGGCCTGCATTCCGTCCAAAACGCTGCTGCGCCCCGGCGAAGCTGCGCACGCCGCAACCGAGGCGGCCGCATTAGCGAAGGTCGACGTCGACGCTGCGCTCGCGTGGCGGGACTTCATGGTCTCGAACTACTCGGATGCTGGCCAGGAGCGCTGGCTGGGAAACAACGGCATCGACCTGTTCCGTGGCACTGGCCGTCTGGCCGGCCCGGGTGTCGTCGAAGTGGACGGCGTCCGCCATACCGCCGACCACGTCGTCCTGGCGAACGGTGCGGATCCGGTCATCCCGCCGATCCCGGGCCTGCGCGGGCTCGAGGGGATCTGGACGAACCGGGAGGTTACCGGGATGAAGGCCGTGCCGCGCCGGATGCTCGTGCTCGGCGGTGGGCCGGTCGGCGTCGAGATGGCGCAGGCGGTCCGTCGCTTCGGTGGCGAAGTCGCGCTCGTCGAGGGCGCTCGGAACCTGCTCCCGCGCGAGTCGGGGCCGCTCGGCGAGGCACTCGCCGAGGTGCTGCGCCGCGACGGCATCGAACTCCTCCTCGGTGTCAGGGCGGCCGCAGCGCGACGCGAAAATGCCGAGTACGTCCTCGACCTCGGTGCCAGTGGCGAGTTGCGCGGAGATCGCCTGCTGGTTGCCACGGGCCGACGGCCGCGCGTCGACAACATCGGCCTCGAGACCGTCGGCGTGAAAGCCGACGGACGAGGCGTTCCCGTCGATTCGCGGCTTCGCGCGAGCGAGCGGTTATGGGCGGTCGGCGACATCACCGGCATCTGGCCGCTGACCCACGTCGGCAAGTACCAGGGCGAGGTCGTTGCTTCGAACATCCTCGGCGAGCCGCGAGAGGCTGACTACGACGCTGTCCCGCGGGTCGTCTTCACCGACCCGCAGGCGGCCGCCGGTGGCGCGACCGACGGCCGCTTCAGCGGGACAGCACGCCTGTCGGCGCTCGCGAAGACCGAGACGTACACGCGGGCGTACGCCGAGAGCAACGGGTTCTTGACCCTGCTCGCCGACGGCAAGCGTCTGACCGGTGCGTACGCGCTCGGACCCGAGGCTGGCGAGTGGCTTCAGCAGGCGACGTTGGCGATTCGCGCCCGCGTGCCGATCGAGGTCCTGCGTGACACGATTCAGCCGTTTCCGACTTTCTCCGAGATCTACGTCGAGGCACTCAAGTCGCTGCGCGGGGAGATCGCGGCCAAGCAGCAGCCGGTGGAAACGGCTAGATGAATTCGACGCCGGTCGTTGCTGATCGGTCGCAACCTCGACTTAAGGAGGAACTATGGTGACCTCGCCCGCCCTTTCGCCCGCGCAACGCGAGCGGGCCTGCTCGGGCAAACCCTCGTCGTGATCGGCCGCAGCGCCGGCATCGGGCTCGAGACGGCCCGGCTCGCGCGCGAGGAGGGAGCCGAGGTGATCATCACGGCGCGTAACCCGGACGGTGGCCGCCGCACGGCGCCGGGCTTTTATTTCCTGTCGGCGCTCACCGCCGCGCTTCCCGCCCTGACGAAGAACCTCGCACTCGAACTCGCGCCGGTCCGCGTGAACCTGATCGCCGCCGGATTTGTCGACACACCATTGTCGGCGACGCTCCTCGGCGACCAGCTGGACGCACGCCGCGAACAGCTCCGGACCAAACTGCCAATCCGACGCGTCGTCGGGCCGGCTGACATCGCCGCACTCGCGATCCACATCATGACCAACTCGGCGCTCACCGGCGCGACCTTCGACATCGACGGTGGTCAGCAGCTCGTCGGAACCTGAGGCGGGAAGGTGAAGTGGCCGCGGTGATCTCGGCAATCTACGTCCAGGACAGCGGGACCGCCATCCCCGTTTTCGCCCGGCCCTCGCCGTATCACGGATGCGCCCTACCTGATCCGGGTGCGGGCATCCTTCCCGCCCGGGCGCCGATCACCAAGGGGGCATCATGATCACCCGTTACCGGCAGCTCGACCTCCACCAGCACATGGGACGACACTGGCCGTAGGCCCGTTGATCCGGATATCCAGCGACAGGGAAGGCATTGTCATGAGAGCACTTTGGCCCACGCCCGCAGGGCTGCACACGGCCTCGATCCGGTTGCCCGTAGAGGGTCAGCTGCCTTCTTTTGACGGCGCGACGGGATGGCTTAATTCGCCGCCGCTGACGGAGCGCGACGTACGCGGGAAGGTGGTCCTAGTCAACTTCTGGACCTATACATGCATCAACTGGCTACGCCAGCTTCCCTATGTCCGCGCCTGGGCCGGGAAATACTCCGGCCAGGGGCTGGTGGTGATCGGCGTGCACACACCCGAGTTCACGTTCGAGCACGAAAGCGACAACGTCCGCTGGGCGGCGCAGGACATGCGTGTCGATTACCCGGTCGCGATCGATAGCGACTACGCGGTATGGCGTGCCTTGGACAACCACTATTGGCCCGCCTTGTACTTCGCGGACGCGCAGGGGCGTATCCGGCATCACTACTTTGGGGAAGGCGAATACCAGCGGTCGGAAATGATCATTCAGCAGCTGCTCGTCGAGGCAGGATTCGGGACCAGCCAAGACGTCGTCTCGGTCGAGGCCCTTGGTGTGGAAGCCCCGGCTGACTGGGCCACGCTGAGATCGCCGGAAAACTACACGGGCTACGGGCGCACCGAAAACTTCGCATCTCCGGGCGGCGTCCTACCGGACGAGCCTGCCTCGTACACCATCCCGAGGGAGTTGAGGCTCAACCAATGGGCCCTCTCGGGTAACTGGACGATGAAGCAAGAGGCCACCAGGCTAAACACGGCCAACGGGCAGCTCGCCTACCGCTTTCACTCCCGTGACCTCAACCTCGTCATGGGGCCATCAGCCTCAGGAACCTCCGCACGGTTCCACATACTCCTGGACGGAAACCCGCCGAGAGCAGCGCAGGGGATTGACGTTGACGGGGACGGCGACGGCACGGTTGTCGAACAGCGGCTCTACCAGCTCATCCGCCAGCATGGTCCCGTCACCGAGCACACCTTCGAGATCACGTTCCTCGACCCCGATGTTGAGGCTTACGTGTTTACCTTCGGCTAGTACCGCAGCCAGCAGCAGTACCGAACGAACCCAACATTCGGTCGGGTTGGTAACGCCTTCTTCACCGCGTTCCTGCTCGCCGAGCTGATCCACGCATCCGGTGTGCTGGCCGTCGTGTCTGGTCGAGGTGGATGGTCGCCATGACCTCGCTCCCCGGGCCTACGTGTTCACGTTCGGCTAGCAGGCTGCTTCCTCGGTGGACGAATACGTACAGCCCTCGGAGCCGCAATGGATGACACGGGGCGGCTCATCCTGATCGAGTACCTTCAGCAGCTCCGTCCGTCCGTCGGTTTCGAGTGCTTGCCGCGTGTCGTCGGAAAGACGAAGTGGGTCGCTCAACCAGGTCGCATCGCTGATCTCGATCACCACATGCGCGAGCTGGGCGCCGCGCGTGATCTCCCAAAGCCAACCGTGCGCATCGCCGCCGGTGCGTGTGTGCCTTCCGAGGTTGGCGCTGATCTCCCAACCCGGGTTCATCGGCGACGCGCAGGTCGCAGGGCAGGGGTGGGCGAGCTTCCGACGCCGCGAGTGGTGAGGTGGCGCTCCGCCCAACGCCTGATCTGCTCCAGAGCCGGTAGCAGCGCGCGACCAGCTTCGGTCAGGGTGTACGTCACCGACACCGGTGGTCCCTCCGCGACCGTTCGGGCGACGAGCCCCGCCTCCGTCAGCTCGCCCAGGCGGTCGGAGAGAACCGAGTCACTGATGCCGGGGACCGCCCGAGCTAGCGCCCGGAACCCGACCGGCCCGGAGCTCAACGTCCCGAGCAGCACCCCGGTCCAGCGCTTGCCGAGCAAGTCGAACGCCCGCACCAGCGACTCGTCGGCGGCAACGCACTCGTCGGCGCGGATAGCGGTACGCGCGGTGCTCTGGGCGACCATGGAACAATACTAGCTTCACTGATGTTACTAGGAAATCACTAGTGCCTAGGATGATCGGAGTTGGCTGGAAGCATGACGAACGCCACCACACCCACGATCGCAGTGCTCGGAGCCGGTCACGTCGGGCCTGCCATTGCCCGGCTTGCACTCGACGCCGGCCACAGCGTCGCAATTGCTACGTCGGGTAACCCAGGTCACCTGGCTCTGGTCACGCAGCTATTGATTCCCGGGGCCGAACCCCTATGGGCCGCCGACGCCATCGCCCGGGCTGACATCGTCGTACTAGCGATGCCGCTGCATCGCTTCCTACGGATGGACCCGAATGCCCTGTCCGAAAAGCTTGTGATCGACGCCATGAACTACTGGCCACCCACCGACGGCAGGCTTCCGCCGCCCTTCGGCGACGAGAGCATCGGGACCAGCGAGGTCGTCGCGGAACGGCTCCACGACGCCGCCGTCGTCAAAACCCTCAACCACGTCGGCTACCACGAGCTCGAGACCTATGCCCGACCCGCCGGCTCCGTGGATCGGCGCGCGCTGGGTGTCGCAGGCGACGATCCCGACGCCGTAGACACGGTCAGTGCATTCGTCGACCGCATCGGCTACGACGCCGTCCCGTTAGGACCGCTCAGCGCTGGCCGGGTACTGCAACCCGGCGGTCCAGTGTTCGGCACAGTGCTGCGCCGCGAGGACTTCGAGCGTGCGGTTCACAGCCCTGCCGAACAGCACAAGGCATTCGGCCTCGCCGAACAGCACTACGGGCGGAGCGCCTGACATGACCGACCAGCCCATGAACTCGACAGCCGCTGGTGGCAAGGAGACCGCGTTCCCGCTAGTGCTCGGGCTCGATACCTTCGGCGACCGCACTAACGCTGTCGACGGCCAGCCGCTGTCGCACGCTCAGACGATCCGCAACGTAGTAGAGGAAGGTGTCCTGGCCGAACAGGTCGGGGTCGACTTCTTCGGCATCGGCGAGCACCACACCGACTACTTCCCGATGCCCGCCGGTGATGTCGTGCTCGCCTCCATCGCGGCGCGCACCGAACGGATCCACCTGGGCTCCGCCGTCACTGTCCTCAGCTCAGACGACCCGGTCCGGGTGTTCCAGCGCTACTCGACCTTGAACGCCCTTTCGAGCGGTCGGGCCGAGGTCATCCTCGGCCGCGGGTCCAGCATCGAGTCGTTCCCGTTGTTCGGTTACGACCTAGCCGACTACGAGCAGTTGTTTGAGGAGAAGACCGCGCTGTTCGCTCAGCTGCTCGAAGGCGGTCCTGTCACGTGGCAGGGCACGACTAGGCCGGTGCTGCGCGATCAGGATGTCGTCCCCCACCTCGAGGACGGACGGCGCCTTCCCACCTGGGTCGGTGTGGGCGGCAGCCCTCAGTCGGTCATTCGCGCTGCCCGCCTCGGCTTCTCGTTGATGCTGGCGATCATCGGTGGACGCCCTGCGCGCTTCGCGCCGTTCGCAGCGCTATTCCAACAAGCGCTCGCCAACTTTGGCCGACCGCCCCTTCCTGTCGGCGTGCACGGACCTGGTCACGTCGCGCCAACCGACCAGCAAGCACGTGAAGAGTTCTGGCCGCACTGGCGTGAGTTGATCAGGCTCGTTGCCGCCGAGCGCGGCTTCGCGATCCCCACCGAGGAGTCCTTCGCCTACGAGACCGGACCGCAGGGCGCCCTCTATGTCGGATCCCCCCAGACAGTCGCCCAGAAGATCGCCACCAACCTGCGCACGCTGGGTGCGACGCGCTTTGACCTGAAGTACGGCGCTGGCGGCCTGCCCCACGAGACCCTCATGACCAACATCGAGCTGTATGGCCGCCAGGTCATCCCACGTGTCCGGGAGCTGATGACAGAATGACCCACGCATCGCGTCTTTGTGCCAGTGCGAGAGCAACCCGGACCTGGGCTCGCTTCTCGAGCTCGGCCGATAGTTATAGAAGCTGGCCAGCCCGCGAAGGACCGGCACAGCTGGGACGGCTCTGCTCGCGAACTCTCCGGAATTCTCGAGATGCCAAGATCGATGAACTTCAAGCGAACTCTGTCTTCGCGATATCGAGTAGTCGCTAGGCCATTCTTAAACTGCGGCGGGTGCTTATCACCCTTGGATGGTTCACCGAGCACGGGCGGCCATTCGACGCCCAGGCGACAGGCTTTCACCCCCGGCTCCGGCACTTCGTCGACAGCCGCGTGCCGGACTCGTGGCGTCGTGAGGTAGTCGAGGGCCAAGGGTGGGGGATGTTTGGCGCCGCGGCCAGCCCGGTCGGCTGGAACTGGAACGTGGTCAGCCGCGACGAAGGCGTGCTGGTAGCGACGGTCGGGCTGCCGGTGGGCTTGAATGACACGGTCGTCAGCCGCGGACCGATCGGCGTTGGACGCGGTGTCCATGCCGGGCGGTCGGTGCTCGACGGGGTTGTCCCGCCCTTCGGCATTCTCGCAACGGACGGCACCCGGTTCGTTGCGCAGCAGGATTGGTTCGGCATGGCCTCCATTTACCTCTACCGCTCCCACGGCGTCGTCGCCTTCTCGAACCGGCCGATCCTGCTGCCCTACGTCTTCGGTGATGCAATCCACCCGGACGCCGAGGACTTCGCCCGGTACGCGGCGTGCGACGCCTTCGTCGGCAGCATTTCGCCGGTGATGGGGGTCAAGCCGCTCGGGCCGGGGGAGGTTTTTGTCGGCAAGCGCAAGCGCAATGAGACATGGAAGATCAGCGTGAGCCGGGGCAGCTGCCTGGACGACGCCGCAGTGGCCGGGGCCAAGCTCGACGCCGGCGCTGATCTGGACGCGCTCGCGGTGGCCAGCTTCTCCCGGGCCACGTCGAGCCTCGCCCGTTTGTGGCCCACCACCGACCTGCTGCGCTGCGGGCTCTCCGGTGGCCGGGACTCGCGGCTGCTCGCTGCCAATCTGCTCGCCGGCGGCATCTCACCGCAGTTCTACACAAACACGGACAACCCCGAGGAAGGTGTAGTCGCGAGCCGGCTGGTCGAGCTCGCACGCGGTGCCGGCCGGTCGGGCATCGTCCACGACCTGGTCCCGCCGCGAAACGGCAGCGCGGGAGGAACCATCGGCGTTGAGCGGCGGCTAACGGATCTGTTCCGGCACTACGACTTCTCCTACCGTCGCCAATTCGTCCTGCGCGGCCGGCGCGTCCAGGACGAGCGCATCCCCGCGGAGACGATCAATGGCGGGATCGGTGGTATTGCATGGGGCGCCTGGGTGCCGGAGAACTGGAGCCAGTCGAGCCGCAACCCGGCCGAGGAGATGGACGCCGCGCTGCGGCGCGGCCTCGTCAGCAAGGCCGGTGGGCCGCTCTGCGAGCCGGCCGCGGGCTGGATAGACACGTACCTCGGCGAGCTCATGGAGCACGCCGCCCTGCTCGGCCTCGACCAGGTCCAGTCTCTTACCTGGATGTACTGCGCGAGCCGGGGGCGCACTTGGCCAACAGCGCGGTACAACTTCCAACAAACCATGTTGTACGCGACGCCGGAGTTCGTCTCGGCGGTCATCGCTCTCCCACTGCGGCGGATGAAGAGCTCTGCCTTCCACCGGCGGCTGACAGAACGCCTGCTGCCTGAGTGGGCAGGAGTCAACTACGTCCAAGGTGTAGGCGTCGCGGAGGGTACGCCGCACATCTGGGACGGGGACGGCCTAAAACTCCTCACCGAGCTCTCCGACAGCACCACGACCGAGCTGACCTGGATGCTCGACCGGAACAAAGTCAGGACCGTCCTGAACCGGCTCCGCCGAGGGGAGTTGGATGGCATGATGTCGAGCGAGAACCGGCTGCTCACGACGTTCGCAGTACTTGCCGAGCCCGAGCGTGACCTTCGAGCGGACTGAACCTCTGCGCACGATCAGCATTCTCTTGATCAACTATTGACAGTCGTCAAGGCTGGGCTTACGGACGTGTCGGAGGCATCTTGCCGAGCAACGGTAGCTTGTAGATGCCGCTGACGTCGGGGTAGGCATCGAAACCATCCCGACCTCCCAACACGGCGCCAGTCGTCTCGGCGTACTCCTCAACAAGGCCGGGGCGGAACGAGATCCCGGTCATCCAGTCCATCGCATGGTTCGGCCCGCCACGAACCCGTCCAGCGACATCGTGAAGTGCCAAAGCACGTTGCCTCCGGCGCTCTGCCGTTCCGTGTCTGCCATCTCCGTGGCGTGGATGCTCTGCGGGGCCTTTGCGGTGGACATGGTCGATCCTCTCTCTTCAGTCGATTTCGGTTGACCACACGGATCGCATCAGCCTGCGTGACGAGATTGCGCGATTATCGTCGCGCTAGCTCCTTGACTGTTTTCGAAACGCATCTCGGTTGTCCGCTGGAACCCGTCTAGCAGGTAGCTCAGCCCGGACTCGAACAGTTCGTCGAGGTCCAAATCGAATCCGTCTGGCGCAAACGAGTCCAGGACGGTGCGAAAAGCTGGAAGGTCTCGATCGGCCAGCAAAGCCTCCAGAGCCGGCTTTTGAACCTCCATCCACTCGTCGGCGGTGACTCCGGTGTCGGCCTCTGCAGTGGCCTCCATCTCCAGGCTCGTCGCGAAACCCCGGACGAAGTTGAACAAGATCAAATTCATGGAAAACGCCGTAGCCGG
>JBKPTR010000250.1:0-9991 GCA_046735615.1 Actinomycetota bacterium
TCGCTCTTTGAACGTCTCGTGCAACTGATCGTTGAGGGTGATCGCACTCTGCAGATTGGTGCCAAACGGCTTCTCCATGACGACCCGCGAGCGTTCCACCAGCCTTGCTTCGCGGAGCGTGTTGATCACCTTGGGCGCAGCGGTCGGCGGCACGCTCAGATAATGCAGGCGACCTGGAGCCCCGCCGAGCTTCTCCTCCGCCAATCGGACCATCTTGCCGAGCCCGTCGGGCCCAGCGGACTGCGATATGTAGGTGAGTTTCTCGGCAAATGACTCCCAGTGCTCCTCAGTCAGCGGGTGATGGCTGAACTCGGTCACCGCCTCCTTGGCAAACTTGCGGAACTCCTCCTCCGTGAGGTCCTCGAGTGAGGTCCCGATCACCTGGATGTCAGGAGCCAGCGCCGACAAGGCGAGATGTGCCAGACCAGGAAGAAGCTTGCGACGAGACAGGTCACCCGTTGCCCCGAAAAGCACGATGACGTGAGGCGGAATGGTCTCCATAGCTCTGCGCGCCTGGGAGCCGGGCGCTGGATAGGCAATGGTCTGCACCTCTTGTTGTACTGCCACGCCTCGATGCTCCCACCTGGCGCGTGGCGGCAACAAGATGACACCCGGATTTAATGTGGGCATGGGCCACGTCTTGCCGTACGCCGCCAACTGCACATTTCTCTTTACGGAGGTGGAGCTGTTGCAACGCCCGTCGGCGGCTCGGGCCGCGGGCTTCGAGGCGATCGAGTTCTGGTGGCCTTGGCCAGCTCAGCCGGTCCCGCCCGATGTCGAGATCGATGCCTTCATCGCAGCCGTACGCGACGCCGGGGTGCAATTGATCGGGCTGAACTACTTTGCCGGCGACCTTGCAGGCGCTGACTGCGGCGTGCTCTCGATCCCGGCGCGATCCGCCGAGTTCCGCGACAACATTCCCGTCACGATGGGCATCGGTGAAGCCCTGGGCGTACCCGCCTTCAATGCCCTTTATGGCAATCGGGTGAGCGATGTGAGACCAGAGCAGCAAGACGAACTGGCGACAGAGAACCTGATATTGGCGGGGAAAGCCGCGGCAGCCATCGGAGGAACCGTTTTGGTCGAACCTGTCAGCGGCCCCAAGCCGTATCCACTGCGGACCGCTCACGATGTCGTCGCAGTTCTCGACCGGGTGCCCGCCCCGAACCTCGGCCTGCTGTGCGACCTGTTCCACCTCGCGAACAATGGCGACGACATCGATGCGGCGTTGGCCGCGTACGCCCACCGCATTGGCCATGTGCAGATCGCCGACCACCCGGGACGCGGCGAGCCTGGCACCGGCACCCTCGACCTCAGCCGCTATCTCAGCACCATTGCAGGCAGTGGCTACTCCGGCTACGTCGGCCTCGAGTACATTCCGACCAGGACCACGATTGACAGCCTCCGCTGGCTGCGCCAGCAGAAAGTAACCCGACTGTGAGCACGACTGCGTTCGTCGGCCTCGGCATCATGGGTGGCCCATGGCGAAGCACCTAGTCAATCCCCGACATACGGCCTTGGCCTGTCATCGCCGACGCGATCCGACGCGGCGCAACCACAATCATGCTCGGCCTGGGCGGTAGTGCGTCCACCGATGGTGGCGCCGGCATCGTGCAGGCCCTGGGGGCACGGCTGCTGGACGCCGATGGCCAGGACCTAGCCACCGGAGGAGGGGCTCTCGCCGACCTGGCACGGCTTGATCTTGGCCCCCTCGCCACGCGCTCGGCAGCGTGACGATCATCATCGCGAGCGATGTGGACAACCCCGCTGCTCGGTCCGAACGGCGCCGCTGCGGTGTTCGGGCCCCAGAAAGGCACGGTGGACCGAAGAGCTGGCCGAGGCGCTGTACCAAGGTGACGACGGCGCCCATGTCAACTTCTTCGGCCCGGCCGATGCGGATCGCATTCAGGCTGCGTACCCCGGCAAGACGCTGGCCAGGCTGCGGCGGATCAAGGCCAACTACGACCCGACGAACCTGTTTGCCAGCAACGACAACATCGCCCCTGTCGCAGGTTCGTAGCCAAGGAGGCCGTTTGTGTTGGACTTGTGTAGTGGGCGTCCCTGAGGAAGTCACGCGCTACCTTCACGCCGTGACGGCGCGTGTGCTGGACGTCTTCGGTGATCGCGCGGTGGGGGTCTATACGACCGGTTCGTTGGCGCTCGGCGACTATCGTCCTGGCCGCAGCGACATCGACCTGATGGCGGTTGTCGCTGGGGAACAGGGACTCAGTCTTCGACGGCAGCTTGCGGGCCAGCTTGATCATCGGGTGCTGGCCTGCCCGGCCGCCGGGTTGGAGTTTGTGCTGTATCCGCTGACGACCGTCAGCCGACCCACCGCGGATGCCGGGTACTCGCTCAACTTCAACGCCGGACCCGCATTGCCGCCGGTGACGAGTTTCGACCCGGGGGACGGACCGGCGTTCTGGTACCCGATCGACCGCGCGATCACCCGTCAAAGCGGTCAATCGCTGTACGGACCGTCCGCTTCGCAGCTTTTCGCAGAGTTGCCCTTCGATGAGCTACTTCGAGTCGTTATCGCTTCCGTGGCGGCGCACCGCGACCCGCAGGAAGGGCATTTTCTTGACAATGCCGTTCTCAACGGCTGCCGGGCCTTGAGCTTCGCTCGGGATCACCGTTGGTACGCCAAGATCGATGCTGCCGAGCGAACCCTGCCCATTGTTGGCAAGTTCGCACCGGTTGTTTCCGCAGCCATCGTCTCCTTCGGTTCCGGACGGCAGGCGCTGGCGACGCTAGATCCAGATATCGTACGGGCTTTTCTGATCGAGGTGCTGCGGAGACTACAGAGTCAGCTCCCCGAGTCGAGCTGAGCAAACGCATCGAGCATCAGGGTTTCGGCTAGGCATGCGGCGGCGAAGTCACCGAGATGAAGCGACTCGTTGGTGCCGTGGGCGCGCGAGTCTGGATCGCCAACCGCAGTGATCAAGATGGTTGCCTGAGGGAATGCCCTGCCGAAGTCCGCGACCAGCGGGATTGACCCGCCTTGGCCGACGAAGACCGGCGCCACACCCCAGGCCTCCGTGAAGGCGGCACGTGCCGCCTCGGCGTACGGACCTGAGAAGTCGATCACCGACGGCTCGGAGGTTTCAACTCCCGTCACCATCACCTGAGCACCCCAGGGAGCATGATCATTCAGGTGCGCAACCAGGGCGTCCAACGCCTTTGTCGCGTCGTCGCCTGGCGCGATGCGAGCGCTGATCTTCGCCCGCGCCACGGGGATCAAGGTGTTGGATGCCTTGGCGACCGGCGTCGCGTCGATGGCGACCACCGATACGGCTGGCTTGTACCAGATGCGCTCGACGAAGGATCCACTGCCGATCCAGTGGACGCCATCCACGATTCCCGACTCCGCGCGCAGCCGCTCGGGCGGATATTCCAGAGCTGGGGCCGAAGCAGTCCCAAGCCCGGCCACGGCCACGTTGCCCTCGTCATCATGCAGGGTCGCCAGCATGCGGCACAGCGCGGTCAACGCATCTGGCACCACTCCGCCATACACCCCGGAATGCAGTGCATGGTCCAGCGTGCGTACTTCCACTATGCAGCCGGCAAGTCCACGAAGCGAGGTCGTGAAGGCCGGTTGCCCTACCGCCCAGTTGCAGGAGTCGGTGATGACGAAGACATCCGCCGCAAGGTTGCCGCGGTGCTCCTCGATCAGCTGGGGCAGACCCGCCGAATCCACCTCCTCGTCACCCTCGACAAACACGGTGACGCCGACGGGCGGCTTGCCGTCGAATGCGCGCAATGCGGCCAGGTGGACTGCGAAACCGCCCTTGTCATCGCTGGTGCCCCGGCCGAACAGCCGGTCCTCAACCGCTGTTGCCGCAAAAGGCGGCGTACGCCAACCTGCGGGGTCGCCCTCGGGCTGGACATCGTGGTGGGCATAGAGACACACGGTTGGCATGCCCTCGGGTGCTGGGAACCGGCCGATGACCGCCGGCGCTCCCCCATCCGCACGTACCACGCGGGCATCGGGACATCCGAGATCCTCAAGCAAACCCAGGACGCGCTGTGCGCTGCGTTCCACTTCGGACGTCCTGGCCGGATCCGCGCTCACCGACTCGATGGCAACCAGGGAGTTCAGATCGGAAAGCACACCTGGAAGCTGAGCTTGGACGCGATCGCGCAGAGACATAGCCCCGAGCCTACGGTGACGACGCACCCCTACTTGGTGGCCGCGACCCAGATTGCCTGGTTCGAGGTACGGACGCGTCCTTCGCTGGTCAGCAGCGGAGTCCATCCCGCTGTGACCCGGCGCCAGACTCGGCTCGCGACCTCAGGCGGTTGCCCGTCCGTCAGTCGTGCGATCGGAGGCGCAACGTCGCGAACCCAACGGGTGAGGTCCTCAACTGAGGCTGTTTCGTATATCGCCGTCACGGTTCCGGTCTCGATATCTCTAAATCCCGCATCTGCGACGACTTGCGCCAATATCTGGGCGTTGCCGAGCGCGAAGGGGCCGGGTCGTCCTGACGGAGGCGGCGGCAGGTTGAGCTCTCTCATGATGATCGGGATTGGCAGCGCGAATTGCACTGTGTCGGGCGGTCCCCACACTGCGGCTGCAAGGCGACCCCCGCTTCTCAGTGCTGAGTTCAACCGCTTGAGAGTTCCAGCGACATCGGGCAGAAACTGCAGACCTTGACGCGACAGCACTGCATCAAATGTCTCGTCAGGAAACTCCAATGTCTCGGCGTCCGATTCCCGGAACTCGACGTTGTCGAGGCCCGCCCGACGGGCGCGTTCCCGTCCAAATGCCAGCAGATCGGGCGCGATGTCCGTGGCCATTACATAACCACCGGGCAGGATGGCGCGGGCGGCGGTCAGGGCTGGCTCGCCGTAGCCGGTGGCGACGTCGAGCACGGTGTCTCCAGGCTCTAGGTCGGCGAGTTCGACAAGTTTCCGCGACACCACCTGGCCGGCGGCCTCCGCTTCGAGCACCCCATACCACCGTCGCCAGCCGGACGCAGCGAGCTGCCAGTCGGAGCGTTGTGCTTCCTTGAACGCGAGCGAGTCGAAGGTCACAGCGGATGTCATGCGCTCGTCCTCTCAACGGTGTGAGTGCAGGTTACGAAGCGTAGGGCCGGGTGCGCATCGCTCGGATACACCACGGCTGCACGTGATGTTGGTTGGTTCTCACCACAGACCTCAGGTGAGCTGCTGCGAGACGGCTATAGCGGTGGCCGCCGCCCGAGATGACACTCCAAGCTTGATGAACATGTTCTGTAGGTGCCGAGCGACCGTGTACTGGCTGATGGCAAGCGCCTGCCCGATCTGCCGGTTGCTCATCCCTGCCGCAACCAGCCTCAGCACCTCAGCCTCCCTGGCGGTGAGCCCGGCGATTCGGTCTGGTCGACCGGAAATTGCGGCCGCGGCCTGATGAGCGTCTCTACGGGCACCCAGACGCTCGAAGCCGACTCGAGCGGTCTGGATCTCCAGCCAGGCGCCTTCCTCATCCCCCATCGCCTGGGCCGCTTTGCCGATTGACAAATGGGTCTGTGCTTCCTCGTAGGGAAGCTGCAAGGCTCGCCACGCTGCCAACGCAACGCGAAGGTCCGCCATCGCCCCTCCGGCATCATCGCTCGCGAGCCGAACCTCGCCCCGGGCCACGGCCGCCATCCCAATCACGGCTGGACGCCCAAGCACCTCGGCGATCGCCGACAGCTCCTGTGCGGCTTCCCCTGCGTGTTCTTGGTCGCCAGCTGCAAGGGCGACAGAAACCTGAGCAGCTAGCAGATGTGCACGTCGTACAAGGCTCATCGATTTGTCAGCAAGCGCCGTTCGCAGCCCAGCGGACGCGACGGTCGCCCGTCCCTGCGCAAGGCGCACCAGCGCAAGACCGGGTTGCGGATCTCGCCCCAGCTCATGGGCTTGCAGATAGGAGTACTCAGCGCCGGCCAGGTCGCCGCGTCGGCGCTGTATCTCAGCCAGCGCGTAGAGCGCCTCGGCCGCAGACCTTGGCTTGAAGGCGGTGAGTTCCTCAGCGGCGGTGCGAATCTCGTTCTCTGCCTCGGTCCAAGATCCACGCAGACCCAGCACCTCGCCTCGGTGAATGCGACAGATCCCGTGATAGGGCGTGACGACCGGAAGTGACACGCACCAGGTTCGCGCCGCGTCGGTCCATTCAGAGGCGCGTTGCATGTCGGCAACGTCCAGGCATTCTGCGATGACGGTGCAGTAGACGGCACCAGTGAAGAACACATCCAGCCGTCCGCTCAGGACGAGTGTCATGGCTTCGTCCAACGCCTCGCATCCTTCTTCGAGTTTGCCCTGAGCGATGAGTGCCCGGCCGCGAAGCGTGAGCCCAAGGGCAACCACGCTCGGGCTGCCGTGGCTCTCTCCGATATCAACGGCACGAGTTGCGTGGGCGTCCGCTTCGTCGGCAGCCCCGCGGTTCAGCGCAAGCTCTGACTCGCCGAGCGCGACGAAGCCGTGCTCGGCACTTTCCGGGATCGCGGCCAGGTGTCGGTTTGCGCGGCGCAGCCACCCGAGAGCCACCGCTCTGTCCCCGTTATAGAGGTGGTCCCAGAACAGACGCCACGCAGTGCGAGCCGCCGACCGGTCGTCGTGGATCTCGTGGTATCTCGCGTAGACCTGCTGACGCGCACCGAGGGACTCGTCGAGACGGCAGACCAACCAGGCGCTGTCGGCGAGATCCTCGAGCTGATCGGGCGTGAGATCAGCGGAGTCCCTCGTGCTCAGCCGCGCATAGGTCTCCGGCCATCCGTCGCGTAATCGACGTGACATTGATGTCGCTCCAACAACAGTGACTTCACCTGGATCGAAAGCGGCCAGGTGAACGTCGCCCTCTTGTCGCTCATTGTCCGGGATTGGTGGCCCGATCCACCAGAGTGCACGTTCCAACCTCGATTCAAGCTATCGAGGAGGAAGTCTGTTCAGTGGTCGGCCATGGCGGCAGGGATGGTGTCCCGCCAGGCCTCGCGGATGCGCTCAAGAGGTAGCGTGAATTGCCCGACCACCTCGAGGCTGGCATCCTCCTCGGCCGTGACCACGCCAAGCCTTGTCAGCATGATGTCATTGATCCGGCAGAGCGTGGCCAGATCACTGTCGGCGAACTCCTTCACCGAGAGCAGCGCACGGCCGGCGCTTTCGGAGAACAACCAGACGAACGGATCAGGCTCTGGCGGCAGCTCAATGCGTGCACCAAGCCCGCGCCGCAGTGCCGACTCGATTAGAGCCTGCGCCAGCCCGCCTTCGGCGAGATCATGAGCGCTGGCGAGCAGGCCGCGGCGGCTCGCCCTGATCAGCACCTCGGCCAGTGCTTTCTCCTGAGCAAGATCAACAGTTGGTGGCTGGCCGCCAAGATGATCATGAATGACGTCTGCCCACGCGGAACCCCCGAATTCGTCTCGAGTCTCCCCGAGGAGGTAGATGGCTTGCCCGGCCGACTGGAAACCGCCGGGCGTGCGGCGCGTGACATCGTCCATCACGCCGAGCACTCCGACCACCGGCGTTGGCAAGATCGGCGTGCTACCGGTCTGGTTGTAGAAACTCACGTTTCCTCCGGTCACCGGCGTACCCAGTTCGCGGCAGCCGTCCGCGAGGCCGCGGACAGCCTCACTGAACTGCCACATGATCGCCGGATCCTCCGGTGAACCGAAGTTGAGGCAGTCGGTGATCGCCAGCGGCTCGGCCCCGGTGGTCGCGACATTGCGGAACGCCTCCGCCAGAGCCAGCTGGGCACCTTTGTAGGGATCCAGTAACGCGAAACGCGCATTGCAATCTGTGGCCAGCGCGACGCCTAGCCCTGAGTCCTCATCGATTCGCAGCATTCCCGCATCGTCGGGCTGGGCAAGCACGGAGTTGCCACGGACGTAGCGGTCGTACTGATCAGTGACCCAGGACTTGTCGCAGAGGTTGGGCGAGCCGACCATACGGAGCAGCGTGTCTGCCAGCTCCTCACCTGTGGTGGGTCGCGAAAGGTGATCAACCCGGCTGCCCTGGACCTGATCTTGCCAGTCCGGCCGGTCGTACGGGCGCTCATACACAGGGCCCTCATCTGCGACCGTACGCGGCGGTACGTCGACCACCGTCTCTCGTTGCCAGTCGATCACCAGCCGGTCACCAGCGGTCACCTCGCCGATGACAGTTGCGAGCACGTCCCACTTGCTGCAGATGGCCAGAAAATCCTCGACATGATCAGGTTCAACGACCGCCATCATGCGTTCCTGCGACTCGCTCATCAAGATCTCTTCGGGGCTCAGCGTGGAGTCGCGCAGCGGCACCAGATCAAGATCAATATGCATCCCGCCGTCACCGGCGCTGGCCAGCTCTGAGGTGGCGCACGAGAGCCCGGCGCCGCCGAGATCTTGAATGCCGGTAATAAGTCCCGCGGCGAAGATCTCCAGCGTGCACTCGATGAGGAGCTTCTCCATGAACGGATCGCCAACCTGAACGCTGGGGCGTTTGCTGGCATGTGTGTCATCGAATGACTCCGACGCGAGCACACTGACCCCGCCAATGCCGTCTGGCCCGGTGGAGGCGCCATACAAGATCACCTTGTTGCCGGCCCCCGTGGCCTTCGCGAGGTGCAGATCTTCATGACGCAGCACCCCCACACACAGCGCATTAACCAGCGGGTTCCCGAGGTAGGTGCGGTCGAAGGCCACCTCGCCACCGATGTTGGGCAACCCTAGACAGTTGCCGTAACCGCCGACGCCGGCGACTACACCGGGCAGCACCCGGCCGGTGTCAGACTCCTGAAGGGGCCCAAAGCGAAGCGAATCCATCACGCCGATGGGACGTGCTCCCATGGCCAAGATGTCGCGGACGATGCCACCCACGCCGGTGGCAGCGCCCTGGTACGGCTCGACATAACTGGGATGGTTGTGCGACTCGACCTTGAACGTGACGGCGTAGCCCTGCCCGATGTCCACTACGCCGGCGTTCTCCCCGATGCCAGCGAGCAGTTTGCCGACGGGAGTCTCCGAGGGCAGGTTCGCGAACTGGCGTAGATGCACCTTGGACGACTTGTAGGAGCAGTGCTCGGACCACATGACGGAGTACATGGCGAGCTCGGACGAGGTCGGGCGGCGGCCCAGAATCTCCTTGATCCGGGCGTATTCGTCCTCCTTCAGCCCCAGCTCAGCCCACGGTTGTGACTCGTCAGGGGTCTGCGCCGCGTTCCCGACAGTGTCTGCCACGGCCGCAACGCTACCTGTGCTCGGCTCGGATAGTGCTGACAGTCCAATCGTTGCGTTGAGCCCAGTCGAAGAAGAACCAACCCATGACCGCGGTGACCTGCCCCGTCACCGTGAGCCAGACGAAGATCCCGCCGTCGTTCAGCAAGGTGCCCACGATGGCGACAATTAGCATGGCAATCAGCGCGCTCCGGACGGTGGTGAAATCCGATGAGACTCGCGGAACCACATACCTGAAGATCACGATCCACAACAGGACACCGATCAGCAGCGACCCAATCCCGACGATGGAGGCAATCGTGTCGGCGGATGCGACCGCCTTGCGGCTGATCACGTCCAGCGCGTCTCCATCAATGATTCGCTGCACAAAATTGCCCAGGTGAGTACGCCGATCCGGCCCGCGGAGCCAATCGAGCACCGAGATCACAGCGACCGCCAGCAGCGCCGACCCAGCGATCACCAGCAACTTCGGCCACGTGATCTCGACACCGGAGAGCGCCAGCATCAGCCAGAGCACCGCCGGCGTCAGCGCGATGACTCCGCCAAAATCGCTGCCCATAGAGGGCCAGCCTTCGCAGATCACGATGCCGAAACCGATGGCGCCGACAGCTGCGATGGCGGCTGTCCGGCGGCTGGCCACCAGGCAACGATGGGCGACGTAGCCTGCCAGGAACAATCCGGCAGTGGCGTACCCAGCGAAAGTCACGTTCCCGAAGCCATACCAGCGCAACCCGAAGATCGGGCGCGAGTTGATCAACGAGCCGGGCTGCATGACGGCACCCAGGGCGGCGTCAATGGTGAACGTGGCAACAGTGAGCGCC
>JBKPTR010000251.1:0-7965 GCA_046735615.1 Actinomycetota bacterium
GTGAACGCCGGGATGCCACCGACGAATCCGAACCACCCAGCGAAAATGAGGCCGGCGTGGTAGATCCACCAGACCACGGACATGATCGCGGTGCTCGCGAGAAATGTCAGACGCCGCCGCATCAGCGGCCAAAGGAACCCGCGCCAGCCAATCTCCTCACCGAGCGCAAAGATGCAAAGCAACAGACTTTGCGGCACAGCCATCAGCAGCAAAGCCTCCACCTGATCGGGGTGGAACGTGACCGCACCGAAGACCGGCGCGGTGACCAAGGTGATCAAGAAGACCAGCGCTGCCGGCAAGAACCCAGCGAGCAGCCACCACGACGGCATGCCGAACCGGATCAGACCGGGACCGAAGACACACGCCAATATGGCACCGACTGTCGGCGCCAGCATGACGCCGATCACGAACTTGTTGAGCTCGGCCTCGCCGCCGTTGAGCACCGGCTGTGTGATGAGGAGAACCGCGACGTAGAAGACGATCAGCCCGGCGAAGAACAACACGAGTCTGCGCCTATCTAGCGCCGGATCGATCCGCCTGTTGATCATCGGACCAGCAATGCCATTCGCCGTATTGACCATCGCCGCACCTCAGCATCGCGGGAGGTTAACCACCCAACTAACCAACTTTAGACACTCTCCGTATGTGAGGTCTTTGACCCGTTCCACTGTTTGATGGCAGAAGAGCCGGCCCGCCGCGGGGTCGCCAGCCGGTCGCTCCTGTCGCCGGGGTACCCCTCTACCCGTCGGTAACCTCTGCCGTGTCCAACTCAGTCCCCTCCTGGTTGATCTTGAAAACCGCTGGCGTGACCCGTGTGGGGGTATTTAATACCCCCGACGTGTAAAGGTCTAAGGCGCGTGAAGGTCGTGAAAGGTCTGGTGAGCGTGGCGGCGTGATGGTTGTGGCGGGTGCGTGAAGGTTCCACGTCGGAGGCGCCGCGTGAAGGTGCGTGAAGGTATCCACGGCGCGCGTAGTTATAGGTCATCGCGCCGCCCAGGTCGCCGGCGAGCACGAACAGGTGGCCGGTGTTAACCAACCGATCGAGCTTCCGACGCGCCTTCTCTCGTTCCGCCGCGGTCGGCTGGTCTGTGTCGTGGAGCGATTTCGCGCGTCGACCGCGGTGATGCTGCCGCTGGCTCGGACGAGCGCGACCAGGTCGACGGACTGCCAGATCGTTGAGCGGCCAGTGACGTCGTCGTGCAGGATCTGGACCGGGCCGACCTCGAGGCTGGCTGCTTGAGGTGGCCGAGCCTGACGATGGGGTCGCCGGACTTGCCGGTGAGGAGGATCACGGAGCCGGCGCCGGAGGTCAGCCACATAGAGCCGTAGAGCTCGTCGATGTCGAAGTCGGCGACCTTCGCGCTCTGCGCCTTGCGTACGTGATGAGCTCCAATACCTGTACCCCTTCGCGGCAGGCGAGATGCCTGGCTCGGTTGTATCCGGCGCCGCCGTCGTCGCTGAGCCCGATGGCCGCGTCCTTGAGCGAGTCCACGACTACCGCGTTGACCATGGCCTGGTCGCGGAGCTCGAGGAGGAGGGACGGGTATCGGGCGACGTCATGGGGCGGTGTCCAGGCTCAAACGGCATCGTCGAGGCCAGCATGGGCGCGGCCGTCGAATGTCAAAGCCGGTGCGAGGTTGATCTTGATGTCGGCGCCAACGTCACTCGCGCGCCGGGAGGAAAGTGGCACAGGCTGGGGCACATTGGTTAGCGTCGCCAACAGCAGTTGATGGAGGGTTTAGATGAGGAAGCCGACGCGTGTCCTCGTGGTTCTCGTGGCGGCTTTGGGATTGGCTTGGGCAGGTTCGGTGCCGGCCCAGGCGGCCGTGGCCGTGTCGATCCAGTCAGAGGCAAAGCTTCTGGCGAACGGTGCCGTGCGTGCGGTTGTGGTGGCGTCCTGCGATCCGGGCGACGAGGTGCTTGAGGCTCAATTATCGGTGAGCCAGGATAACCGAGCTCTCTCTGGACAAGCCGGAATCCCAGTTCGCTGCGACGGTAAGTCGCGCAAGTATCGGGTCATGGTGGGCCCCTTCGAGGGCGCGTTTCACGCTGGTGATGCCTTTGTATCGGCGTTCGTGTTGACCTGTGCTAACCCGACCTGCGGGACGGCCGAGCAAGGCCATGGCACTCGGACCATCACGGTTCGCTGAGAGCCTTGGACTAGATAGGCATCCGGACGATTCTGGCGCGAGCGTCCACACGACACGCGGCGATCAGGTGATACGTGATGTTGATGGTTGTCCCGTTGCCGGCAGATCTCTCGCGTCCGGCACGATCAATGGTGCCGCCACGCTCACCGTGGAGCTGATCCAGCCCGACAACCATCCGCACGTGGTCCGGATCGTCTGGCCTTCCACGCCAACCATCACCACACCCCGCCCGCTACCTCGGGTAGCCAGCACAGCCATGCGACTGCTGGCCGAGGCCTCGACGACATTGGCCAGGATCAAGCGAGCCGACGGCTCTGATCCCCTGACGACAAAACGAAGCATCCGTGCTAAGACGGGCTCAACGTGTGAGGAGGAGTCCGATGACTGCAGAAGACTCGATAATGGTTGACGCGCTCGCTGACGCGGTGGCGGGGACGTCGGACACGCCAAGGAAGCCTGTCCTCGTCTGTCCTCGTAAATGATCAACCGAGTCAGTGGCTGAGTGACAACCGGGAGACGCTTGCCCGAAAATTGCCCCGGGGTGACGCGAGCCGAATGCGCACACCTAAGGCAACGACCCGGTGGCGGGGCCAGCTCGGACTGGCCATCGTGGCGGCGGTTGTCGAGGCTCCCTTACGCGGTTGCGGCCGTGTCCGGTGCTACCCGAGCACGTCGCAGCATCACGATCCCCGTCGCCACCAGCCATAGCTGCGCGATAACCGAGCCCAGCACCCCGTACAGGAGGAAGCCTGGAAACAGGCTCGGGATGAGGAACAGCCCGACGGCAGCAAGCATTGTTATGCCGCCGATCACAAGCCCCGTCCAGCCGAGCCAGGACGGGTACCGATCAAGCACCATCGCGATCCCGAGCAGCAGGAGTGGAACACCGATCATCAAGGCCATCGCCACCAGAGAGGGTCCGTGAGTGGCTGCCGCCACGGCATGGGCAGCACGAACAAATTCGACGCGTTGCGCGGGGTCGACTTTCGAAGCGGCGTCGGCCAGTTCTGGTAAGGCCAGGCCTTCGCTTGTGCTCTCAACGCCGAAGATGGCCAGCCCGACCGTTGCGCTGACCAGGGCTGCCTGCCCGATCAACCATGACCCCGGACGGTCAAATGACCGGGTCAGCGCGAGCAGCCCTATCACGACAACCAAGGCGGCCAGCACGGCGAAGATATGCACAGTCGGATAGATCGGCCGATTCCGCACGAAGTTCAAGGCCGCTTCGGCGTCCGCGGCCGGGGTATCGCCGTGAACCAGCCGCCATATGGCGAAGACAACTGCACCAACAATGAGGCAAATGCCGCCAGTCCTGAGATTGAGGGCGGCGCCCACCGCCGGCCCGACTCGCGGACCAGCCGCCCCTGCTTCGACCGTCATCGTTCCCTCCTTTACGTTGCTACCTCATTTCCCACCTCTTAGCGCGCGTATCTCTGTCGACCCAGGGGTTCGGAGTGTGATGGCCGGGGCCCTCGCCTGCAAACCCGAGCGCGACAAGCACATCGAGCACTCGTGCTGCGATTTCGACCGGCATACCCCCTGCCTCTGAGACCTCTTCGACCCGCCGCGGCGAGGCGAGCGCAACGAGTAGTCCAGACCCCGCATCAGGCCGACAATGCTCACAATCCTGGTCAAGCTGGCTTGGATATTCAGCAGGCCATCGCCTGTCCATCCGGTACACCCCGCCGCAGCCGGCGACAGGCGGCGATCGCGTCGAGGCCACGATGCCAGCCATCAGTGTCGACGTCGAGGGTGGGGTGTCGATGTGAATGGCATCGAAGGTTCGGGCCACCGAAGGGACATTCGCTCAGCCATGTATCGGTTCCGTGCATGAGCGTTCGCGAGCTCGACGCAACCAGCATCGTGCACAACTAGAGACTTTGCCGCGCTGTCGCATCTCGGAACCGCGTCGGCTTTTCCGCAGGCCCACCCTCCTTTGGATGCCCGATTGAGGCAGAACGGGAACGGGCTAAGGGATGTGCAGTCGTCGGCAGCGTCGAGGTGGGATCTCATACATCCTGGACCTTCAGTTACGCCGCTCGAAGGGTCCGGTACCGGCGGCCACTGTCCATGTTGCCTTGATGTGAGTGGTGTGAATGGGGTCAACAAGAAAGGCAAGTCGGTTGTCGACGCTGGCCGACCCGATGTCTAGTGATGCGCCTTTGTCCTGTCGTGGGTAGACGCAATCGGCAAGGGCTTCAGGGACAGGTCCCTTGGATCGTATCTGAGGATGATGATGATGGTGGCCAGCAACCACATCCCGGCGATCAGCCAGCCGAACATTACCGCGTCGGTCCCGGAGAACATGGGAGAGAGGAAGCCTGCCAGTATGGTGCCGTTCGAGGCGTGGAACAGCGTGGTAAGCAGGACACTCCCATTGGTGTTGTTGAACAGCCATGTGATCGGGATGGTCGCAATGAAGGTGACGACGAAAGTGGGTGCGAACTCGCTCAGGGTCTGCGCGCCACTCAGATAGAAGGGTAAGTGCCACGAGGCCCAAATGCCCCCGAGGATCAGGCTCGCGGTAAGCGCTGACCGATTGGCTTGCATCCGCGGCAGGGCGAATCCTCGCCAGCCCAACTCCTCTCCCAGTGCACCGCCCGCCACGAGCCGCAAGACATAGACGAGGGGGAGTGTGAGCACGCCGGCGAGCTCGCCTGAGGCGGGGGCGGACGCACCTAGGAGGACGTTGAGCCAAGCCGCCGCGGCACCGAGCCCAACGGGGAGCAGAAATGCCACGGCATACCAACGACCGCCCACCCGCCATCGCACCTGCCGGCTAAGCAGGGCCTTCATTCCGGTTCTTCCCAGGGTGAGCCCTGTGATGAGGATGGCCGCGAGTGTGGGCCCGTACGGAAAGATCCCCTCCCCCGCCAGGCCTCCGAGATCAAAAGCGAGGGGCCACCACGAAAGCGCGAAGGCCGACACGAAGAACGCTAGAAGTGCGTGTCTGCTCACCCACCGGTTGTTTCCGCTCGCAGGAGAGACCAGGACTCGGTCATCATGACCGCTAGCCACGGGGTGATTGTCCCACTGCGCCAAGATCACTATCAGACGGGGCGCCGCGTTGTTGCTCTGGATGGGCACGACTGGGGCGTCTACACCGATTCGCGGGATCCACACCTAGGCGGCGCCCTCGATGCCACCGTCGGATCAGGAGTCATGCAGGAAGCGGCGGCAGGCAACTAGCGCGGTTCTCGCCACCGCCCCACTGGTGGCCAGTACCAGACCCAAGAGCCCGGCCGCCGACCCGCGCCGGCGGCATCCGCACCAGCGGCCACCACGGTGGGCGCCGGCACCGGCTTCCTCACGCCGTTCTCCTCCCCGTTCTCTTGCTGCGCGCCGAGTCGTCCTTGTTGACCTTGATCATGCCTGCCTCATCCTCGTGGCAATTGGGTCGGGCGACCGCTTCCATGAGAACCGGATCTGGGACGTGGCGGCAATCTCGTCGGCACACGTGCCTTTTGGGCGACCTGACTGCCGCAGGCGACAGGGTCGCTGGGCACTAGACGTGCTCCGGCACCTGGACTGTCCGAGGTTGGGCCGCTGGTAACCGAAAGAAGTGGTTACCCGGCTCCCAGCCCGCACCCCAAGACCCAAGGACCCGAGCAGCGCCCGCAGGTTGCTTCGTCCTCCACGTCACGTACTGACACCTGCATGTGCTACCTCAGGTGCGCGATGAGCCCGGTTCGGGGTTTCGGCTGTACCAGATAGCGCATCTCATGGCCTTGCTCACGGCGCGGTCGGACAACCCGGCGACCCGGCTTGCCTGTCCCACCGACGGCAAGGATCATCTCGACGCTCCTGCTGGAGAAACGCAAAGGCGGATTAGGCAGATCATCATGTGCACGGCGTCCCCCGCATCGACTTCTTCGTCGCGGACCAGTCGCTTCCAGGTGTGAAAATCCAGTGCCAGGGCGAGCGCGGCTGAGAGCCGTTGACGCTGCCGGCCGCGAGCCGACCAGCCGCGGGCGAGGAGATCTCGAAGATCGGCGGTGTAGCGTCGGCGCGGTTCGGTCGCCTGCCACACGGCCGGCACGGTCTCTGCGTCACGCAGGACGTTTTGCAGCATCGGTGCGACCCGATCGTAGTAGGCATAAAGATCGTCAAGCGCCACCTCCAAACGCTTGACCGGGTCGTTGATCGCTCCCCAAGAGGACATGTCTGGTGGTGGGTTTTGCGCTATGTAGTGCGCAGAGCACGCGCTGAATAACGCAAGCTCGTCCGGAAAATGCCGATACACCGTGACCCGCTCGACTCCGGCGCTCTTGGCGATGTCCATCACCGTGGTGCGGGCCGGCCCGATTGTGGCGTGCAGTTCCAAGGCGGCTTCTACGATCCGTTGCCGGGTGGCGGCCTGGTTTTCGGCTCGCCGCTTGAGTTCATATTTCCGCTTGGCTGGCACGACTCCTCATTCTGTGTAACAGCATGTGTCCTGAATCTTGACAGCACACGAGTGCCGCTACATGATGATACAGACTGTTACTTGAAAGGTGTTGAACATGGCGGACGCAGAGGTCAACGGAGCGCGGCTGCACTACGAACTGATGGGGGCAGGCGAGGCGGTGGTGCTCGTGCACGGAGCACTGCTGGACCATCACGACTGGGATGTCGTGGCCGCGCAGATCGCGCAGTCATTCCAGGTGCTCAGTTACGACCGGCGTGGGCACAGCCAAAGCTCGGGCAATGGATCCCTCGACGATGATCTTGCCGACGTCGCCGCGTTGATCGAATACCTGCAGCTTGCGCCCGTCAATTTGGTCGGCAATTCGCTTGGGGGTTGCATCGCACTGCGACTGGCGGTGGCACGGCCGGAGTTGCTGCGCAGCGTCAGCGTCCACGAACCACCGCTGCTAGCCCTGCTCGCAGACGACCCCGAGACTGGACCTGCAGTCGAACAGGTTCAGCGTCGCGTCCGGGCCGTGCTGGCCGATTTGACTACGGGACGGACTGATCTGGGAGCCCGTCGGTTCGTCGAGGAGATCGCGTTCGGCGACGGGGCATGGGAAAGACTCCCCTCACGGGTACAGAAAACGATCATGGGAAACACGGCCACCTTTATCGAGGAGAACACCGACCCAGGCATCTACGGCATCGACTTGCACGCAATGTCGCATGTGGCGATACCCGTGTTGCTCACCCGAGGAACGAAGCCCGCCCTTCTTCGCAAGCGTTCTCGATCAAGTGCAAGCGGTCCTGCCACAAGTCGAACGTCGAGTCCTGCAGGGGGTTGGACACGTGCCGCAGCTCACTGATCCTGAACTCTATGCGGCGCAACTCCAAGCCTTCATCACCGCAGTCAGCCGGACTGCTGATGATGGACCCGATCAAGGGTGGCTTGAGGCCACACCACCAGTCGTGGCGGCGCGGACATAGCCCAGACAGATCCCGTCTCAAGTTCCCCGCATCGTCCCCCCGAAGCGCGGACCGTCAAGGGCTCGACGACGTGCCGCAAGGCGACCGTCCCGCGAGACAGTCTGTGAGATGCGAGCAGCGTCTGGATGTTGGGTTTCCGATGCCTCACGGGGCGTTGCCGCGCCTTGCGGCAACGGATCACCCCGGCCGTGGACTGATCATGAACCAGATCCGGTCCGCCCGTGTCTAAGCGTCTTTCTCGAGATCCCACCCGGCGGCTCGGGCAGCGCGGTAGAAAGATCGGACACCAGCACCCGTTCCCCCACCGTCGAAGCTCTGAACGAGGAATCAGCTCGGCGCTGGTGAAGTGTTCGTCGAACCGGGCTGAGTGGCCGGCGACACTCCTGCCCCCGTGACTTTCGGGGCAGCCCGCATCGGGATGGGTGACGGACGGTACCGC
>JBKPTR010000252.1:0-18083 GCA_046735615.1 Actinomycetota bacterium
ACGCCCAATGGCTCCCGCAATGGCTCCCAGGCCCCGCCCGCACCGGACTCGGACGCTGGCTGAGGACGAAAAGAAGACTTTGACAAGGGAAAACACTGGCGCACCCGGAGGGATTCGAACCCCCAACCTTCTGATCCGTAGTCAGATGCTCTATCCGTTGAGCCACGGGTGCGGATGCTTCATGCGGCCTCGTCAACCGCTGAGCAACACCGTGAGAGTGTAGCGGCCAGCGCTGCTCGGACCCAACCGAAAACAACCCTACTCAGGCCAGCGCCATCTGGGCGGCCCGTACGCCGCTGTTCAGGCTGACCTCGCTCAGCAGTCCGGGCGCGGCCACCCGGTCCCCTACGAGGTAGACACCGTCGCCGCGATCAATCGCTGGCCGGTCCCGCCAGGATGTTCCGGGAAAGTCAACGGCCCCGGTCCGGGCATTGGCCAACGACTCGAGCCGATGTGTCGTACGCTCCCGCCACCCCGGCAATGCGTGATCAGCGATGTTCTCCAGCCGCGCGACACCATCAGCCTTGGAGGTTTCCGGATCAATCGGCATCTGCATCTGTACGAGGTGCTCACCTGCCGGGGCGATCGTCGCGTCAGGCACGGTGAAGTTCTCCAGCCAGCCAGCAGTGTCAAGATCGCTCACCACAAACAGGTCATGCCGATCGCGTTTCACCCCAAGATCAAGAAGTGCAGCACGCCCGGAGGGCCACACCAAGGTGTCGTCGCCCAGCAACACTCGGGCCGACTCCAGCTCGGTCGCGACAATGGTGATCCCCGGGCCAATGGAACTCACTCTGGATCCGACCTCGATGATCACCCCCAGCCGGCGGGCGTACGCCCCAATCTCCTCGAACATCGCTCCCCAGCTGCCCTGCCGATACGACGCCGGGGGCGGGATGGAATAGACCCGAGACAGCCGTTCGGCGACGAACGCTGCCGACAATGAGCCCGGGTCATGGTGGAAGATTCCAACGCCGGACGCCGAAGCACCCATTTCGGCCGCCTCGTCGCCGACGAGCTTTGAGGCCCATGCCCGGAACGCTTGATCAGCCGGTACGTCGCGGCGGCGTGATATCCGCACCGCCCGAAGGAAGCCGATAGGTGGCACCCGTCGCAACCGGCCCTCGTGCCAGAACTGGAATCGCGCCACTGCACCAAGGGGTACGCGGCAGGTGACACCAAGAAGGCGGCGTTCCTTAAGCCAGGCCCAAATGGAGCCGTCGCGATAGATCACGTGGGGTCCTTCATGCGCTCGGTAGGCAGCCGGACTCCCCCCAGGATTGGCGGCAACCTTCCTTCGCACCGGCGTGGAGCGCCACCGCCCGCCGAGCGTTCGGTGCGCTTCGTGCAGCGTGACGGAGGCCCCAGCCTCGGCCGCAGTGATAGCTGCCGCCAGTCCACCTAGGCCACCGCCTATTACCGTCACCGCTTTCACGTTCCATACCATACCGTATGGTATGGTATCGGAGTGCCTACCAGGTCTGATTGGCTCGAGGCCGGACTTGCTGCGGTCGCTGACGACGGCCCAAACGGCCTCCGCATTGATCGACTTTGCCGGCGGCTCGGCGTCAGTAAGGGCTCCTTCCACCACCACTTCGCGGGTGCCGGCGACTTCAAGCGGGCCCTTCTTGCCGCGTACGAGGCTCTTGTTGTCGACGCGCTCAACCAGGCGATCGAGCAGGCACCGGCCGCCACCCCGAAGGCTGCGCTGGCCAGCCTGACAGCTGCCATCACCGGCACTCAGAGCTTCTACCGGACCGAACTGGAGGTGGCGATGCGCGCCTGGGCGTTCTCAGAACCCGAAGTTCGCGCCGTCCAGGAGCGGGTCGACCGGCGGCGGCTTGAATCGCTTGAGGGCATCTGGTCAAGAATCCTCGACGATCCCGCGACGGTTCAGACCGCCGCACTGCTCCCCTACCTGGTCGGCATTGGCGCCAGCCTGCTCCAGCCACCCACTCCGCGGGACCAGCTGCAACGTGTTTACGAACTGCTGCTGGGACTTGTGCCCGATCAAAGTCAGGAAAAAGGTCCCTAGGGTATTGACTTGGCCGCTGAGAGACTGGTATGGGCCAATTGACGTCGCGATCCGTTCACCTATTGTTCACGTGGCAGCTAGGGTTCTAGCGTCTTTGCCAGGTGCTCACCTACACCAAACCACCCGTTCCGGATGGGAAACTGATGTGACAGAGCTGTTCGTCGTCGTCACGGTCATCGCCGTAGCCCTGATCTTCGATTTCACGAATGGCTTCCATGACAGCGCCAACGCTATGGCTGGGCCGATCGCGACCGGCGCTCTCCGACCGCGGACCGCCGTCATCCTCGGCGCCTTCCTCAATCTCCTAGGAGCCTGCCTCTCCACCGCGGTCGCAAAGACGATCTCCGGTGGTTTATTTGACGACCAGTTGATCACGGCTTCGATCATCCTGGCTGGGTTGCTTGGCGCGATCGTCTGGAATCTGATGACCTGGCTCTTCGGCCTGCCGTCGAGTTCCTCGCATGCTCTCTTCGGCGGGCTTATTGGGGCGGTCATTGTCGGCGCCGGGATCGCCTCCGTGAACGGCTGGGTGATTGTCTCAAAGGTCCTGCTGCCCGCCATCGTCGCACCATTGGTCGCCGGCATCGCTGCCGCGTGGGCCACACGGCTGGCCTATCGCATCACCAGGAAAACGCCGAGTGTGCACACGGAAACTGGGTTCAGGTACGGGCAGGCCTTCACCTCATCAATGGTCGCGCTCGCCCATGGAACATCCGACGGCCAGAAGACAATGGGCGTGATCACATTGGTGCTCATCGCTGCCAACCTGCAGGCAGCCGGCACCGGGCCCCAGATGTGGGTGATCATCACCTCTGCCCTCGCAATCGGCTTAGGCACCTATTCGGGTGGCTGGCGCATCATGCGGACGATGGGCAAAGGGATCGTCGAGATCGAGACGCCCCAGGGCGCAGCGTCTGGCGCGGCAACCAGCGCGACGATTCTGGCATCGGCTCATCTCGGATTTGGCCTGTCGACCACCCACGTGAGTACCGGCAGCATCCTGGGATCAGGGGTGGGCCGCGGAGCCGAGGTTCGCTGGAGCGTTGCCCGCCGGATGGTCTTCGCCTGGCTCCTGACATTGCCGGGAGCTGGTTTGGTCGGCGGCCTCGCTGCGCTGCTCGCTGATCAAGGCGCCTGGGGCGTCATCGCGCTACTCGTGCTACTCGCTGGGGCCTGCCTGGCGATCTATTTCCTCTCTCGTCGCCACAGGATCACGCACGCCAACGTCACCGACAGCCACGAGGTTCTGGTGCTGTCTGCCGCTGCGCCCACTACCACGTACCCCGATGACCCGCGGTTAGAGGCTCTTCCCACGCCCAAGAAGAAGAAGAAGAAGAAGGTCAAGCGGCCCAAAGAGAAGAGCGCCGCCTGATGCACATCGACTGGGCTGCCCTGGGCGTCGTAGCCGTCGTCTCCATCGTGACGTCGGTGATCTTCACGATCTTGCTGGCAAGCGGCATCCGCCTGGTCTCGGCTGCCAAGATCAAATCGAACGAAGGCGGTTCCGGTACCGCAATCTTCTCGCTGGGCTATCTCTTGCTCGGCATCGCAGCGCTGCTCGTGCTCTTTGGGATCTACCTGATCGTTCCGCAGTTCCATTAGCGAGTTCCTGCTCGCACCCGCGGGCACTGAAGGTTCTCTCTTCCTTCCGCGCTCGAACGGCCAACTGAGCATATTTTGCTGACCATACTTACACCGGCCGTTCTCGCTTGGTCGTCCAGAGAGAACCGGTGCCTTCACTACCCGATGCTCGCAGGACGCTGCTTAGCCAGCCAGGGCATGGTCTGCATCGTTAGGCGGTTCGGTCGAGAATCTCCTCCACGAGTTCCATCGTGGTGTGGGGGTGCAGGAAGGCAAAGCGGCCAACTGTCTCGCCCTCCCACTTCGTCGGCGGAATGAAAGCGATCCCCTCGTCGTGCAACGCTTGCGCCCACTTGTCGTAGTCAGCCGGGTCCCAGCCGAGCCGGCGGAACAGCACCACACCGAGATCCGGCTCCCGAATCAGCTCCAGATGCGGAATCGACTTGATCAAGACCGCCGTCTCCCGGGCGAGCTGGACAGCGGCCTCGATCGCGTCGCGGTAGGCGTCCAGACCGTAGACCGCCATCGAGAACCACAGTGGTAGTCCCCGTGCACGCCGGGTGAGGTGGTAGGCGTAGTCGGTCGGGTTCCATTCCCCTTCGGAAACGTGGATGACGTCCAAGTAGGAAGCGTCCTGGGTATGAGTCGCTCTGGCGAGCTCAGGTTCCCGGTAGATAAGCGCACAGCAGTCGAACGGCGTGAAGAGCCACTTGTGCGGGTCGAGGATGAACGAGTCTGCTTGCTCGATGCCTGCGTATTTGTCGCGCAACGATCGAGCGAAGATTCCGGATCCGCCGTACGCGCCGTCGACGTGGAACCACCAGCCGCGGTCCTTGGCTATCTCGCCAACCCCGGCAAGATCATCAATGATGCCCGCGTTCGTGGTTCCCGAGGTGCAGACGACTGCAGCGACATCGCTGACATCCGGATCTGTCTCGAGCGCGGCATTCACGGCCTCCGCGGTCAGCCGGTGGTCCGGCGTCTCCACCACCAGCGCAGCCATCTCCAACATGCCCAGCGTATTGACGATGGAGGAATGAGCGTCGGTGCCGACGACGACTCGCAGCCTGCGCCCCGCCGCCCCATCGCCGAGTCGTTTCTTCGCGGTCTCGCGGGCTACGGCAAGCGCCGACAGATTGCCGGCGGAGCCACCTGAGACGAAGCAACCGCCTGCCGATCCAGGCAGACCCGCCTCGTCTGCAATGACCCGCAACACGGAGTTCTCCGCAGCGATCGCTCCCGAGGCTTCCAGCCAGGAAATGCCCTGTATCGATGCGCACGAGACCAACATGTCGAACAACAGGCTGGCCTTGGTTGGCGCTGCGGGAATGAAACCGAGGAAGCGAGGGCTGTCCGCAGAGATGATGCTCGGGGCGATCACAGAGGAGTAGATGCCCAGTACTTCGTCAGGCGCCCGGCCGCTATCCCGGATGACGCCATCGAGCACTTTGTAGAGATCGGCCGCGGCCTGCGTTCCCTTGTCGAGTGGTACAGGATCCATCCGCAGCCGGTTTTCCGCGTACGCCAGGACACTTCGCACCATCTGCTCGGTAGTTTGATCGACCTGGTGCATAGCTCAATCCCTCCTGGGGTCAGGCCACCGGCTCATCCTTGATCAATCCGACATGCTCGTGTCGGCCGAGGTGCGAGTGCTTCCTGCCATACGCGAAATACCAGGCGATCACGACCGCAGTCCAGATCACGAAGACCACGAGCGTGGGTATCCGCAGGTCCTTGATGATCCACAAGCACCCAAGGACGGCCAAGATCGGGGTCACGGGGTAACCGGGGACCTTGAACGGCCGCGGCAAGTCGGGCTCACGGCGCCGCAGTATGATCACCGCGATCGAGACGATGGCGAAGGCGACGAGCGTTCCGACGCTAGTCATCTCCGCCAGGAAATTGATCGGGATGAGTCCGGCCAGCACTGCAATGACCGCAGCCACGATGATCGTGTTCGGCACGGGTGTGCGGGTGCGGGGATTCACCCTGTGGAACAGCTCAGGCAGCATTCCGTCGCGGGCCATAGTGAAGAGGATTCGGGTCTGCCCGTAGATCACCACCAGCGTGACGCTGAAGATCGAGATCACCGCGCCGGCAGCCAGCACGGTCCCTGGCCAGTTCGACCCGGTGACGTTCTCCAGGATCGCGGCGAGACCGGCCTCCTGGCCCTCAAACTGGGTGTAGGGCTGCGCGGCAACAGCGACGAGCGACACCAAGACGTACAGCGTGGTCACAATGAGCAGCGCAAACATGATCGCCAGCGGCATGTTCCGGTGCGGGTGCTTCACTTCCTCGCCGGCGGTCGAGACAGCGTCGATACCGATGAAGGAGAAGAAGATTATTCCGGCTGCGGCTGTGATTCCCTGGACCCCGAAGGGGGCAAAGTCCGCGAGATTGTTGGAGTTCCAGCCAACGAAGCCAATTATGATGAACAAGATCAGGATGCCGATCTTGATCAGCACCATGACAGTGTTCACTGTTGCGGACTCGCTCGCACCCCGGATGAGCAGCAATGTGCAGAGCGCTATCAAGATCACCGCTGGAAGGTTGAAGATCCCTCCCTGCTCGGGCGCTTGCGACAGCGCGTCTGGGATCTGGACCCCAAAGAGGTTACCCAGCAATTCGTTGAGATATTCGGACCAACCAACGGCGACCGCGGCGGCCGACACGCCATACTCGAGCAGCAGGCAGCCGGCGATCGCCATCGCCGGCAGTTCACCGATCGTCGCGTAGGCATACGAGTATGAGGAACCCGAAACCGGCACTGCACCTGCAAGCTCGGCGTAGCAGACCGCCGTCAGTCCAGCAACAACGGCTGCGAGCAGAAAGGAAAGGACGACCGCCGGACCGGAGATCGGTACCGCCTGGGATAGCACGAAGAAGATACCTGTGCCGATCGTTGCGCCGACGCCGAACATGGTCAACTGGAAGAGACCGATTGAGCGACTGAGCTCGCTCTGCTCTGTCTCACTGCCCGACTCGGCTTCCATCTCGACAACGGGCTTGCGCCGGAAGAGTTCTGCACTCAGCGTTGCCACGATTTGCCTCCCACCTTCTCTAATGAGCCGAACCCCAGATGGGCGCCACATCCGACAAAAACTATGGCGCTCATGAGACATCACGTGCGGCAAGATCATCCCACGTCTCTCGCCGTACGACAAGACTTGCCGTCCCAGACGCAACGAACACGACAGGGATGCGTCGATTTCCGTTGTAGTTGTTGGACATCGTGTAGCAATATGCCCCCGTTGCCGGCACCGCCAAGAGATCATCGACTCGGGGTGCGTTGAGCGAGACATCCTCGACCACGATGTCGCCGCTCTCACAGTGCCTGCCAACCACGGTGACGATCTCGCCCTCGGTTGCGTCCAGCCGGTTCGCGATTCCGGCCTCGAAACGCTGATCAAAAAGCGCCACCTCGAGGTTGTCCCCCATACCACCGTCGACGGCAACGAACGTCGTCTGCCCGCGCTTGACGGTCACCACTCGATAGATGGTCGCCGCTGTGGTGGCGACCATGCTTCGCCCCGGTTCGATGATGATCTGTGCGTGCGGTGGCAGGTGCTCCCGTGCCGCTCGAATCAGCACGTCGAGATACTCCGCGATGCTCGGCGGCTGGTCCGACCAGGTATAGCGGGCGCCGAGACCTCCGCCGAGGTCGTAGATCTCGAACTCACCGAGTGCAGCAAGCGGGGCAACGGCCTCTGCAAGAGGTTCAGCCTCCAGAATCTGTGAACCGACGTGGGCATGTACGCCTCGCATCCGCAGCCGGGAGCTGCGCTCGATGCGCTTGATCAGGTCAGTCGCAGCCGCCGGCGCCAATCCGAACTTCGATCCCTCATGACCAGTGAGTACGTGCGCATGTGTGTCGGCCGTTACGCCGGGAATGACCCGGACCAAAACATCCTGGGTGCTTCCGGCCGGCACGATTGCCTCCAGCCGGTCGATGTCGTCGGGACCGTCGGCTACCACCAGACCGATGCCGTTCTCGACAGCCATCTTCAGCTCTTCGGTGGTCTTGGCATTGCCGTGCAACACGATGAGCGCGGGATCGACGCCAGCCTTGAGCGCGGTCAGAATCTCGCCGCCACCAGCGACGTCGAGTCCGACTCCTTCCTGCACCATGACTCGTTGGACGGCCGTGCACGGGAAAGCCTTGGATGCGAACACCACCCGCGAGTCGGACCATCGGGAGGACAGTTCGTGAGCGTATTCCCGCGCTCGCTCCCGAAGCGCCTCTTCGGCTACAACGAGGACCGGGGTTCCGAACTCGGCCGCAAGATCATCGGCGCGGCAACCACCGATGATCAGCATGCCGTCGTCGTCGGCGGTGCTGCCCGGTGGGAAAAGGCTCAGTAACTGGCTCATGCATGCATGCTTGACCCGATGGAGGCGGGTTGGCAATGGGCTAGACCACCCGGCGCCTCCGACAGAAGCCACTCGGTGCACTCAATGTGTCCAGCGAAAGGCCCGCACCACGTCCTCAGCCGAGGCTTCTGCAAATTGTTCGATCTCCGACTCGCGGACAGCGATCACCGATTCGACGAGCTCCGACCCCAGCGCATCCCCCAACCCCGAGTCGGCGGCCAGCGCGTCGGTGGACTCGCGCAAGCTGGTCGGCAGCCGTCGGATGCCACGCTTCTCCAGTTCCTCCGGCGGCAGCGCGGCCGGATCCACGTCTATAGGCTCGGGAAGTCGTGCTCCATCGGCGACTCCGGCGGATCCAGCGGCCAGCAACCCAGCCAGCAGCAGATAGGGGTTAGCCGTCAAGTCCAGGCACTTCACCTCGAGGTTGGCCGCCCAGTCAGCGCTGCCTGCGGATCCTGTGATCATGCGGAGTGCAGCCTCACGGTTCTCCAAGCCCCAGCAGGCGAACACCCCGGCCCAATGTGAAGGCACCAGCCGGAGATAGGACACCACCGACGGCGACCCGATCGCCAACAGCGCCGGCAACCGCTCCAGGATGCCGGCTGCGAACGCCTCGCCGACCGAAGTCAGTCCGCAGGGCCCGTCGCCGCCTGCCATCAAGTTATGTCGGTCGCGCCAGACGCTGAGGTGTACGTGCCCGCCGTTGCCAACACCTTCGGCCTCCACTTTGGGAGAGAAGGAGGTGCGGTAGTTGTAACGCCGCCCCACGGCACGGATAGTGCTGCGCACCAGCACCGATGTATCGGCTGCCTCAACCGGCGACTCGGCGGCTACGGATAGCTCGAGCTGGCCCGCGGCGTACTCGGGATGGAACTGCTCGACCCTGATCCCCTCCGCGCTGAGCGCGTTGATGACATCGCGGCCGTAGTCCGATACACCGATCAGCCGCGACATGCCGTACGCGGAACCGCCGGCCGCGGAGACGAAGTCATCACTGTCGCCAGCCGAAACCACCCATTCGAATTCGATAGCGGCTTTGATCTCCAAACCGTCCACGGCTATGGCGTTGACCAGCCGTTGGAGCAGCAGACGGTTGCAGCCCTCGTGCGGCTCGCCGTCCTGTCGGTATCGATCGCCAGGTGCCCAAGCCCAACCGGGCTGCGCAACCAGCGGGACCAGCCGTCGTAGGTCGGGAATGACGCGAAGATCACCGACCGGAGCAGTACCGCCGGGTGGCGCGGCCAGCCAGTCGTCAAAGCGGAAATAGTCGAAGCTGGTCGAGGCGCCGACACCCCACGCGGCCAGCTGTGGCAGCCTCCTCAGGGGAACGCTCTTCACGCGCGTAATGCCGGCATTGTCTACGAACGTGGTCGCGACCATATCGACGTCGCGCTCGACAAGTGTTCGCACAAGCTGTTCGGCCTGCGCGGCGCGGGCCTCCCGCTCGGCGATGTCCACGGAACCACACAATAGGGCTACAGCCACGAGTGGAGGAGCGCCAGATGATGACCGACTGCGTCGTGGTCGGTGCCGGGCCAGCGGGGCTGGCCGCCAGCGCCGCACTCACCCAAGTGGGTGTCGAGCACGTGATCTTGGAACGCAGCCAGACCGGGGACAACTGGCGTACGCAGCGTTGGGACTCCTTCCGGGTCAACACGCCCGGTTGGATGAACCAGCTGCTCGGCGAGCAGGAGCGCTACGCCTATGCAGATCGCGCGGAAGTAGTGCAGAAGTTGGAGCAGCTCGCCAACAACTCGCCGATTCGTGCTGGCGTACGCATGGCGCGGCTGGCACCCGCTGGGGATGGAGACGCGATGCGGACCAGCGACGGAGAATTCCGCAGTCGGACTGTGGTGGTGACAACCGGACAGAAGAAGGCTCGCATCCATGGCTCGTAACGAACCAGCTGATCTTGGGCCGCTAATCGATCATCACTGTCACGGCCTCGTGCTGGATGATCTTGATCGACCCGCCTTCGAAGCCTTGATGAATGAGGCAGCGGGCCCATCGCCGCTGGGAACGACCTTTTTCGATTCGATGCTGGGACTCGCGGTCCGGAGATGGTGTGCACCGGTCCTCGGCCTTGAGCCGCATGCATCGGCTGAGGATTATCTAGTCCGCCGGCAGCAGCTCGGTACCGAGGCGAGTCGGCTGCTTGCGGCCGCCGCCCGCATTGAGACCTTCGTGATCGACACGGGCATCGATGATCACCGGCTGTGCGCGCCGCCAGACGTCGCGGCGCTGGCCGGCGGCACGGCGTACGAGGTGGTCCGGCTGGAGGCATTGGCTGAGAATTTGTTACAGGGCGGGACGGCTGTCGGGGAGTTCGCCGAAGCAGTAGAGCAATCGCTGCGGGAGTCAACTGCCGTGGCTGCGAAGAGCATCGCGGCGTACCGGGTGGGCCTCGACCTGCCACCGAACCCGCCCAACACCGACGCTCTGGTTGCCGCGCTGGCGGCTCTGCGACCGACAGCGAGGGGCCACCACCGACTCGCCGATCCTGTGATCAGCGCCTGGCTGGCCTGGACTGCGATCAAGATCAGGATGCCGCTTCAGATCCACGTCGGGTACGGAGACGCCGACATTGACCTGCGCCACGCAGATCCGCTACGACTCACTCCATTCCTGCGGGCAACTGAGAAGCTCGGAGTGCCGGTGCTACTGCTGCACAACTACCCGTTTCACCGCAACGCCGCGTATCTCGCCCAGGTCTTCGGCCACGTCTTCATGGATGTCGGACTGGCGGTGCACAACACCGGGGCGCTCAGCCAGACGCCGATCCGCGAAACCGTGGAGCTGGTTCCGTTCGGGAAGCTGCTGTTTTCCTCAGACGCGTACGGGCTCGCCGAGCTCTACTACCTCGGCGCCGAGCTGTTTCGACGTGGGCTGTCGGCGGTCCTTGGCGAGTTGATCAAGGCCGATGAGATGATCAGTCAAGACGCTGATCATGTCGCCTCACTGATCGCCCGGGACAATGCACAGCGCGTCTACGGCCTCTGAGCCGGCAACACCTACCACCACAAGGAACAACCACCCAACAGAAAGAACACCACATGACCATCAAGGACAGCGGACCCGAGCCTCAGTCGTTCGATCTTGAACAGCAGACGGTGGAAAACCCCAACTACCGCACCGTCGCCTGGAGCGGTAAATATTTGCAGCTGACGCTGATGTCCATTCCAGAGGGAGGCGACGTCGGCCTTGAGATGCACCCCGAGACCGATCAGTTCCTCCGACTGGACGCGGGTCATGGGCGTGTTCAGATGGGGACCAGCCGGGACAACCTCGAATTCGATTGGGAGGTGTCCGACGGATGGTGCATCCTGGTGCCGGCAGGTACTTGGCACAATGTCACCAACATCGGTGATGAGCCGATGCAGCTCTATGCGATCTATGCGCCTGCCCACCACAAGCCGGGGAAGGTACACGCGACCGCGACGGACGCGGCCGCGGACACAGACGACGAGCCCGCCAGCTGGTCGGTACAGCCGGCATCAGCGCCCGACCTCCACGGCTGACAAATCAACATTCACCCGGACGGGGTGATGACCCGCTGGTACGAGCAAGTGCATGATGGGAGCCACCACGGGTTCCGCGACGCGTTCGGAAATGAGGACCATGATGAGTAGCTCCACTTCTCGACCGCTGTTCGAAGTCAATCGCAGCTTGATGAGCTCAGGCGTGGTATTGGCCTGTGTCGGTTTTTTCTTATGGTTGATCGGGGCGGCGCTTTCCGGGACTGCGCTAGCCCAAGCCGCTATGAAATGGATCGACCAGCTGGAGGAATCTCCGAGCGAGATGGCACGTAGGCGAGCTCACCAGTTCAAGGAAGCCGTCTCGGCGGGCTCGAAGGCGTGGCGAGAGCAGTCCCACTGAGCCAGCACGAGCCACCCGGGCCGCAAGCCCCAGGTCAAATGGCGGAGGCGGCGGGATTTGAACCCGCGAGAGGGTTGAGCCCTCAACCCGCTTAGCAGGCGGGCGCCATAGACCGGACTAGGCGACGCCTCCCCAAACGACGCTCCGCTGCTGCAGAACGCTGGGCAAGATTACCGACCCCACGCTACGTCAGGCAAAGCCGACCGTCTGAACATTCATCCGCAACGGTGTACGTGATTCGGACGGACCACGAAGTAAGGCAGGCATTAATCTGACAACGCATATTGAGCCGGTCCGGCACGTATTGTGGAGCGGGTTTCATTCCGGGTCGCGCGTAAAAGGGATCTTGCATGCTAAAACGAGCGGAGAAAGGCACGTGGAACTGGGAGCTCCCCGATGAGCCCTCCCCGTCCCCGGGTGCCAGTGGAAGATCAACCCCACAGCCGCGCACCTTCCGCCGCGCCGTTGTCTATACAATCGCCGGCACCGCCATTCCCGGGCTAGGGCTGATCGCAGGCCGACGCCGAATCATCGGCAGCATCGTCCTTGGCATCTTCGCCGCCGCCCTCCTCGCGCTGGGTGTTTACGCAGCATTCGATCGTCAGGGCCTGCTCGCGCACGCAGTCGACCCCACAACGTTGCGCCGGGCAGCAGTTGCACTGCTCGTTATCGGACTCGTCTGGGTAGCCGTCATCATCGCCAGCCATCTCAGCCTGCGCGATCGGCCAACTCGGGGCCAGCGGGCGATCGGCGGGATTCTCGTCGGCGTACTCTCCTTTGCCGTCGCTGCTCCGATGGCGGTGGCCGCCCACTATTCCTACGTCACGGCAGGCTCGCTCAGTGCGGTATTCAAGAGTGAGAACGAGACTAAGAGCGCGACCCGCCCGACGCTCGAGGCCACTCAGACCACGCCCGGCAAGCCGAAGCCTCAAGACCCCTGGGCCGGCAAGCCGCGACTCAATGTCCTACTGCTCGGGGGTGACGCAGGTCCCGGTCGAGTAGGCACTCGCACTGACACCGTGATCTTGGCAAGCATCGACACCAAGACTGGCGATACCGCGCTGTTCAGCCTTCCGCGTAACGCATCACGCATGCCCTTCCCGTCGGATTCACCGCTACGCAAGTACTACCGATATGGGTTCACGAACGGCAATCCCAACGACGCTGAGTACTTCCTCAATGCGATGTACCGCAATGTGCCGCGCACCGTCCCCAAGGACGCGCTCGGCCCGACGGATAATCTCGGCGCCGATGTGCTCAAGCTCTCAGTGGGCGAGGCACTTGGGTTGCAGGTAGATTACTACGTGCTGATCAACTTGCAGGGATTCAGCAAGATGATCAATGCTCTCGGCGGCATCCGGCTCAACATCAACACCTACATCCCCATCGGAGGTAACACAGATCGCCACATCCCACCGAAGGATTTCCTCAAGCCGGGGCCGAATCAAAAACTCAATGGCTACAAATCGCTCTGGTACGCCCGCGGCCGCTATGGCTCGGACGACTTCGCACGGATGGACCGGCAGCGCTGCGTGATCAACGCAATCATCAAGCAGGCCAACCCCACCAACATGCTGGCCCGCTATGAGGACGTCGCTAAGGCCGGCAAGCAGCTCGTCTACACCGACATGCCGCGGGAGGTGCTGCCGCTGATGGTCGATCTGAGCCTGCGGGTGAAGGACGGCAATGTCCGCAGCATCGTCTTCAAGTCCGGCGCCAACGGGTTCCATAGCAGCAATCCGGATTTCTCACTGATGCGTAAACGTGTCAAAGCTGCCATCGGCGAAACCAAGAACCCCAAGGCGAAGAAGAAATCTGGCGCCACAATCCAGAGCGAAAGCGTCAACGACGCGTGTGCGTACGACCCGAAGATCGCCGAAACGGCTCGGCCCTACCGCTGATTGTCTCTGCGCCCGAGCCTGGATGGGCGCTAAAGAACTCGCCCGTAACCGCGGTCGGCGTCCAGACGCTGCTGGATCTCGGCGATCAGCGCGTCGAAGGTGGCGTCGGTCGCAGTTCCGGGATTGACAACAGTCACGTCCGCGCCACCCTCTGGCTTAGTGATCAACAACAGTCGAGGTCCCTGCCGCCTGACGATGTCGATCATCGACCAGGGCACGACCCGACGGCGACGGCCTTTGATGATCGTGATCGTCTCGGGGTCCAAGACCAATGTGGTGCGCAGCCGCGCCGTGAGAAGCAGCGCAACCACAGCAAGCACAACCGCAAGGATCAACAGGCCTACGCCAGCAGCTGTGACCACCTGCGGCAGATCGAGCGCACTGCTGAGCACGATCATGGCCGCAGCTATCACAGCCGCCCCGGCGCTGATCGCGAGTGAGCGCACCGGAGGTGGGGCCGCCAGCGCGAACCGCGTCTCGCGAGGTTGTAGGCCGCCTGAATCGCTCACCGCTGCACCCTACCGATTCGGCTGAGCTTGCTCGACGGCAATTCGATGGCGACGCGGCGAGGGTGGGATTCGAACCCACGGAACGGTCTCCCGCTCGGGCGCTTTCAAGGCGCCTGCACTAGTCCACTATGCGACCTCGCCCAGCCCATACTTGGGCACCCACCAGCGCGGCGAGCATCCAGATCCTAGCCGACACCTACGTCGACCTATGGCACGCTGTGGGGCGTGAAAGCCATCGTTGCACGGGAACCCGGACCTCCGGACGTGCTCGAATTGCGGGAGCTCGAGACGCCAAAACCGCGACCTGACGAGGTGCTGATCAAGGTTGCGGCAGCGGGTGTCAACCGGGCTGATCTGCTGCAGCGGCAGGGTCACTACCAGCCGCCGCCTGGGGCCAGTTCCCTCATCGGCCTCGAGGTGTCAGGGACAATCGCGGGGGTTGGGGAGGCGGTTTCCAACTGGGAGGTCGAGGATCCGTGCATCGCGCTTCTGGCTGGTGGCGGCTACGCGGAGTACGTTGCCGTGCCCACTGGCCAAGTCGTGCCGCCGCCGCTGGGAGTGGAACTGGTCGCCGCGGCAGGCGTGATCGAGGTCGCAGCGACCGTTTACTCCAACGTCGAACTGGCCGACCTTGCCGACGGCGACGTCTTCTTGGTGCACGGCGGCGCCGGCGGTATCGGCTCTTTCGCCATCCAGTACGCGAAGAGCCTTGGAGCCAAGGTGATCACGACTGCAGGTAGCGAGGACAAGCTGCGCTACTGCCGTTCCATCGGCGCAGATTATGCGATCTCTTACCGCGGCGATTGGGCGGCCGGGGTTCGGGACATCGCCGCCAATGGTGTCAACATGATCTTGGACAATATGGGCGCCAAGTATCTCGGTGATCATGTTCAGCTGCTGGCGGCCGATGGCCTGCTGGCGATCATCGGCATGCAAGGTGGTAGGAGCGGGACACTCGACCTGTCGTCCTTGATGCAGCGGCGCGGCATTGTGACCGCGAGCTTGCTACGCTCCCGACCAGTCGAGCAGAAGGCAGCGATCTGCCGCCGTCTGGTCGAGAGAGTCTGGCCGCTGATCGCGGACGACACGATCAAGCTGCCGCCTCTGACGATGTTCCCCCTGGCCGAAGCCGCGGCCGCACACGCGCGTCTCGAATCTGGGGACAACCTAGGCAAGATCATCCTGTCCGTCGCGCGCTAGGCACCCCACCATCGACGACCGGGTCAGGAGCTCCAGGCCCGCCACAAGCGGGCGTACTCGCCGTCGGCCGTCACGAGCTCGTGATGGCTACCCAGCTCCGCAATCCGGCCGTCGATCACGACCGCGATCCGGTCGGCATCGTGTGCGGTGTGCAGCCGGTGTGCGATCGCAACGACAGTACGATCTTGGAGCAGCGCGGCCATGGAGCCCTCCAGATGCCGGGCGGTACGCGGGTCGATCAACGATGTGGCCTCATCCAACACCAGGGTGTGCGGGTCGGCAACCACCAACCGGGCAAGCGCGATCTGTTGCGCCTGCGCAGGGGTCAGCTTCTGTTGACCGGAGCCGAGCACGGTACCGAGTTGCTGGGGCAGTCGTTGCACCCAGTCCCACGCGTCGACGGTGCGCAGCGCCTCGACCACCACCTCGTCAGGCGATGACTCTCGAGCCAAGATGATGTTGTCCCGGACGGTACCGACGAACACGTGGTGCTCCTGAGTCACCAAGGCGACCTCAGTGCGCAGTACCTGCAGTGGTAGGGCAGTGAGCTCCACGCCACCCACCGTGACGGAGCCAGTACGTGGCTTGTTGATGCCCGACATGAGCCGTCCCAATGTGGACTTGCCGGAGCCGCTCGGCCCGACAATGGCCAGCCTTTCTCCAGGATGCAGCGCCAGGTCGATGCCATGCAGCACGTCATGATCATCGCGGTAGGCGAAGCGCAGGTTCCGTCCGACCAGCTGGATTCCCACCGGCAACTCATCGCCTGGCTCGCGATCCTGCGGGACAGCGGCGATGCCAAGCAGCCGGCAGGTGGAAGCGATGCCAACTTGTAGCCGGTCGACATTGCGGATCAGCCGATCAAGTGGCTCGACAAGGGCCTGCACGTACAGCGTCGCCGCGGTTACCTGACCCAAGGTGACCCAGCCGTTCACATAACCGACGGCGCCGAGGAGCACTACCATGACCAGCGGTGTGTCGTACGCGAAGCCGATCACGATGAACAGCAGGTTGCGCAGTGTCATCGTGTAACGCTCGGCTTGCGCGGAAACCGCTATGTCATCGTCGCCGCGCTGGATCCGATTCCTCTGCAGTCCGAGAGCCTCAACAGTGCGCACGCCTTCGACCGTCTCGGTGAACGTCGAGTTGATCTGCGAGTAGGTGCCCCCCTCGGTTATGTAGCCCTTCGGCGCCCGTTTCACGTAACGCCTCGCAGCGATGATCAACAACGGCGCCGTCACCAGTAGCGGCAGGGTGAGCAGTGGCGAGTTCAAGAGCATGGCGACCACCGTCAGCAGCGTCGTCATACCGGCGATCACGGACTCCGGCAAGCCGAAGCGGACACTCATGCTCATCGTGGACACGTCACGAGTCACGCGTGTCACCAGATCGCCGGTGCTCGCGCTCTCGACCCGGCCCAACGGCAGCCCGAGGACCGTCTGCACGACATACTCGCGTGCCTCTGATAGCAAGTCCTGGCCAAAGATCACCGACACCCACAGCGCGAAGAAGGTCAAGATCGCTTGCATCACGACAACGCCGGTGACTGCCAGTGCCAGCCCTTCCAGCGTCGATGCCAGGGTGCCGCCAGCCGATGCGGCGTCCACCAGCGAACCGAGAATGCGAGGCACGATCAGGCCGGCGACGGCAGCCAGCGCATGCAACAGCAGCAGCGCGGTGATGATCCAACGCCGCCTGCTGAGCAAGCGAGCGGTGAAGGCGCCCACGTCACGCCGGTCGGCCACGGGAAGTCCCAGGTCGGGCTTGCGCGAATCTGCGAAGAACTCCTCTGCCCGCCGCTCTCGGAGCAGGTGGCGGCGCCGCAAGGCTCGCAGCCGTGACGCCCATGAGCCGCTCTTCGGGGGCAGCAACACCTCCGGCACCTGCGGCGTCGGCGGCGTCGATCGCCAGGTCTCTGCCGAGCCCTGCAAACCGATCTGCAGCTCAGCCATCGGATTCCTCCGCGGGCTCGTCCAGCGCGCGCGCCACCGTACGCCGATAGTCCGGGTTTCTCCGCAACAGTTCCTCATGCGTCCCGTACGCCGTGATCCGTTTGTTGAGCAAGAACGCCACGCGATCGGCATGGTGCAGCAGTAGCGGCGAGACTGTGGTCACGATTGTGGTCTTGCCACGCCGATGTGCCACCAGCCGCTCAGCGATCAGCGCCTCAGTATGCGCATCGACTGCGGAGGTGGGTTCGACCAAGATCAAGATCTGCGGATCGAGCCCCAGCACTCGCGCCAGCACCACTCGTTGCCGTTGACCTCCGGACAGGCCGCGTCCGCGTTCGTCGATCCGACCCTGCCAACCGCCGTGCGAGCCGGTGAACACATCCTCGGCCGCGGCGACCCGCAGCACCGTCTCGGCCTCTTCGAGGCTGAGCCGCCCGTGGGGATCGATGGCCGACTGGAGCGTGCCGGCGAAAACCTGGCTTGCACTGTCGCTGACCACAATGAGCTGCCGCACCTGATCAATGGGCACGTCGGCGAGGTCCACGGTGCCCAGGCTCACGCCCCACTTCTGTCCCGCGAGCTGGCGGTCTCGCTCCGCCAGCTGGGCCCGCACGATCCGCTGTTGTTTCCGTGCCCGTCTCGCAGCACGGCCCTTGAG
>JBKPTR010000253.1:0-7436 GCA_046735615.1 Actinomycetota bacterium
AAGGCAGGGGGCAGGCGGCTCGTGATCGTCGAGTCCCCGACCAAGGCGAACAAGATCGCGAGCTTTCTCGGCGACGGCTACATCGTCGAGTCCAGCCGCGGTCATATTCGCGACCTCCCGACAGGTGCCGCCGAAGTCCCCGCGAAATACAAGGGTGAGAAGTGGGCTCGCACTGGCGTGAACGTGGACAACGGTTTTGAAGCTCTTTACGTTGTCAACCCGGAGAAGCGGGCGACTATTCGCTCACTGAAGGACGCACTGGCCGGTGCCGACGAGCTGTTGCTTGCCACTGACGGTGACCGTGAGGGCGAGGCGATCGCCTGGCATCTGCTTCAGGAGCTGAAGCCCAAGGTTCCGGCGAAACGCATGGTCTTCCATGAGATCACCCAGGCCGCCATCGCCGAGGCTGTCGCCAATCCGCGTGATCTTGACGAAGATCTCGTCGATGCCCAGGAAACGCGCCGGATCCTTGATCGTCTCTACGGTTACGAGGTCTCGCCTGTGCTGTGGAAGAAGGTCATGCCACGGCTGTCGGCCGGACGCGTGCAGTCAGTTGCGACTCGGCTGGTCGTTGATCGAGAGCGGGAACGCATCGCCTTCCGCAGCGCGTCCTACTGGGATCTGGACGCGATCCTCGACGCCGGCCCCGATGCTGAACCTCCGCTCTTCCCGGCCCGGCTCACCCGGGTTGGCGATCGAAGGGTCGCCCAGGGCCGCGATTTTGACAGCCGTGGTTCCTTGATCAACAGGGATCATGATCAGCTCGTGCTGCTGGATGAGAACCAGGCGCAGGCTCTTGCCGACTCGCTGCGCTCTGCCAGCTTTGAGGTGGGCAGTGTCGAGTCCAAGCCCTACAGCCGCCGCCCGTACGCACCATTCCGCACCACCACGATGCAGCAAGAGGCTGGCCGCAAACTCGGATTCACCGCGCAGCGAACAATGTCGGTCGCCCAGGATCTCTACGAGGCTGGGTTCATTACCTATATGCGGACCGACTCGATCACGCTCTCAGGCAGCGCGATCGCCGCTGCCAGGCACCAGGTCCGTCAACTCTTCGGCGCCGATTACCTGCCGGACCAGCCGCGTATCTACACATCCAGGGTCAAGAACGCCCAGGAGGCCCACGAGGCGATCCGGCCTGCCGGTGAAACCTTTCTGACACCGGCCCAAACTGGGCTGACCGGCGATCAGTTCCGGCTCTATGAGCTGATCTGGATGCGCACGATCGCATCCCAGATGAAAGACGCCGAGGGCCTCTCGATTACGGTCAAGATCAACGCCCGGCCCAGTGATGGCCAGCCGTGCACCTTCGTGGCCTCCGGCCGGACGATCACCTTCTACGGCTTCCTCAAGGCCTACGTGGAATCGGTCGAGGAGACCGACGGCCACACCGACGACGAGCAGACCCGGCTTCCGCGCCTCACTGCCGGGCAACCATTGCGGCCCGAGTCCGTGACCGCGTCAGGGCACGAGACTCGGCCCCCGGCCCGCTACACCGAGCCGTCGCTGGTGGCCAAGCTGGAGGAGCTGGAGATCGGCCGGCCCTCGACGTACGCCACGATCATCCGCACGATCACCGCGCGGGATTACGTATTCAAGAGAGGCATTGCCCTCGTACCCACCTGGTTGGCCTTTGCGGTGACGCGGTTGCTCGAGGAGCACTTCCCCAAGCTCGTGGACTACGCCTTCACTGCCGAGATGGAGGAGGTGCTGGACCAGATTGCCGATGGGCATGCCGAGCGGCTCCGAGTCTTGACCGACTTCTACTTCGGCAGTGACGACCGTGAGGGACTGCATCGACTGGTTTCCGAGCTCGGTGAGATCGACGCTCGTAGGCTTTCGACCTTCGAGATCACCGATCTTGACGCCTTGGAAACGGGCACCCCGAGGATCGTCGTACGCGTCGGCCGCTATGGCACCTACGTGGAGGACGAGGATGGCCGCCGGGCCAACGTCGCTGATGATCTTCCGCCTGACGAGCTCACCGTTGATCTTGCTCGGGAGCTGCTGGCGAAGCCGGTGGGCGAGGAGCGAGAGCTAGGCCTGGACCTGCAGACATCGCGAATGATCGTCGCGAAGAATGGGCGTTTCGGCCCGTACGTCACCGAGATCCTCGACGAGGACGCGCCGAAGGGCGTCAAGCCGCGGACTGGATCGCTATTCGCTTCGATGAGCATAGACACGGTCACTCTTGAGCAGGCGCTTCAGTTGATGAGTCTGCCCAGAGCGGTGGGCACCGATGTCGACGGTGTGGAGATCACCGCGCAGAACGGCCGCTACGGGCCGTACCTGAAGAAGGGCTCGGACTCACGCTCCCTGGAAAGCGAAGATCAGATCTTCTCGATCACACTCGATGAAGCTCAGGCGATCTACGCGCAACCAAAGCAACCCCGCCGGGCGGCGGCCAAGCCGCCACTCAAAGATCTCGGCGCCGACCCTGCCTCTGGGCGGCCCATGATCATCAAGGAAGGGCGCTTCGGGCCCTACGTCACCGATGGTGAGATCAACGCGACGTTGCGGCGTGGCGACGACATCGAAACGATCACCAGCGAGCGTGCCGCCGCGCTGTTGGCCGAGAAGCGGGCGAAAGGGCCGGCACCCAAGAAGCGCCCGGCGAGGCGCAGACAAGCGACGGCCGCCGCGACCAACTCGTCTCCGAAACCGGCCGCAAAAAAAGTGACGGCGAAGACGGCACGCGCCAAAGCCGGCTGACGGTCGCCATAGCGACCACCGCTGCCGGCAAGACACCACTAGTGTTCGACCATGGGTAAGAAGAAGCGCCGCAAGGCCAATGCGAGCAACCACGTTGAGCGCGTGGTTGCCCAGCCCGCTGCGCTTCCCGAGCGGTCCGGTACCAATCCTCCGGGGCAGCGCTACTACGACATGCCTTACAGCGCAGCGACCCCGCGCTTGATCAATCCTGATCTTGGTCTGCACCACCTGGTGGCGCGGGCCGGGCACAACGCCGCGTACGAGATCTCTGTCACCTTGCTGGACGCGCCTGATCACCGACTGATCCGATCTGGTGTCCTCCTTGCCCATCGAGTGCTCGACGGGCGCGGCGAGTGGTACATCACCGCCCCGGACTGGCAGCCGCTGTTGCCCCAAGACCGGATCGAGCTCATGGGCCATGCCGATCTTCCAGAACAGCTGGCCGACATGATCCGACCGCTGCGTCGCCGGGCGACGCTGGGTCCGGTAGCTGCGCTCACCTGCGATCGGCGGGAGTTCGCGCTGCGCGACAACGAAGAATCCACGCTGGCTCTACTTCGCGACGACAGGGTTACCGTACGACGGGGCGGCTTGACGACCGCGCGCTACCGCGAGGTGTTGATCACCCCCGTCGGGCCTGGATTGAACGATGAGCAGTTGGCCTGGCTGGAACGATCCTTGGTGCAAGTTGGCGCTACCCAGGTACCGCGTTTCCCGCGGCTGGTTTCTCGGCTGGGTGCCCCTGCGACCGGACCGACCGACGTACCGGTGCCCGGCCCATTCGACGCGGCCGCATCTTTCAAGAAGTTCGTCTCTCAGCTCGTCGCACTACGGTTGCGTCAGATAGTCGAGGCCGATCTAGCCATCCGTGGCGGTGATCTCACCGCCGTTGATCGGCTCGCTGATCAGGCGGCGCGACTGCGGGAGGAGCTCAAGGGACTCTCGATCGTGCTTGATCCTGATTGGGTCGAGGATCTCTACGACGAGCTCGGCTGGATCAGCCTGGAAGCAAGCTCGCCGAATGCGCAGGAGCACGTCCGGCTGACCGCTCGGTTACGCAGCGAGCGCTATCTCACTGTGCTGGAACGGCTCGTTGCCGCTGTCCGCTCACCAAAGCTGGCTGATCAGCGCTCAGATCCTGCCGGCGAGGTGCTTGCCGGCCTTGTCTCGATGGCTGTCACGCGCATGCGCCGCTGCGCAGATCACCTGAACGTCGACTCCCTGGACGAGGAGTGGGAGGAGGCTTGGCAGGAGATGGGACGCCTCGAGTGGGTGGTTGGTGTGGCGTCCCAGGTACTGCCGGAAGAGTCAGCGATCATCCAACAGCATCTCCTCAAGCCCCGGCAGCTCCTGTGGGAGATCCACAATGATCATCACCGTGAGCTGGCCACCTATGAGCGTGTCGCCAGTCTCCTTCCCGAGCAGGCCTTTGCCGCTGGTCGCGACTTTGAACGAGAGACGCGGAAGTCACGCCACGCTCGCCGCGAGTTCGCTGAGTCATGGGCCAAGACCAAAAAGAAGCTGGGCGCGTGACCACAGCGGGCGGGGTCTTTGTCGTTTTCGAGGGCGGTGACGGGGTTGGCAAGACCACCCAAGTTGATCGGCTCTGCGCGTGGCTGGCCAACGAAGGGCATGAAGTACTGAAGACATTCGAGCCCGGAGACACCACCGTCGGAGCGATGGTCCGCCAGATCGTTCTGGACCCGGCAACCGGCGAGATGTCACCTCGCGCGGAGGCATTGCTATACGCGGCCGACAAGGCGCAGCACATCTTCTCGGTGGTACGGCCCGCGCTGGAGCGGGGCGCGGTGGTGGTGTGCGACCGATATGTCGACTCGATGCTGGCGTACCAGGGGGGCGGCCGCGTGCTGGACCTGGCTGAGGTCGAGCACATCGCCCGCTGGGCGACCGAGGACTTGCGACCCGACCTTACGGTCGTGCTGGACGCTGAGCTCAGCGTGACGGTACATGCCAAACGCGAGAAGGATCGGTTGGAGTCCGCGGGCGAGGTGTTTCACGAACGGACTCGGCAGTTTTTCCTCAGGCTGGCGCAGCGCGACCCCGAGCGCTACCTCGTGCTCGACGGGCGGGCGTCACGGGAGGAGATTGCCGCCCAGGTGGCAGCCCGGGTCATGCAACTGCTCGTGCCATCGCGCGGCCGATGACGTCAGTAGCGAATGGCAGAGTGGTCGACATGGCTGCAGACGTCGAGGCTACCGCCGGTCGCGACCTCGGTGTTTGGGCGGAGTTGGTCGGTCAGACCGCGGCTGTCGCGACGCTGCAGCGAGCGGTGTCAGGCGAGCCGCACGCCATGAGTCACGCCTGGTTGTTTACCGGTCCTCCCGGTTCGGGACGATCGAATGCAGCCCGGGCCTTCGCCGCGGCGCTGCAGTGCACCTCGGGCGGGTGCGGGCGGTGCAACGCATGCCGAACGTCGTTGTCCGGCGCACACCCCGACGTCACGCTGGTGCGCACCGAGCTGCTGTCCATCGGCGTCGACGAGGTGCGTGAGCTGGTACGCCGGTCTGCCATGAGCCCGACTCTGGGACGGTGGCAGGTCATTGTGATCGAGGACGCGGATCGGATCACCGAACGCGGCGCCGATGCTCTGCTGAAGAGCATCGAGGAGCCGGCTCCCCGAACGGTGTGGATCCTGTGTGCTCCGACGGTTGACGATGTGGTGGCGACCATTCGATCGCGGTGCCGACTTCTGACGTTGCAGACGCCGAGCATTCCTGCGGTGGCCCGTTTGCTCGAGAGCCGCGATGGGATCGCACCGGAGCTAGCGGCGTACGCTGCGCGGGTTTCGCAGGGACACATCGGTCGGGCGCGCGCGTTGGCTCGAGACGAGGATGCTCGGGAACGGCGGCAACAGGTCTTGCAGATCCCCTTCCAGTTGCATGGGCTGGGTGCGTGCCTGACTGCAGCGGCCCAGCTGGTGGAAGCGTCCACGGCGGAGGCGGGCGAGGCGACGAGTGAGCTGGACGCAAGGGAACGTTCTGCACTGGAAGAGGCGTTGGGATTCGGCACGAAGGGGGCAAAGCCGCGCCAGGCGCAGGCTGCGATCAAGGAGCTGGAGGAGCAGCAGCGGGCTCGAACCAAGCGCTTCCAGCGGGATGCGATTGATCGAACGCTGACTGAGCTGACCGGCTTCTATCGGGATGTGCTGAGCATTCAGACCGCCTCGGGGGCGCCGCTGATCAATGAGGATCTGAGCCCTCAGATCGCTGTGCTGGCTCGAAAGTCGACCGCCGAATCGACACTGCGCCGGATCGACGCCTTGCTAGCGTGCCGGACGGCGCTGGAGGGGAACGTTGCGCCGCTTCTCGCGGTCGAGGCTGCGTTGATAGGTCTGGTCGAAGGTTGACGCCTGCGAGGAGGCCAGAGCCACCAGTCAGAAGTGTGGTCGCGGAGTGTACCTGGTTTTCTGTTGAAATGTACGGGGTTCATTTTCTGCGAGTTCTTTAGTAATCTGGGCGCCACAGGTTGCCGGAGGGGACGAACCCCCGAGCGTCCTCTCCGACAACCTCCCCAAGGTCTGGCTATCAAGCCAGGCCTTTCTTGGTTTCCGGCAGGTCCCGCCCGTCTGTGGCTTTGGAGCTCGAAACACTCAAAGGTCACAAATTGGTATCGCAAAGTGTTGCGTTCCCAAGAAGGTTGCCTTTACGGTGGAGAGCGGCTCGTTTCCGTTTCGTTATCAAAGCGGGCGGGGCGGTACGCCAGGGGGAAGGACTCACAGGCATCCGATGTGCCTGCTGAGATCGCGCGTCCGTCTGCCGAACTCTGCTGGACGGCGCCTTGCCGGGAACGTCCCGGGCGAAAGCTGAGGTGGAGGAACCAGCGGATCTCTCTCACGCCAGGGGATGAGAGAGAGTCCCGGGGTGAAGCGCTCACAGCGGTGCATCTCTCGCACCGCGTGAGCGCCGGGCCCGATGCGGCCCCGTACCTGGTGCCCCACAGGCGTACTCGGGGAAGGATTCATTCCTACGTTGACATCCACCATCATCAAGCGCGCCGTCGGCGTGAGCGCTGCGCTTGCCCTGTCCTGCGGGATTGGGCTCGCAGGCGCCGCACCTGCCGAGGCAGAGGCGACGACCGTGTGGGACCGCGTCGCCAAGTGCGAAAGCGGTGGCAACTGGAAGATCAACACCGGCAATGGTTACTACGGTGGCGTGCAGTTCGCTGCGAGCGCCTGGAATGCGCACGGCGGGAGAACGTACGCCGACCAGGCCCACCAGGCAACCAAGGCGGAACAGATCGCGATCGCACGCCGCGTGCTAGCAGGCCAAGGTGCGGGGGCCTGGCCGACTTGCGGCCGACGTGCGGGACTGACCAAGTCGAACGGCAAAGCGGACCGGAACGCGACACCGGCGACCAACCCTGGAGCGTCAAAAACCACCAAGGTAAGCGACTCGAAGAAGAAGATCGCCAAGAAGGTGGCTCCAAAGAAGTACAGTACAAATGCCAGTAGCAAGACCATTCATGTGAAGCGGGGCGATACACTTCGCAAGATCGCTAAGCGCTACCACGTGAAGGGTGGCTGGAAAGCCTTGTGGAAGCTCAACAAAAAGACGATCAAGAAGCCGAACTTGATCTACATCGGCCAGACGATCAAGATCAAATAGATCCGACTGGCGCGGGTGGGACCCTGCCCCCCAGTATGCCCACCCGTGGAAGCCCGGCAGACCCGCATCTGCCGGGCTTCCGGTTCTCTATAGGCAAGA
>JBKPTR010000254.1:0-6784 GCA_046735615.1 Actinomycetota bacterium
CATGGATCTTGATCTTCGCGATGCCATTTTCGAATCCCCGGTAGTGGAAATCTCAGGTTTTTGGTGTTTCGGGGGGCTCGATATCAAGGTTCCCGAGGGTCTCGACGTGCAGGACCAGACTGCGGGAGTCTTTGGCGGTACGGATGTCCGCGACGTCGGTGTCCCGGCACCGGGTGCACCAACCCTCGTTATCAAGGGCATGACGTTGTTCGGCGGCGTATCGGTACGCGGCCCCAAGCCGAGCAAGCGGCGGTAGCCACTGCATTAACGCCACGGCCTCAAGACAGCGCCTCCGCGGCACCAGCACGTAGCCTGAACTCGTTATGGAAGAACTGTTTGCGCCGCCGGCGTACGAGTGGAAACGCCTCTCCCCGAAGTACCGCTCCATGCGCCAGCTGACCAGCTTGGTTGTTCCCCCTGTGCTCTTGACCATTCCGGCGGTGATCGTCGGAGTCACCTCAGGACGCTGGTGGATCTCCGGTCTGATCTGGGCAGCCGCCATCGTGATCGTCATCATCCGACTCGGATTCGTCGCTCGTAGCTGGCGCTCCTGGGGCTATGTGGAACGGAAGGACGATCTCTACATCACGCACGGCGTGATGTTCCGCAGCCTGATAGCCGTGCCATATGGGCGAATGCAGCTGGTCGAGGTGGAATCCGGTCCGTTGGAGCGCGCTTTCGACCTGGCATCGGTCTCCTTGAAGACGGCCAGCCCCGAAACCGGTGCCCGGATTCCCGGGCTGAGTCCGGAGGAGGCAACGCGACTGCGCGATCGGCTTACCGAGCTCGGCGAAGCGCACGCCTCGGGGCTATGACCGCATCGCAGCCGCCTCAGCACACCTCTGCCCCCGACCCGACGGTTACCACCGACGGTCCACCACCGGGACCGACCGACCGTTCGCTCAAGCAGACTGAGCGACCACATCCCCTGACGCCATTCGTCCGCGGTTGGCTCATTTTCGTCGCGATCGCCATCGGGTGGAGTCGGGAAATTGTCACGAGCGCTGGCGAGGATCAGTTCGCTGCGGGCGGTCTGACGTTGATCCTGCCCATTCTCGGCATCGTCGTAGTGCTGGCTGCCGTCACCGGCTTCGTCGCCTGGTATTTCACCCGATTCGTCATCGACGACGAGGAACTGCGGATCGAGACCGGCTGGATCTTCAAGAAATCCACGAAGATCCCGTTTGAGCGGCTCCAGTCGGTCGACATCATCCAACCGCTCGCTGCACGAATGTTCGGTCTCGCTGAGCTGCGCCTCGATGCGGGGAACAGCAGCACCAAGCTCCGCTACCTGAGCCGAGGCAAAGCATCCAGATTGCGGGACTATCTGCTCACCCGAGCACATGGGCACCAGGCCAGCATCCGCGATCTTGATCAACAAGCAGCAGCGAGCATCTTCACCGACTTGGGAACGACCGATCAGCCGCTGGTTCACGTGTCACCGCAACGGCTGACCCTCAGCTTCCTGCTCTCGAGTGAGTGGTTGATCCCGGCAGCCATCACGGTCATCATTTTCGTCGTAACTGCTGCCTTGGGCGTTGTTCCCTTCGCCCTAGGTGCCTTGATTCCGTTGATCATCGGCATCCTGACGCTGATTTGGCGGCGGGTGATCGGCATGTTCAACTTCACGTTGGCCGAGTCTCCCCGCGGCCTGCGGATCACTCGCGGCCTGACCAATCTCACAAGCCAATCGGTGCCGATCAATCGCATCCAGGGCGTCAAGACCAGCCAGCCGCTGCTCTGGAAGCTGCAGGGCTGGTATCGGGTCGACGTCGATATTCTCGGCTACGCCCACGGCGACAGCGAGGACAACGAATCGAACGCCTCCAGCGTGCTGCTCCCGGTCGCCACCCTTGACGAAGTCGAGCTGGCCATCGGGCGAGTACTGCCTGGATTTGATCTTGATGACATCGAGCTGCACCCATCGCCGAAACGCGCGCGCTGGGTGCGCTGGTTCGACTTCTGGACCCTCCGCTATGGCTGGGACGACCGAACCTTGATCACCGAACAGGGCTGGTTCACCCACGTACGCGATGTCGTCCCCCACGCGAAGACCCAGTCCGTACGTATCGAGCAAGGTCCGCTGCAACGGCTGCTCCGCCTTGCCGACGTCCATGTCCACACGCCAAGAGGGCCCGTGAATGCCGTGGCACACCAACTGGACGAGCACACTGCCCGCGAACTGGCGCTGAGCCAGCTGGATCGGGCGCGAGCTGCTCGTGCCGCCGAGCGACAGCGCCGAGCAGTCGAGACGGTACGTACCGATGATCATCAAGGCGAGGCCGAGCTGCTAGCCGCCTTCGGCACCGGTCGTGATCAATTACTCGGCGCCGGAGGCGAGAGCGAGGTATTCGCGATTGATCATGAGCGAGTGCTGCGGCTCTACCGGAGCCGGCACGAGGCACCGCGCCGTACGGCTGGCCAACTATATGCCCTCTATCAGACCTGGGTTGGCAGTGACATCGGCCTGGAGCTGCCAATGATCCTTGAAATGGGCGAGCGCAACGGGCGGTTCTTCACCGTGGATCGCCGGCTCTCGGGTCGGAACTTCTCGGGCTGGCTGCAACATGCCGACATGGCCGAACGGCGCCCGGCCTTGATCAGCTTCCTCGATGCCACCGAGCGCTTGCAACTACTGCCGAGTCCGGTGCCGGGCTTCGCGCGGCTGATAGGCGAGGGCGTGCCACAGCAATTCAGCACTCTTGTTGAGCTGCTCTCGAGCATGCTGCGGGGACCGCTCCAGAGCAGCCGGACTCAGCTGGAACGCGACATTCCTGACGTGGCCGAGGTCTGGAACCGGCTGCATGGCGAGCTGGCGCAGCGGTCCGTCGTCCCTGCGATTGTGCATGGTGATGTCTGCCCGCCCAACGCCTACATCAGCATGAGTCCGCAGGGACCGGTCGTTACCGGAATCGCTGATTTCAGCCCCCACACAGTGCACGCCGACCCATTGATGGATGTGGCCGGCGCCTTGATCTTCCTTGAGCTCGAGCCGTACGCCGATGCGGCCGCAGACGCGGCCTGGCTGCAGGCGGTGACAGTGGAACGCCACGGGCGAGAGATCGTTCGTTGGATCGATGCGTACCGGCGCTTTTATGGCTTCTATTTCTCCAACGCGTACGCATTCGACCCGCATCTCTACGCGTGGTGCCTCCGCCAGCTGAATCGCTGAGCTTGCCGCCACGGGGCTGTGACGTACTTCAGGCCAGGCTGGAGCTTGTCTGGTTGCTATGAGCGGCGGATAGTTGGCGCAGGGAAAGGCGGCCGACTCTTGAATCTGCAACCTGCTGAGATGCGTACGCTCCAGTTCGGACCTTTATGGGTGCTGAGCTCTCTGGCCGGAACGTACAACCAATTCAAGAGTTACGAGCTCGCCGCCTTCTGGGACACGGTCGTCGCAGTGGCGCTGCGTACACCGTACCCCGCGCGGGACATCCTCACCTCCATGACGGAGGACCGCTCCGGTCTGCTGCTTGACTTCGAGCTCGATGACCGACCGGTCGTTTCCGGGCTGCGCCACATCGTGGCGATCCTAGACCGAATTGACCCTGAGGCATCCGCCGACTTCAGGCTTGCACTGCTCAGGATCGGGGTTGCGGTCGCCCGCAACCGCGGCCCATACGGCCGAACCATCACACCAGAACATGAGCAGCTCTTGCTGCTGATCGCAGAGTTGCTGGACATGGATTCACTGGACGACATCGGCGACGACGTCTTGGTCTGACTCTGACCCGCATCCGCAGTAAAGATCTGGCCCTCCCGGCGGCGGCCGGATATCGCTAGGCTCGCGAGCATGAGCGAAGAACCGGTACGAAGCGCGCCCGTGCTCGGCATCGACATCGGCGGCAGCGGCATCAAGGGAGCGCCCGTCGACCTTGCGACGGGTGAGTTCACGGCGAAGCGACTTCGCATCACCACACCCCAGAGGTCGACACCGAAGAATGTGGCAGAGGTGGTCGCTGAAATCGTGGACAGTTTCGCCGACATCATCGGTGACGGGCCGCTCGGCGTCACAATTCCGGCCGTTGTCACCCATGGCAAGACCCGATCTGCCGCGAATATCGACAAGTCGTGGATCGACGCCGAGGCGGAGAAGATCTTCGAGAATCGCCTGGGGCGCGACATTCTGCTTGTCAATGATGCCGACGCGGCCGGTATCGCCGAGGTGCACTACGGCGCCGCCAAGGGCCATCCCGGCCTAGTGCTGATGGCGACGCTCGGCACCGGGATCGGCACCGCGATCGTTTACCGCGGCGTCCTCATCCCGAACTCAGAGCTAGGCCATATCGAGATCGACGGGCATGACGCCGAGAAACGTGCCGCCGCCAGCGTCAGGGAGAGAGAGGGCCTCTCCTACAAGGAGTACATTCCGCGCCTCCAGAAGTATTTGGAGCGACTCGAGGCTTTGTTGTGGCCGGACCTGATTGTGATCGGTGGCGGCATCAGCAAGAACTCCGACAAGTTCATTCCGAAGCTCAAGCTCCATGCCGAGGTGGTGCCGGCCAAGCTGCTGAACACCGCAGGGATTGTCGGCGCGGCGTGGCTCGCAGCCGACCGCCAGATCCACCCCGACGAGCTCAGGTAGGGCGGCTCCAGAGGGCCTCGCAGGTTACATTCGCTCCAGGGGCTCAATTCCGAGCATGGTGAGCCCAGCGGCGAGCACCCGCTTTGTCGCCAGGCACAGCGCGAGCCGCGAATCCCGCACGGCACCCGAGGACTGCAGCACGGGACACTGCTCGTAGAAAACGGCTAAGGCGCCGGACAAGTCGTAGAGGTAGTTGCACAACCTGTGCGGTTGCAGAGTCTGGACCACCTCGTCCACGATGTCCCCGAACCGGATGAGCAGCAATGCCAGCGTTTGCTCTGCCGGCTCCTCCAGCACCAAAACCTTCGACTGCTCTCCATAGCCGCGAGCCGCACCCTTACGCAAGACCTGAGTCACCCGGGCGTGCGCGTACTGCAGGTAGGGCCCAGTGTTGCCCGTGGTCTGCACCATCCGGCTGACATCGAAGACATAGTCCTTGTTCAGCCCATTGGATAGGTCGGCGTACTTGATCGCCGCGAGTGCGACGGGTGGCGCAGCTTGCTCCTCGGCGCCGTCCAGCAGCGTGTTGAGATTCACCGCTGTGCCCTCGCGGGTCTTGAACGGCTTGCCATCTGTACCCAAAACGGTGCCGAACGCGACATGCTCGGTGATCACGTCGTCGGGCAGAAAACCCGCCTTGCGTGCGACGGCGAACACCAGATCGAAGTGATCGGACTGCCGCGCGTCCACGACGTAGATGATCCGGTTGGCATGTAAGTCACGTACCCGGTGCCGGATCGCCGCCAGGTCCGTTGCCGAGTAGCCGAAACCACCATCGCTTTTCCGTACGATCATGGGGGCGGCGAAGCCGTCGACGAAGACGCACAGCGCGCCGTCGTCGATTACCGCCGTGCCGTTGCGTTCTAGCTCGTTGACGATCGACGAAAGATCATCGTTGTACATAGATTCACCGGCAAGGTCATCATCGGTGAGCAGCACACCCAGCCGTCGGTAAGCGGCATTGAAGCCGGCGAGTGAGACGTTGATCAACTCCCGCCAGATGCTGCGCGTCTGCTCGTCACCTGACTGCAGAGCAACTACACGTCGCCGGGCGCGATCGGCGAACTCAGCATCTGCACGGAAGTGCGCGCTGGCACGGGTGTAGAGCTCCTCCGCCTCCGGCAGGGTGAGAGTCGACGCCTCGATGCCCTCGTCCAGAATCTGCTCGACCAGCATCCCGAACTGGGTGCCCCAATCGCCGACATGGTTCTGCGCGATCACGTGGTGGCCAACGCCGCCGATCACGCGACGCAGGCAATCGCCGATCACCGTTGAGCGCAGATGCCCAACATGCATCTGCTTGGCCACGTTCGGAGCGGAGTAGTCGATCACCACAACCTGAGGATCTGACACCTGCACGACGCCGCTGTACGGGTCGGCAAGCTGGTCGGTGGCCGCCTGAGCCAGTACGTCAGTGCGTAGCCGGAAGTTGATGAAGCCGGGTCCTGCGATCTCGGGCGGCTCGCACAGGTCGGCAACCTCCAACTTGGCGACGATGTCCGCGGCAACTTCCCGCGGTGACTTGCGTTCGCTGTTGGCCAGACGCAAGGCCACGTTCGACTGATAGTGGCCGAACTGCGGCTTGGTAGCAGGCCGGAGTTCCGGGTCGACGCCGGTAACGGCCTCGATCCGGGCGCTCAGCAGTGAGGGAACGGAGGGCACAAAGGGAGATTATTTCACTGCGGCTAACTAGCGGTCTCCGACGCACGCGGCGCGGGACATGGGAGGTTTCACGCTAATTGCTCGGGCGCCTTCGGTGGCTCCTGCCAGCGATAGATCTGGCCGTCGCGCAGCTCAACAGCGGCAGGCTCCACCGACGGTGCCGCAGCCCGCAGCCGCGCCATGACCTTTGTGCGTCCGCGCAGTCGGGTGCCATCAGCCGCTGTCCAATGCAGATAGGGATGCAGCATGGGGCGCAGCCCTTCCCAGTCGTGCTCCAGGATCGCCTCATGCGCTGCCCGCGTCACCTCGTCCACGGGGCAAGGATGGCATCACTCAAGCGTGGGGCTGGCAGTGCGGACACCAGTAACTGTGCCGCTCTTCGCCGCGCGGCCCGAGCTCGTCGGTCTCGATGGGGGTGCCGCAACGGCGACATGGCTGGCTTGATCGCTGATAGACGTATGCGCGTCGGCCACGTCGTAGATCTCCGGTTGTCGACTGCTCGGCACGCCAGCGGTTTGCCATGAGCAGCTGGTGGCT
>JBKPTR010000255.1:0-9081 GCA_046735615.1 Actinomycetota bacterium
GCTGGAGATCGGCGACGGTGTTTTCGAGGTGAAGGCCACCAACGGTGACAACCGGCTTGGTGGCGACGACTGGGACTCCCGGATCGTGGACTGGCTGGTCAAGCAGTTCAAGAACAAGAACGGCACTGATCTTGCTCAGGATAAGATCGCGCGCCAGCGGCTCCAGGAGGCTGCGGAGAAAGCCAAGATCGAGCTCTCCTCGGCCAGCGAGACGCAGATCAACCTGCCCTACATCACTCTTGGGCAGGCCGGTCCCCTGCACCTCGAGGAGAAGCTGACCCGTTCCGAGTTCCAGCGGCTCACCTCAGATCTTCTTGATCGTTGTCGTGCTCCGTTCCACGCAGTGATCGACGACGCCAAGATCAGCGTCGGTTCGATCAACCACGTGATCTTGGTCGGTGGCTCCACCCGGATGCCTGCCGTGGTTGAGCTGGTCAAGGAGTTGACCGGTGGCAAGGAACCCCACAAGGGCGTCAATCCTGACGAGGTCGTCGCTCTGGGTGCCAGCTTGCAGGCCGGTGTGCTGAAGGGTGAGGTCAAGGACGTGCTGCTGCTCGACATCACCCCGCTGAGCCTCGGCATCGAAACCAAGGGCGGCGTGTTCACCAAGATCATCGAGCGGAACACGACGATCCCCACCAAGCGCTCCGAAGTCTTCACCACGGCCGATGACAACCAGCCCTCGGTGATGATCCAGGTCTACCAAGGCGAGCGTGACTTCGCGAAGGACAACAAGCCACTCGGCAACTTCGAGCTGACCGGCCTGCCGCCGGCGCCGCGGGGGGTTCCGCAGATCGAGGTCGCCTTCGACATCGACGCCAACGGCATCGTGCACGTGCACGCCAAGGACCTGGCCACCGGCAAGCAGCAGTCGATGCAGATCACGGGCGGCTCGGCGCTTGGCAAGGAGGACATCGACAAGATGATCAAGGAGGCCGAGGCGAACGCCGAAGCGGACCGCAAGCGGCGTGAGGCCGTCGAGCTTCGCAACGAGGCAGACAACCTGGTCTACCGTACCGAGAAGCTGCTCAGCGAGAACGCCGACAAGATCACCGACGACGTCAAGCAGCCTGTCGAAGAGGCGATTGCCGAGCTCAAGACCGCGCTCGAGGGCGAGGACATCGACAAGGTCAAGGCTGCGGTCGAGAAGTTGAACACGACGAGTGCCCAGCTGGGTCAGGCGATGTATGCCGCGGCGCAGGCCGCTCAGCAGGCTCCGTCTGAGGCCGGTGAGCCGAGCGAGCACGCCGATTCCAACGGGGAAAGCAGCACCGCTGACGAAGACGTTGTCGATGCTGAGATCGTGGACGACGACCAGACCTCGAGTGAGTCCCGGTGAGCGCACCGGAACACGAGAATCGGCGTAACGCCGAGACCGAGTTCGAGCAGCGTGGTCCTACCGTACGGGACCGGCGCCGCATCGATCCGGAGACCTATGAAGTACGGGAGCCGCAGGAAACTGCGGCTCCTCCTACAGCGGCTCCAGAAGAAGCCGCTCAGCAAGAATCGAATGCCGAGGCAGAGGTGATTGAGCTCAAAGCCGCTCTCGCGGAGCGGACGTCTGATCTTCAGCGACTCCAAGCCGAGTATGTGAACTACAAGCGGCGCGTCGATCGCGATCGTGATCTTGCTCGCAAGGTGACGATTGAGGGTGTGCTGAAGGATTTCCTTTCGGTACTTGACGACGTGCGCTCGGCTCGTGAACACGAAGAGCTCAACGGTGGGTTCAAGGCCGTCGCCGAGGAGATCGAGCGAGTCACGTCAAAATATGGTCTTGAGAGTTTCGGCGAGGCGGGCGATCCTTTCAACCCGCACATCCACGAGGCGCTGCTGCATGCTCACGCTGAGGGTATCGAGGGACCGACCTGCGTGGAGATCCTGCAGCCGGGCTACCGGATCGGGGATCGCATTCTGCGGCCTGCTCGCGTTGCGGTTGCCGAGCCGGATCCCAATGCTCCAGCTCCCACGGCGGGAGCCGCCAAGGCCGAGGCGGCGACCCCTCCTGAGCGCGAGCCGACGATGCGCTCCGAGCCCGAGCCAATGCGGTCTGAGTCCGTTGAAGAGCCTCAGTCAAGCTCAAGCCCCAGTGGCACTGATGAGCCTCCTCGCGACGACCATTAGTCGTGAGCTCGTCAGGAACGTCCGCCTAGCATCGGTAGTTGATCATCTCGAAGGGAGGTGTCGGTGAGTACCAAGGACTGGATCGAGAAGGATTATTACAAGGTCCTGGGTGTCTCCAAGGACGCCACTCCGGAGGAGATCAAGAAGGCCTATCGCAAGCTGGCGAGGAGCAACCATCCCGACCAGAACCCTGGCAATGCCGCGGCCGAACAGCGCTTCAAGGAAATCTCCGAAGCCAACGACGTGCTGTCGAATCAAGCCAAGCGCAAGGAGTACGACGAGGCCCGCCGGTTGTTCGGCAGCGGTGGTTTCCGCTTCCCGCGGAGCGGCGCCAGGCCGAGTGGCCCATCGGTTGACGACCTGTTCCGCAATGCCGGCGGTGGGCTCGGCGACATCTTCGGTGGCTTGTTCAATGGCGGTCCCACCACGACACAGACGACGCGGTTCACGACCTCTCGGGGCCCGCGTCGCGGCAGCGATGTCGAGGGCGAGGTCGCGGTGGACTTCCTTCAGGCGATCGAGGGCGTGACGGTGGCGATGCAGATGGTGTCCGACGCTGCCTGCGAAGCCTGCCGCGGCACAGGTGCGCGGGCAGGGACCATCCCGCGTGTCTGCCCCACATGCGAGGGCAGCGGCATGCAGACCTCGACCTCTGGGGGAGTCTTCGCCGTGACCGAGCCGTGCCGTGACTGTCGCGGTCGCGGGATGGTCGTCGATGACCCGTGTCCGGTGTGCCACGGCTCAGGCCGCGGCAAGTCGACCAAGACCATGCAGGTCCGGATTCCAGCAGGCGTCACGGACGGCCAGCGGATCCGGCTCAAGGGCCGTGGCGGAACCGGAGAAAACGGTGGCGCCCCGGGCGACCTTTACGTCACGGTGCAGGTACGCCCGCACCCGATCTTCGGGCGTAAGGGCGACAACTTGACGCTCACCGCGCCGGTTACCTTCCAGGAGGCCGCACTAGGTGCGGAGATCGACATACCGACGCTAGGTGGCCCCCCGGTCAAGTTGCGATTGTTACCGGGAACGCCCAACGGGCGCACACTGCGGGTACGCGGCAAGGGCGTGAGCAAGCGCGACGGCACCAAGGGCGATCTGTTAGTCACTGTCGAGGTGCTGGTGCCTCAGGCGCTCAACGAACAGGCTCGGGAGGCTCTGAACTCTTACGCTGAGGCGGTCGGCTCGGTGAATCCGAGGGCGAAGCTCTTCGCAGCTGGATGAGGTGAGACGTGTCTGCTTCAGAACTGCCGCAGCGAATCGATCATGACGCGCCGGTCTTTGTCATCTCGGTGGCAGCTCACCTCGCTGGGATGCATCCCCAGACCCTGCGGACCTACGACCGGATGGGCTTGGTCTCCCCGCGGCGTACGCCCAAGCGGGGCCGTCGCTACTCGGCCCGCGACATTGCACGGCTGCGGCTGATCCAGCGGCTCTCACAAGACGAGGGAATCAACCTGGAGGGCATTCGCCGCATCCTGCACATGCAGGACGACATCGATGAGCTCAGGGCCAGGGTCGAGCAGCTGACGTCCTTGCTCGCGGCCGTTGAGTCGTCGCCCGGGTCACGAGTGTTCACCGCCGATCCCCTCGGCGGAGTGCATCTCGGCCGGCGCGGACGGCGACCACCGTTGGCCCTTCCTGGCCGCCCATTGCCCTGACTGTAGGCACGGATTCGTCAGCACATGACATTACGGTCGTGGTGCGGGTGAGCTGCGACGTGACCGGATGTCGAGGTGCGCCAGGTTATCCAGGGCCTGACCACGAATCGCTGGACAGCCGCACGAGACCGGTCGAGGGCCCCGGCTGGCCGCCACCCCAGAGCTTCTCCGTCCGGGAGTGCCTGCTGGTCGTTCTGAACGAAGAGCGGGAGCACCGGCTGTACGCCGAACGAGACCTGGCTGCCCTGGAGGCGCGCCGTTCCTAGCCCTGCCCTCGATCCCCGGGTCGAGCTCGGCGGCTACCTCGCCTGACGCAGCCCGGCAAAGAACGCTCGCACCTCGGCGACCAGCAGATCGGGTGTTTCGAGCGCGGCAAAGTGACCGCCAGCGTCGATGTCACTCCAATGGACGATGTTGTTGGTCTGCTCGGAATAACGGCGTATGGCAATGTCCTCAGCGAAAGCCGCAACTCCGGTCGGAACCCGTGAGGGCGTCGGCCAGTCGTGCCCGTGCACCGACTCGTAGTACATGTTCGCCGCTGATCCAGCCGTCTGGGTGAACCAATAGACGGAGACATTGGTGAGGATGGTGTCGAGTCCGACGGCCTCCTCGGGCAGATCGTGCTCGGATCCGGTCCACTCTTTGAACTTCTCGATAATCCAGGCCAGCTGGCCGGCCGGTGAGTCGGTGAGGGCGAACGCGACGGTTTGGGGCCGGGTCGACTGGAGGCCGAAATAGCCATTCCCTTCGCTGAGGAAGTTGGCCATCCGCACAAGCCGGGCCCGCTCCACCTCGCTGAGTGAGGCCTTGTCCTCCTCAGACAGCTCCCCGAACGGGATGAACCCCATGGTGGCGGCGTTCACGTGGACACCGATCAGGTGCTCCGAATCCACTCGGCCCAGATCGGGCGCGACGAACGCCCCGAAGTCACCGCCCTGGGCGCCGTAGCGCTCGTATCCCAGCCGAGCCATCAGCTCAGCGAGGGCTTCGGCCATCCGGCGGCTGCCCCACCCCTCGCTGGCTAGTGGAGCCGAGAAACCGAAACCCGGCAGCGACGGCACGACGACGTGGAAGGCATCGGCCTCGGTGCCGCCGTGCGGGACGGGATCGACGAACGAGTCGATTACATCCAGGAACTCCACGAACGAACCGGGCCAGCCATGCAGGAGCAACAGAGGCGTAGCGCCTTCGACCGCCGACCTGACGTGTAGGAAATGGATCCGCTGACCATCGACGTCGGTAGTGAACTGTGGGTACGCATTGATGCGCTTCTCTTGTGCCCGCCAATCAAACTCCGAGGCCCAGTAGTCCGCCACCCGCTGCAGGTAGTCGACGGGAACACCTCGCTTCCATGCCGGCCCCGGGAGTTGTTCGGGCCATCGGGTGCTGCCAAGCCGGGTGCCCAGGTCGGTGATGGCCTCATCGCTGATGCTGACAGTGAAAGGCGTGATGGCGTCCTCTGGCATTCGCTAATCCCCTTGATCAGAACGACTTGTTCTGTTTAAGACTATCAAAACAGAATGGATCATTCCAGAGCCGCTAGGCTATTTCTCATGTCGACTGAACCGCGCAAGCGCGGGCGTCAAGCGGAGGCCGCGCGCAATAACGTGCGCATCCTCGAAGCCGCGCGGGAGGTCTTCATCGCCAACCCCGCCGCACCGATCTCAGAGGTCGCCAGCAGGGCTGGCGTCGGCATCGCCGCGCTCTACCACCGTTACCCGAGCAAGAACGCCTTGTTGGCCCAGCTCTGCCTCGATGGCCAAGACATCTATATCGAGCACGTTGAGAAGGCATTGGCGTGCACAGACGATTCATGGACGGTGTACGTCCAGTGGCTGCGCGACATCGTCGCCGCCGACACGCACGCGCTGACGGTTCATCTTGCCGGCCATTTCACCCCGGACGAGCGCCACGCGGCCCGGACCGAGCGGATGATCAAAGGCACCGTCGAGCTGTTCGAGCGCGTCCAGAAGACTGGTGCCTTACGTGCTGGATTGACGTTCCTCGACGTCGCCTTCCTGCTGGAGCTGTTGGCCAAGACCCGGCTCGGTGATACCGCCCGGACCGCCGAGCTCAGGCAACGCCAGCTCGCGATCATCATCGATGGCCTGAGTGCCCGCGGAGCCGCCGAACTTCCCGGCACGCCACCGACCTGGCAAGAGCAGGTGAGCCGTTGGATGCCGGGCAACAACCGGCCAACGCAACCGGTAAATGTGGAATAGCTCCACTCCGCATAAGGTTGAGCCTGTTGGACTCAACTTTGCCATTGCGATGTGGATTTCACGGGCGCATAGTTGAGTGGCGGATACTCAAGTTTATGAGAGCTGCTCGCGCAATGCCGACGCTCGCAGCTCGGAGGTCTTGAATCCAGAGGAGACATGGACACCAACAAACTCACCACGAAGAGTCGGGACGCGGTTTCAGCCGCTCTGCGTACTGCACTTACCGCTGGCAACCCGTACGCCGAACCGTCGCATCTGCTGCACGCCTTGCTCCAAGTGCCCGGCAACACTGTCGCGCCCTTGATCACTGCTGTCGGCGCTGACCCCGCTGTTGTTGCCGCCGCCGCACAGGGTGCGATTGCCAAGCTGCCCTCGGCTAAGGGCACCTCGGTCAGCCAGCCGAGCCTCTCGGGGTCGTTCGCCCGAGTGCTGGCGGACGCGGAGACCCGTGCGGAACAACTCGGCGATGCGTACGTTGCCACCGAGCACCTTCTCATTTCGTTGGCAACCGTCGACTCGGACGCCAAGAAAGTCCTCTCAGCGCTGAGCATCAAACCGAACGTGCTGACGCGCGCCTTCAATGAGGCTCGTGGCAGCAAGCGGGTGACCAGCCCGGAGGCTGAGGCAACCTCGTCCGCGCTCGATCAATACAGCGTCGACCTCACCGCAATGGCTCGCGACGGCAAACTCGACCCGGTTATCGGGCGGGATGCCGAAATCCGTCGGGTGGTTCAGGTGCTCGCCCGGCGTACCAAGAACAACCCTGTGCTGATCGGGGAGCCTGGCGTGGGCAAGACCGCCGTCGTGGAAGGTTTGGCGCAGCGACTGGTGGCCGGCGATGTGCCGGACTCGCTCAAAAGCCGCCGCTTGGTGGCACTCGACCTGCCCTCCATGGTGGCCGGGGCCAAATTCCGTGGCGAATTCGAAGAGCGGCTCAAGGCCGTGTTGACCGAGATCCGCGACGCAGGGGGCCAACTGATCACCTTCATCGATGAACTGCACACCGTCGTCGGCGCAGGCGCCACCAGCGACTCGTCTATGGACGCGGGCAACATGCTCAAGCCGATGCTCGCACGTGGTGAGCTGCGCATGATCGGTGCGACCACGCTGGATGAGTATCGCGAGCGAATCGAGAAAGACCCAGCCTTCGAGCGCCGCTTCCAGCAGATCTTCGTAGATGAGCCCAGTGTCGAGGACACGATCGCGATCTTGCGCGGGCTGCGCGAGCGGTACGAGGCGCACCACAAGGTGGCGATCACTGATGCTGCCCTGGTAGCGGCAGCCACGCTGTCGAACCGCTACATCACGTCTCGGCAGTTGCCCGACAAGGCGATCGACCTGGTTGACGAGGCGGCGTCGCGGTTGCGGATGGAGATCGACTCCTCGCCGGTGGAGATCGACGCGTTACGTCGCACCGTGGAGCGGATGCAGATGCAGAAGTTCGCTCTTGAGAAGGAATCCGACCCCGGCAGCATCGAGCGGCTCAATCGGTTGACCGAGGATCTGGCAAATGTCCAGGAAGAGCTGCGATCCCTCGAGGCGCGCTGGGAGGCGGAGAAGCAAGGTCTCAACCGCGTTGGCGAGCTGAAGAAGCAAATCGATGAGCTGCGCGTGGCCTCTGAGCGGGCCCTTCGTGAAGGCGATCTTGTGAAGGCGAGCGAGATCAACTACGGCGAGATTCCCGCTTTAGAAAAGGAACTCGAGGAAGCCGCCAAGGCGGAGAGCCAGCTGCCGTCGATGGTCTCCGAGGAGGTCGGCCCCAATGACATTGCCGAGGTCGTCTCGAACTGGACTGGCATACCGGTGGGCCGGCTGCTCCAGGGAGAGACCGAGAAGTTACTCTCCATGGAGTCTCGGATCGGTGAGCGGCTGGTCGGTCAGTTGAAGGCTATCCGCGCGGTGTCAGATGCCGTACGCCGCTCGCGCGCCGGTATTTCAGATCCGAATCGGCCTACGGGATCATTCTTGTTCCTCGGTCCGACCGGCGTGGGCAAGACGGAGCTGGCCAAGGCTCTGGCTGAGTTCCTGTTCGATGATGAACGGGCCATGATCAGGATCGACATGAGCGAATACTCCGAGAAGCACTCAGTGGCGCGGCTGGTCGGTGCGCCCCCTGGCTACATCGGTTACGAGGAGGGCGGTCAGCTCACCGAGGCCGTCCGGCGCCGCCCATATTCGGTGGTGTTGCTGGACGAGGTGGAGAAGGCGCACAGTGAGGTCTTCAACATCTTGCTGCAGGTGCTGGACGATGGCCGATTGACCGACGGTCAGGGCCGTACGGTCGACTTCCGCAACACGATCTTGATCTTGACCTCCAACCTGGGTTCGCAGTTCCTGGCGGACCAGACGTTGGACGCGGACACCAAACGGAATGCTGTGATGGGTGTGGTGCGCGGGGCGTTCAAGCCGGAATTCTTGAACCGGCTGGACGAAGTCGTGCTCTTCGACGCTCTCGGCACCGAGGAGCTGGCCAAGATCGTGGAGATCAACTTGGCTCGCCTCAACAAGCGGCTCGCCGAACGGCGGATCACCGTGGAGGCCACCCCGGCTGCCAAGGAGTGGCTGGCGCTCACCGGCTTCGACCCGGTCTTCGGTGCCCGCCCGTTGCGCCGGCTGATTCAGACCACAATCGAAGATCAACTGGCTCAGAAGGTGCTGTCCGGCGAAGTACGCGAGGGCAATACCGTGACCTTCGATTCGGACGAGAGCAGCGACGGCTTGATCATCTTGCAGTCGCAGCCGGCCATCGCCTGAGCAACAAGTCTGGTGATCACCACCAGCCCTGCTTGTGCGCCCAGCGCAGCAAGACCAACGACATAACCAACATGATCAGCAGCAAGATGCTGAGCGTGGCCCAGTGCGTGGACTCATTGACGATGACGTTCATGCCAACGACGGACGACAGTGACGTAATGGGGAGGGTGATCGCTGCGATGACGGCGAGGCGTTCGGCGGCAATGGTCATTTTGGTGTCGGTGCGTGCGCGGTAGAACTCGGTGACACCCATGAGGAACACCAGCTGGGAATCGCTGATGTGGGCGACGGTTTCGTACTGGTCGAGCACGTCTTTCATCAACTCC
>JBKPTR010000256.1:0-8995 GCA_046735615.1 Actinomycetota bacterium
GAAGACCCCACCCCAGGCACCTCCGGCAACGCCGAAGCCGTACATCGAGATGGGCGGTACCGAACGGCAGTTGCCGGTCAGCCGGTTGCGGCACGCAGGACATGTGCCGCAGCTGATCTGAAACGGCACCGCGACCCGATCACCCGGCCGCACCAGACGGACTGACTCACCCACGGCGAGCACCTCACCGACACACTCATGACCAAAGTGCAGCGGCAGCGGGAACGGCGTTGCGCCCAAACCGACCGGGCGGTCCAGGTCACACGTGGCCATGGCCAACGGCATAACGACCGCGCCGCCTGGACCCGGAACCGCGGGCACCGGGGTATCCCACCAGGCCAGCCGACCAGGCCGGGTCAGCACAACCGAACGCATCCGCGGCCGAGTGGGATGCCGCCGTTCCCGGATCGCATCGCCCGCCACCGAGACCAGCCGGCGGACGCGCTCCCCTCCCTGCCGCTCCAACGCGACGGCCCCAGCCGCATGCGCTGCTGGCGAAAACAGGGCGGCCGCAGCCACTAGCCGGTGGCGCGGCCGGTGGACCAGCGGTCCCGCTGCACGCTGTCGGTCGTCGAGGTTCATCAGGAGGACTCCGGAGAGCCGTTCTACCACACCGCCGAGCCCCCACCGCATGCGATCCCTTACGCGCGGCACTTGAGTTCAGACCGGCCGGACCAGCTCGATCCAGTTGGCCGACGAGATCGTCGGGCTGCTACCACCGAACGAGCCAAGCATCCTCACGACTAGGTTTTGCGGCGACGAGCGAAGCCGACCAAAACGGCCAGACTCAAAAGCGACAACTACAAAGCGACCGGACCAATGCGGGTCGAGATGGCCCTTGGCATGGTCTAACTCACGCGGTGACAAGAGTTGGCTATTTGAATTTGAAATAACCAAGCTCGATCCCAACGGCAGATTCAGTAGCGTCGCAATCCAGCTCAGCGTATTAAATTGGCCGAAAGGTCTAACCCAGACGGCGAAAACGAATCCTATTCTGATGATTACATGGGCTAGAACGATAGAGGGCGGGAATGCTGGTGAGACCGAAATGCATCAACGTCCAGGCTGCGAGTAATTGATCAACCCCCGCTGGGTGGGGTCTTTCGAGGTGAAAGACCCCACCCGTCTGACACGGCAACCGTTACGTGAGGTCGAGAAACCAGTGCACCGCGTAAGCCGTGTCTGCCACGTTGGCGCCCTCGTGCCCGCAGTCGTCGACCACTCGGTTGTCCAGGTCGACGATCCCGGAATCCACACTGGACGCTCGCAGCGTAGCTAGGTAGTGCTCACTGTTCGCACGCGGCACCTGCTCATCGGCTGGGGACACAAGTAGCCGCACCGGGACCTCCGGCCGCAGGCGGTCGCCGGCCGCGTCATGCCCGGCCAGCGCCGCCGCGAAGCTGCCGGATGGGTGGCGGAGCAGGTCAAACCCGCGCGCCGTGTACAGCTTTTCGATGGACTCGGGAAGCGTCGCACCCAAGTCCTCTCCGCTGCGCAGGCCGTCATAGAGGTTCTCGACTTTATCCGCGTAGGGCGCGGCGAACACCTCGTCCGGCCGGGAATAGAGCCCGTGCAGCCTGTTCCACGCGACAACAAGATAGGCCGTGTAGCCGACGTTGTACGGCGGACGCACGGTACCGTCAAGCAGTGCCGGAAGCTCCACGCCTCCGAAGTCGTACGCCCCAGCGATCGGCGCCAGCGCACGCAGCCGGAACCAGTTGTCGCCGCGCTCCTGGAGCAACTGCGCCAGGCCGGTCGCCGCCGTGGCGCCCTGGGAGAAGCCCGTAACTAGCACGTCACGGTCCAGCCGCCGGTCTCGCGATGCGGCGAACGCGCGTGCAGCGCGCAGCATGTCGAGCGATGCCGTGGTCTCGGACGGTACGTCAAGGAACGGGTGGAAGCCGGGCCCAAGGCCGAGGCCTAGATAGTCGGGTGCGACCGCCGCGAATCCGGCGGACGCGTAGGTCAGCGTAGGAGCGACTGACCAGCCGTCCCGCCAATGAGACGGCGCATCAGTGCGATTGAGCTCGGTGCCGTGCGTGTAAGAGACGATCTGCAGTGACCGAACCCCGTTGCGCGGTAATGCGACCAGCCCGCTGGCGACCGTAGGCTGGCCGGCGGCATCGACCGTGCGGTAGACGAGCTGGTAGACGTCGACCCCGTACCGGACGCTTTCGGTGTCGAAGTGGGCCGCGGCCAGCTCGGCGCGCACGTCGGCCGCGGAAGGCAACGGCCGGCGCGGCTCTACGGCGACGACCTCACCGCGATTCGCCTGGCCGTCAGCCAGTGAGCTGCGGTCATCCGCGACCGCCGGCAGGACACCAGCCGCTGTCACCGCGGCGACCGCCGCCAGCGCCGTGGCGATTCGTACGATGGGAGATTTCATGTAAAAAACGTTAGGGAGGACGGTGACTTGCGACGATGGGGTAGGCACCCCAAGATCGAGTAGGGCTAGCCCGACGGAAGGCGGCCTGGGCCAGCGACCGGCACGTCGACGAAATGCGCAGCGTGACCCATGAGTGTCTCCGGATTCCGGTGGCGTCGGCGGGGACGGACGGCTGACTCGACCCCGGACTCGAGTCATTCACCCAACGGCTGTCGCCAATGGTCCATAACACCGCCATACCGGTCAGGTCGGATTCTCGCTGCAGCGCGAGACCTCGTACCGCTCGCAATGGTCGGACGCCTCCAGCGGCCGCATCCCGATATGCCAGCTCGAAAGCGGCCGCCCGCTCCCGCGTCGATCGTGCGCAGATCCCTTCGCGCTGTCGCCCGAGGTCTCGCGTCGTCGCGACTCGAGAGCACGAGTTGCGATTCCGATCTCGACGAAGACGGCGAACTGGTCGTCAGCCAGCGAGCTGGTATCTGGCACGGCACAGGCGTGACTCACACGGTTCCTCCATTCACGCGCACGTTCTGCGCCGTGATCCAGCGCCCACCATCGCTCGCGAGGAACGCAACCACGGCCGCGATCTCCTCGGGCCGTCCGAGGCGGCCAAATGCAGACATCGCCTCGAGCCCATCAAGGAAACCCTTGGTCTTGCCGATGCGATAGGTCTCGGTTTCGGTAGCGCCGGGGGAGACCGCGTTGACCGTAATCCTGCGCCGCCCAAACTCCTTTGCGATGACGTGCGTCATCGCCTCGATCGCACCTTTGGTGGCGTCGTAGACGCCGTACCCGGGTAGCATCAAGCCGGTCGTCGAGCTCGAGATGTTGATGACTCGCCCGCCGTCCGCCATCCGTTCGAGCGCGAGCTGACAGCCGTTGAACGTGCCCTTCACGTTGACCTGAAAACTCCTATCGAACTCGTCCTCGGTCACCTCGCCGAACGGCTTGACGAGCGCAATGCCGGCGTTGTTGACAAGCGCGTCCCAGCTGCCGAAGTGATGGAACGTCGCGCTGACCATGGCCTCGAACTCCGCACGACTGCTGACGTCCGCTGCGACCGGCAGCGCTTCGCCGCCGTCGCCGGCGATCTGCGCAACGACCGCCTCCGCGAGGTCCGGCGTGTCGAGATGGTTGACGACGACCCGGGCACCGGCCTCGCCAAAGGCAAATACGATCGCCTTGCCGATGCCGGTGGCCGCGCCCGTGACGATCGCCCTTCCCCTCAAGCCCGCGACTCATTCGAACCAGTAGTCGAGTCTGATGTCCGCTCCTTGGCCGAGCTTTGCCTCGAAACCACCCTCGCCGCGCAGTCCTTGCAGCTCACCCGTGCCTGAGCGTGGAACGACGAACCAGGTGCCGGAGACGACCTTGTCCCTCAGCGTCCCCTGGTCCTGGAGCACGAACGTTCCCGACTTGTCGCCGATCCTCCCCCTGACTCGCTCGACGCCGACGAAGCTCGCCTCGTCCTCACTCCGCGCGGTTTGCAGGAATACGGCCACACCCTCCCCCTGGATGTCCCCGGAGAAGTCCTCTACGACGTGGATTCGCACCAGCGCTGGTCCCTCGGCCGGTTGGTCGTACGTGGTCGGTTCATACGTCTTGACATCGATCTTCCCAATGGCGTGACTGCGTTCGCCGCTCGTCGCCGTCATTGCTGCCTCCTTTCGGTTTGTCTGGGTGGTGCGCATGTGAACCCATGCCAGTCTCCTCGTTCGGGCGCGCGCTCGAAGGCTGCGCTGGCGTCGTCGGTGCGATCGAGCCGGCACAGGAGTTCGGCCCGGGTCGCCTGCAGGTAGCCGTAGTGCTCGACTTGAGCCGCTCGGTTAGAGCGAGTGCGGCGATCGCGGAGAAGCACGAGCTCGCCGTCCGCGAAGCGGGCCTCTCGGCGGGCGTCGTTCATGAGCATAGGCGCCAGGAGTCCGTGGACCTCGGGTTCGTCGGGCATCAGTTCGGGAAGCGCGGACCGAGCCGGATCGCTTCGTCTCCCAGGTCTCCGCAGCCGCCGTAGCCATCGTTGAAGATCACATAGACGACGGCGAGGACCGCGGCGAGCCGGTCGGGAAGCACGTCGGCCGGGGGCACCGGAAAGGGGATTCTGGCGGTCTTGATCTTCGTCCGTGCGGACACGAGTCGCTTCGCCATCGTCTGCTCGGGACGAGGAAGGCTCTGGCGATCTCGTCGCCGGTCAAGCCACCAAGCGCCGGCAGCGAGAGCACCACCTGCGCGTCGAGAGCGAGCGCGGGGTGGCAGCAGGTGAAGATCAGCTCCAGCCGCTCGTCGGGAATCGCCGTCTCGTCCATCTCGTCCTCCCGTTGCCGCTCGAGCAAGCGGGTTTTGGCAGTGAGCCTGCGATCGCGGCGGATCCGGTCGATCGCGCGGTTGCGGGCCGTGGTCACAGTCAGGCGCGCGGATGATCCGGCGCACAATCGCGGGGGCAACAAGCTCAGGACTCGCCGGGCGTCGACTCCGAAGCTCGAGTCCTCCCGCGGGCCGCGGCGCGCCTGGTCGGCCCCGCCTCCCGCAGCGCAGCCAGCGCCTTCTCGATCCGCCGAGTACGCGTATCGGGATTCTTTGCGCTTTCGATAGCACGTACGTGCTCTCGTTTGCAACCGTCGGGCAGGCGCTGATACGCGGCGCGCGCGACTGGATCGACGCTGAGGGCGTGGGCGAAGTCCGCGGGCTCGGCCACGACACGCGGTTCGGGATCGAATTCCAGCTCCACCTCGACCTCGTCGCCGATCTCCACACCTGCGGCTCGACGATTGGCGTTGCTGAGGCCAAGAAGCAAGCGTCCACGCATGATGGCGACCCTGCTCTTCCATGAACGCCGCGTAGCGGGGCCGTGACAGCCCGAAGGCCTCCCCCATCGGCCGATCTGTGCGCTGGCTACCATGCAACCTGTGCCGAGGCCTATTCTGCTGCGGAGATCGCCGCGGAGGCCGCGTGTCCGGAAGACCGGGTCTATTGGCTCGCCGCCATCGGCCTGATCCGGCCCGACCAGCAGGGACGGTTCACATACGGCGACTCGCTCGCCCTCAAGATGGTCTCGGCCCTTCTGGAGAGCGGTCTCCCGGCCGAGACCATCGAGCGCGCCGCCACCGAAGGCCTGCTCTTGTTCCAGCGGATCGATGAGTACCTTCCCTACCGGCCGGGTCCGCGGTCGGAGCGGACATTCGCCGAGTTCCAGGCGGACGCCGGTCCCGGGGGCCGAGCTATTGCCGGCGGTGTACGAGGTCCTCGGGCTCGCGAAGCCCGATCTGTCGGCGTCGATCCACACCGACGAGGAGTCGATGCTCGAACGGTTCTTGGAGGTGTGGGCGGCGACGCCCGACCAGGACTCCTTGATCCGAGCGGCCCGGCTGATGGCGCAGGGAACCCGGGCGGTGATGCTCGGGTGGACGGACCTGATGGACGAGCAAGTCGCGGAGCCGGCGCGCCAGCGGCTGCTTCGCGGGGAGATCGAGCGGTTCCCAGACGACGTGTCGGTCGCCATCGGTAAGCTGACGCGGCTCGCGCCGGAGATGTTTCTCTGGCTCAGCGGTCGGTACCTGGAGCATCGGAGCGTGAACGGGATCGTCGAAGGGTTCGAGCGGTACCTGGCCACTCGCGGGCTGGTCCCGGCACCTGACCCGCTCGGTCCCCCCGCGATCGTTTTCGCGGACTTGTCCGGTTTCACTCGCCTCACGCGCGAGCGCGGGGATGAGTCCGCAGTCGTCGCGGTGACCTCTCTCCAGCGCCATGCCGATGCCACCGCGAGGCTGTACGGCGGCCGGCTCGTGAAGCTCCTTGGTGATGGAGCGATGCTCCGGCTCGGCGACGCGACCGCCGGCGTGGAGGCCGCGCTCGACCTCGTGGAGGCGATGAGCGACGAGGGCGCGCTCTGGCTGCACGCCGGGATCAACGCCGGTCCCGTGATCGAGCGGGATCTTGATGTCCTCGGGCACACTGCAAACCTGGCGTCGCGAATCGCAGACGTGGCGGGGCCCGGCGAGGTCCTCGCGAGCGAAGCCGTGGTCGAGGCGGCCGCAGACGACCGGTTCGGGTTCGAGCGGACCAAGGATGCCCGGCTGGAGGGACTTCAGAGCCCTGTGGCGCTTTATCGCGTCTCGCGGTCGGCTCGGCCATTGCGTCACGACGAGCACTCCCTAGAGTGAAATGACTGTGGCCATTCAGCCATCGGATGCCGCCGCCGGGTGCCAACCTCCAGTCGCCGCTCCAGCTCCCTGACATATTCGCCGAGCCCGACAACCATCATTGGGTCCTCACTTTGGTGCGCCCATCGACTTGAGCGCGGCTCCGGTCAACGAAGACTCCGGCGGGATCCGGCGCAGACTGGCGAACCAATCTGGTCGCGCCGATCAACACGGCCAGCGCCGCGACGGACAGCCACCTCGAACACGTCACCGACCCCGGCGTGGACCGCTGACCGGGTGCTAGGGCACCGGCCACAATCGCGCGCTGGTGCCGGGGCGGCTGACTTACTGTAGGGATCGTGTCAAGGGTCGATTGGGTCGAGGTCGCGCGAGATGTGTTCGTCGGTGCCTACGAACCTCTCACGATCAACATTTGCGTGATCGCGATCGCGACCGTCTCGTCCTGGTGGACAGCCGGGCCTCCGCGACCGAAGGGGCCCAGCTCGCTGCCGACCTGACCTGGTTCGCGCCAGCCCAGGTGCAGGCGTTGATCAACACGGACGCGCACTTCGACCACACGTTCGGCAACCAGCACTTCGGCTACGGCTCGGCGACGGCCGTGCCGATCTACGGCCATCACCTGCTGCCAGCGCATCTCGACCAGTACGAGCGTCCTCGGCTAGAGGCATGGCGCAACGGCAGCGGAAACGAACGGACCCGGGACTGGGACGACGTTGTGATCACTCCGCCCACGCAGCTGGTGAGGACCCGCCAGCAGTATCGGCTCGGCGCCCGCAGCCTCGAGCTCATTCCGCTGCCGCCGGGACACACCGACACAGACCTTGTGGTGCACGTGCCCGATGCCGAGACGTGGGTGGTGGGTGACGTGATCGAGGCCTCCGGCCCACCCATGTTCGGTTCGGGGTGCTACCCGTTGGAGTTCCCCGGCAGCCTGCGTGGGCTGCTCTCCTAGATCAGTCCGGCCGACACGATCATCCCCGGCGACGGTCCTCTCGTGGACCGCAGCTTCGCGGTTGCTCAGCTGACAGACATCACAGAGCTGGCCACGCGCCTTCGAGCACTTCATAGATTCAAGGCCACCCAGCACCAGGCCTTAACCGCGATACAAGCCGTTCCGTCACTGCGGTTTGATGGTCTGGCGTTAGCTGTCGCCAGGGCCTACTCGAGCTTGGCCGGCCGGGCCGCGCAAAACGAACCGACACCCGCACCCAAGTGAACAGATCTCTGCCTTGCAGCCGGTCTCGGTCCGGTCAAGCTGACAGGATTTGAACCTGGGACCCTTGGACTCCCAATCGGCGAGGTCTTGGGTCGTTCGGACTTGCCCATGCCTACGCCTCCTGGCTCTCTGCGAACAGCTCACCCACAGGCGTCACCTTGACGGCGAAACGCCCCGTGCTGCAAGCGGACCGCATGCGGACTCGTCCGAGCGGCAGCCTCGAGGGTCGGGGTGGCGGTTTCGAGGCGGTACGTGACACGCTGCCGAGTTCATCGTGATCAGGTAGATCGCGATCGACGCCGAAGGGAACGTACGGCTATTCCTGGGAGTACCTCGAGGACGAGCGCGAAGCCTTGACCGACCAAGCCATCGAACCACCGCAGCACTACGCGCCTGCTCTGCGTCGGAGTACAAGATCAACCAGGTCCCTCGTGACCAGAACCGCACGGTGCGCCGCAGGACCTCAGGGCATCGCTGACACGAGAACATGCAGCTGCTCGTTAACCAGCCACGCGGTGCCCGAATCGGCATCAGCGAGCGGATCGACGGTCAACATTCGAGTGCACGGTGCGATCTGTCGCCTCGCTCAGCTCGCCGCTCCCGTGGTACCCGGCGGACCGTCGAGCGCGGTGGGCACGTACTCCAACAGTTGGAGCCCTCCGTCGAAGGTGCGGCTCTCGACCAGGTCGAGCCTGATGTCGGGATATCCGTCGTAGATCCGATCTTGGCCGGTCGCACCGGTGACGACCGGGAAGACGACAACCCGGAAGCGGTCCACCAGCTCAGCCGTGATCAGCGATCGGCACAGACTCACACTGCCCAGCGTGCGCATTTCGATACGGCTGTCTTCCTTCATCACTCGCACGGCTTCCACCGCGTCTCCGGTGACCAGTCGCGTATTGGCCCACCCCAGCGGCTCGGTCAGGGTCGAGGAAAAGACGACCTTCGACACCGCGTCAAGCTGGTCGACCCCTTCCTCGCCACTTGCGGCGAATCCTGCCATCAGCCGGTACGTCGTCGCTCCCATCAAAACGGTGTGCTCGGGCTGTTCGCCCAGCCAGCCGAGATACTCAGGGCTTTCCATGCCCCACCAACCCGGCCAACCCTCAGCGGCCCCATAGCCGTCAAGCGAGGTGATGAAGTCGACCATGAGTGTTCCCATCACATTCCTTCCGTCCAAGCGCGAGCCGTTTCTCCCACGCTAGAACGCGATGGCCCGGCGCTCCAACACCAAAT
>JBKPTR010000257.1:0-3552 GCA_046735615.1 Actinomycetota bacterium
TGCCGTCGCCAGCTCTGAGCCTTCTGAGCTCAAACCGATCCGGTGCCAGCCTGGATCAAGATCAACATCGACCGCCACGTCGACGATGCCGCTGCGGTCTGCCTGGACCTCGTAGGTTTGTTCCCCCGTATCGACCGTCACAGTCGCGTTCTCGACCGGGACTCCGATGAAGTTACGCCAGCCTCGTATCCCGGTCGGTGTGTCGGCGTGGCGGTGGGATCTCTTCGCCAGCAGTACGCGGGCAAGCACTCGTAACCAGCTGGTCGAGCCATAGCTGGTGTAGGGAATCACCTCGGCGGTGTACCCGGCATCCCGAGCTCGCCGAGCGCGCCAGCGCTGCAGGGCATGATCGATGCGAACAGCCCGGGTTATTACGGGTTCTTCCACAGATGTGACCTTATCGACCGCTCTCACGTGCTGCGTAGCGGCGCTGATCAGTTCAACAAACTACTCTCCGCCACTGCGGCGCAGCACCTCGCTCAGGCGTTCCGCGGCGGCGATAACCGCTGGCGCATGCAGCCGGCCCGGCTGTCGGGACAGTCGTTCGATCGGGCCAGACACGCTAACGGCTGCGATGACCTTGCCAGACGGAGAGCGTACGGGCGCCGAGACGGACGCGACGCCGGGTTCGCGCTCGCCCACCGAATGCGCCCAGCCGCGCCGGCGGACCGCAGCCAAAGCGACGGCGGAGTAGCGGCTACCGCGCAGCCCACGCTGCATCCGATCCGGCTCCTCCCAGGCCAGCAGCACTTGAGCAGCCGAGCCCGCACTCATGGTCAGCTGCGTGCCGACCGGCACGCTGTCGCGCAACCCAGACACTCGCTCGGCTGCAGCGACGCAGACGCGGTAGTCGCCTTGGCGCCGGAACATCTGAGCCGATTCCCCAGTGATGTCTCGCAACCGCGCCAGCACTGGTCCGGCGGTTGCCAACAGCCGGTCCTCGCCAGCAGCCGACGCCAGCTCGCCAAGCCGCGGCCCGAGGATAAAACGGCCTTGCAGATCGCGGCTGACCAAACGATGATGCTCAAGGGCGACAGCCAGGCGATGTGCCGTCGGCCGGGCAAGCCCGGTCGCGGCGACCAGACCAGCAAGGGTGGTTGGTCCAGTCTCCAGGGCACTAAGCACCAGGGCGGCTTTGTCGAGGACACCGACACCACTAGAGTTGTCCATGCCTTGATACTGCCGTCTCGGATGCTGGAAGGCAAATGCGAAGATTAGCTTGTCGGTCGCGGAAATTGTGCGGATTGCAGGGCAGATTGTGGAAACGGGGATAAGGAGAGATCAATCGCCATGGGCAAGACGCTGAGCGAAAAGGTGTGGGACGACCACGTCGTACGAACCGCTGACGGTGAGCCCGATCTGCTCTTCATTGATCTGCACCTCGTCCATGAGGTGACCAGCCCGCAGGCCTTCGACGGTCTGCGGCAGGCGGGTCGGCGGGTACGCCGCCCCGATCTCACGTTGGCGACGGAAGACCACAACACACCGACGCTGAACATCGACCAGCCGATCGCCGACCCGGTGTCGCGGACTCAAGTGGAGACTCTGCGGAAGAACGCACGCGAGTTCGGCGTCCGCATCCACAGCCTTGGTGATCTTGACCAGGGCATCGTGCACATCATCGGGCCGCAACTTGGCTTGACCCAACCGGGCCTGACAGTGGTTTGTGGCGACTCCCACACCTCCACGCACGGCGCATTCGGTGCGATCGCGTTCGGCATCGGCACCTCTGAGGTCGAGCATGTCTTGGCAACCCAGACACTTCCACAGGCCAGGCCCAAGACCATGGCCGTGAATGTCAGCGGTGAACTGCCGGGAGGGGTTACAGCGAAGGACATCGTGCTGGCGCTGATCGCCAAAGTGGGTACCGGCGGCGGCCAGGGCTACATCGTGGAATACCGCGGTCCAGCCATCGAGGCGCTCAGCATGGAGGGCCGGATGACGATCTGCAACATGAGCATCGAATGGGGCGCCAAGGCCGGCATGATCGCGCCGGACGAAACCACATTCGCCTACATCAAGGGCCGTCCGCATGCTCCGGAAGGTGCGGACTGGGACGCGGCGCTGACCTATTGGAAGACGCTGCGCAGCGATCCCGACGCTGTTTTCGACGCCGAAGTTGATCTTGACGCAAGCCAGCTGACCCCTTACGTCACCTGGGGAACCAATCCGGGTCAGGGCGTCCCGCTGGGTGCCGCGGTACCCGATCCAGAGATCTTCGCCGACGAGGCGGACCGGACGGCGGCCACCAAGGCTTTGGAATACATGGCGCTCAAGCCGGGCCAGAAAATGCGTGACATCCATGTGGACACGGTCTTTCTTGGCTCCTGCACCAATGGGCGAATCGAAGACCTCCGCGCCGCTGCCGGGGTCATCAAGGGACATCATGTCGCCCACAATGTGCGGATGTTGGTCGTTCCCGGATCGGCGCGCGTTCGCTTGCAGGCAGAGTCCGAAGGATTGGACGTGATCTTCAAAGAAGCTGGAGCTGAGTGGCGCGCCGCCGGTTGTTCCATGTGTCTGGGAATGAACCCAGATCAACTTGCTCCCGGCGAACGCGCTGCATCCACCTCGAATCGCAACTTTGAAGGTCGGCAGGGCAAGGGCGGCCGGACCCACCTGGTATCGCCGCTGGTCGCGGCTGCCACCGCCGTCACCGGCACGCTTAGCTCTCCAGCCGATCTGTCCAGGAGCCGATGATCATGGATGCTTTCACGAGCCACACCGGCACCGCACTTCCGCTGCGGCGCAGCAATGTCGACACCGACCAGATCATTCCTGCCGTCTATCTCAAGCGGGTGACCAAGACCGGCTTCGAGGACGGACTCTTCGCGGCCTGGCGCAGCGACCCAAGCTTCGTGCTCAACCTGCCTCAGTACGCCGGAGCAACGATCTTGATCGCCGGGCCTGACTTCGGTACGGGTTCGTCCCGAGAGCATGCGGTCTGGGCGCTGCAGAACTACGGATTCAAGGTAGTGATCGGGTCACGCTTCGGGGACATCTTCCGTGGCAACTCGGGTAAGGCGGGGTTGCTGATCGCGGTCGTCGACCAAAAGATCATTGAGGAGCTCTGGGACTTCGTCGAGGAACACCCCGCCGCACCCATCACCGTCGACCTCGTCAGCCGGCAGATCACTGCCGATGGCTTCCACACCGAGTTCGAGATCGACGACTACACCAGGTGGCGGCTGTTGCAGGGCTTGGACGACATCGGGCTGACACTGCGACATATTGATCAGATAGATGAGTTCGAGCGGAGTCGGGCGACGTACAAGCCGACAACGCTGCCAGCAAAGGTCGCCAGCACCAGCTAGTTGCCGACGATCGGCCTGCTTTCCTTACAACACACCAAAATGTGCGACCTAAGTGATTGTCTGGCTGCGCGATCTTCCCTAGCGTTGGCTCTGCAGGCGTACCGTACGCTGCCCAAGTTCCCAGCAGGCTTGGTATCGCATGGAGAAGGGAAGCTGTGAACAAGGCTGAATTGATTCAGGCGCTCTCCGCCTACTACGACGGCAGCAAGAGCGAAGCAGCCAAGGCCCTTAACGCCGT
>JBKPTR010000258.1:0-28353 GCA_046735615.1 Actinomycetota bacterium
CCTGCATGGTGATCACGGCAAGGCTGTGGCCGACCACGTCATGCACATCGCGGGCGATTCGGAGCCGTTCTTCGTAGGCATAGCGGCGGCGTTCCTGCTCACGGACCTCTCGTTCACTTTCCCGGCGACTCCGCACCAGCAGCGCGATCATGGCCGGAAGGACAGCGATCGCGATCACACTTACCAGGCCACCGTAAAAGGCAGGATCGAGCAGCCCCAGGTATGGCTCGCGCCAGTGCCCCGCCATGATCATCGGCACCAGCAGAACGAGCAGCGGGGCCCAGCTGCGCGCCGATGGCATCACCGGTCGCGGAACACCGGCGGATTCCTGGTCGGCGAAGATCGACGCGCCGCTCGCCATGGCATACACGGCGAGCGCAGGTCCTAGAAAGATCGGGGGGAACATTGCGCCAGCCGCCAGATAGATGCCGACCCCGACGACGGTCGCGACGAACGCCGTACGAGGCCAGATCCGCCGAGTGGCGACACCCAATGCCACGACGAGCACCGCGGGCAGCACCCACGGAGATGAATCGACGATCGTGACCATGTGGCGAGGCGGTCCGTGACGCCAATCGGGCCGACCGTATTCCGAACCTGCCCAGACGTAGAACGAGGCCATCCAGCTCGCCATCGCCAGTGCCAGTCCAATGGCGGAGTCAATGAGGAGTGCACGCCGGGCCTGGACCCGCATGGTTCCTCCTTGATCTGCTCAACCCAAAATGCAGCTGTGTTGTGAGCCGCTCAACTCGATCGCCGGTGCGATCTTTCGACACTAGACCGGCCACGCGGACTGCACATCCTGCCGCCGCCGTATCCCAGCTACGTCAGGGAGCGTAGTCAGAAAGCCGCTTTTCAACCGATGCGGCCAAGAGGCGGCGGGCCACACAATGGATCCATGACCACCCCACTACTGATTCCCCTTGAGGGCGGTTTCGGTCATCATCATCACCACTATCACGGCCCTCCCGTGGGGGCCGGTGAGCCCTCCGCGACATTCGCCAGCGGCGCAGTGCCGCCTTTCGCACCCTCTTTAGGAGCTGTCATGTTTTTCTTGTTCATGCTGCTCGTGCTGGGCACTTTGCTTTTCTTCCTAGCTCGGCACGGCCATTTCGGGTCCCCATCCTTGATCAGCAATCCCTCACCCGAAGCTGACGCCAAGAAGATCCTGGCCGAGCGCTTCGCACGCGGCGACATCACGAGCGACGAATTTATGGAGCGTGCCAGCGTGTTGAACTGGACTCCGGGAAGCGATTCCTGGGACGTCGGAAAAGGCAAGAAGAAGCGCTAAGGGGGTGCTGAGCTGGGGCGTGGCCCACCGACACAGGCCCGCCCCACGCTGACGCACGCTCGCGCACCGGGCTCTGAAGCTTGTCATAGTCGGATGAGGCGTGCGACCCGCTACTCTGACTAGAACGATTTAGCAGCTGGAGTAGCGGAGGCACCGATGGCGCGCATGACCGTCAAGACGCTCGCGGCTGCTCTCGGAGTCTCGCCGGCGACGATTTCGAACGCCTACAACCGACCCGACCAGCTGTCACCGCAGCTGCGCGAGCGGATCCTGGCTACAGCTGAGGAGCTCGGCTACCCGGGTCCCGATGCCGCCGGCCGGACCCTGCGCAGGGGGCGCGCGGACGCCGTCGGAGTCCTTCTGTCCGAGCGACTCTCGTACGCGTTCTCCGACCCGTTCGCTATCGAGTTCCTGACCGGTCTCAGCGAGGTCCTCGAGGAACACGGGATCAGCATCCTGCTGATGCCTTTGTCGAGACGTGCAGCGGGCTCGTCAGGAACTGAGGCGGACCAGAGTGACGTGACAGCAGTCCGGCACGCCAACATCGACGCACTCACCATCCTTTCCCTTCCCGCGCAGCACCCGGCAGCGATGCTCGCCAGGGCGCGCGGCATTCGGGTGGTGACGACCAGCGCCAGCAACGACCCGGACTCGAGCTGGGTGGCCATCGACGACTTCGGTGCCGGCGTCATGATCGGGGCGCATCTGGCGGAACTGGGTCACCACGACATCACTGTCCTGGTTGAGACCAACCAACCGGCAGGGAGCCCGGGGCGACGCCTGGACGTCGCCGAGCTGCCCTTCGTCGACTACGTCGCTCGCGTCGAGGGTCTCCGCACGGCGATGCCAGGGCATGTCATGATCGTTTCCGGTGGTCACAACTCCATCGATTCCGGTGCCAGTGCCACCGGGTGGTTGCTTGACCGTGATGAGCTTCCGACGGCGATCGTTTGCTTGAGCGACGTGCTGGCCCTCGGCGTGCTGCAGGCGTTGGCAAGCCGTGGGCTGGCGACACCAAATCACGTGTCGGTCTGCGGTTTCGACGACATCGCCGCCGCGAAAGCCGCCAATCTCACTACGGTTCATCAACCGATCCGCGACAAGGGACAACACGTCGGCCGGTTGCTGATCGACCCGGAATCCAGGCCACGCCAAGTGTTGCTTCCCATCAACCTGATCCCGCGTGCCACCACTGGCCCAGCGCCTCGGTAGGCGCGACGTCTAATAGCTCTGGTCGCGCGGCGCTCTCGGAGAGCTCTACTCCGCGTCGTCGGCAGGCCAGGGCGCGTCAAAGGCGAGCGCTGCCTGGCTGGTCAGCTCCGAGACCCCGGCAAGTAGTTCGGCAAACGAGGTCGAACCCAGCAGTGCTAGCTGATCGAGCGGATTGAGGGGTGCGATGGCGGCCAGCTGCCAGGCCGCCGCCACCGGGTTGGCGGACAGCTCGATATCAGATGGCCAGACGTTCTCGTCGAACTCGCTAGCAACGGCAAGGGTGCGGCGTACGAGTTGCTCAGTCTCCTCACGCAGCTGCCACAGACCGTTGTCCCACTCGAGCTCCGCTATCTCGCTTACCTCGGCGCGTGGATGTGGCGCATCGTCCAGCCACTCCTTGACCTCGAAGCGTCGGCTGCCCTGAGCGACCAGGCCGACAAAACCTTCTTGGGCACCAAGCTGGGTGATCTCGGCGATCGTGCCGACACTAAAGCGCTTCTCCCCACCGCCTACTTCTCGGCCGCGCTCGATCAGCACCACACCGAAGCGCGCATCCTCGCTGCGCAGCAGCTCGGCGAGCATGATCAAGTAGCGTTCCTCGAAGACGCGCAGGCGCAAGGGCATGTGCGGGAACAGCACCGAATTCAGTGGAAACATTGCCAGCGCCGCCACACTCCCAGGCAACCACCGGGCTCCAACCCGTGGCATACTCGCCGGATCCGCGCCTAGTCGAGCAGATTGCGGATCACGCCGTCGGCGAGCAGTCTTCCCTCCCGGGTCAAGATCAACATGTCGTTCTCAACCACGGCGAGTCCCCTGGTGAGAAGATCAGGAAGACGATCCCGCTCACCCACGGTGAGTATCGACGTGGTGAGGCCATCGGCGAGGCGGAGTTCGAGCAAGATCCGTTCCACCCGCCGGTCCGGCGCCGAGAGCACTTCTCGCGCCTGGGCCGGAGACACGCCTGCGGCAAGCCTAGACGCGTACGCTGCCGGATGCTTGACGTTCCACCACCGGACTCCAGCAACGTGGCTGTGAGCCCCCGGGCCGACGCCCCACCAATGATGACTGCGCCAGTACCCCAGATTGTGACGACAGCGGGCCGCCGCACTTGTGGACCAGTTGCTCACCTCGTACACGGTATGGCCAGCGGCGGCGAGCCGTTCGTCGGCGATCAAGTACTTGTGGGCAAGATCATCATCATCGGGAGGCGGGAGTTCGCCGCGCCGGATCCGAGCCGCCAGTCGGGTGCCTTCCTCCACGATCAACGCATAGACGCTGATGTGATCTGGATCCGCCGATAGCGCCGCATCCAGGCTTTCCATCCAGTCGGCGGCAGACTCCCCGGGCGTCCCGTAGATCAGGTCGAGGCTGGTATTGGCGAACCCGGCTGCCTTCGCCTCCACAACGGACTGCAAGGGACGGCCAGGTGGGTGTGTGCGGTCGAGCGTTGCGAGCACGTGTGGCATAGCTGACTGCATACCGAAGGAGATCCGGTTAAAGCCCAGCTCGCGGAGGCGGTGCAGACCCGCGGAGTCAATCGACTCGGGATTGGATTCTGTGGTCACCTCAGCGTCCTCCGCAAGCCCGAAATGGTCTCGCACCGCCGTTATCAGCCGACCAAGATCATCCGGCGGCAACACCGTCGGGGTACCGCCTCCGACGAAGATCGTCGAGACTGCCGGCGCCTCGGGGCCCAGCACCCGAGCCGCCAACGCCAGCTCCTGGATCGCGGCGTCAATGTAGCCGGTGCGGCTGGCTCCCGGCTCAGTCCCGAGCTCTGCGGCGGTATAGGTGTTGAAGTCGCAGTAGCCGCAGCGTGTGATGCAGAAGGGGACGTGGACGTAAATGCCGAGAGGTTGATGGGGGATCTCCGTCCGCACCTGTTCAGGTAGCGAGCCGTCGCTCGGCGAAGGTTCTCCTTCAGGCAAGACTGACGGCATACCTCGAGGCTAATGTTCGACGCCCTGAAAACTTCACTCCAGCCGAACCAGCAGCTCTCCAATCACGCCTGAACTGGGTGCGGAGGCTGCGGCTGGAGTGGAATTTCCAGGGTTGCGGCCATGGAGCGGGATCCCTGGGATCCCACGCTGGTGCTGACGGTAGGACGCTTTGGCTACCGGATGGCACGCGAGGACGAGCTGACCGGTGAGGACAGCCGATCATGACAGATCTCATGATCATCATCGGACCGACGCTGGCTAGCTGCATCGCCGTCGGGTTGATTGGGTTGGCTCTATTGCATCTGGTGCGGCACCGGTCGTTGCGATAGCAGCTTACGATCGCCACATTGCTGCGGGGGTTGCGGTAGCGACCACTGTGTTGATCAATGTCCAGCTGATGCTCCTCTCGGCCCACGACTCGCTCGTGATCTTGATCGCACTGCTCGTTTCATTGCTGCATGCGGGTGATCGGCGCGTGGTTGGTGGTGCGTCGAGTCTCGCGTGCATCACGGCGGGTTGGCACAGGCCTGCTCCAGCTCGTCTCAGACTCGGCAGCCGGCACACCGGTGGTGGCGGACGGGTCGGCTGAGACCCGACGCTGCGCCGCGGGAGCTGGCACAGGTGCTGGATGACCTTGCAGAGACCAGCTTCGAGGTCGCCCTGTCGGTCCCGCAGCCGGCAAGCCACTCCACCTGAAGGCCCCCCGGCAGCGGTCAGGGCAAGAGAACGAGTTTCGCGCGGGCGTGGCCGCCCTGGCTGATCTCGTACGCCTCTGCGGCTCGTTCGAAGGGAAACGTCTGGATCTTGATCACCAGCTTGCTCTGTTCCAGCAGATCGGCGGCCTCGGCGAGGGCCTTCATAGGCTGGCTGTCCCCAGAGCCGCCGGTGACTCGCGCGCCGGCTGCGGCGGCTGCGAAGTTGGCGATGGAAACGACCTGAGACGGCTCTGGCGCGAGGCTGATCAGATCCTCAATCGGCGTCTTCCCTACCGCGTCGAGTACAGCGTCGATCTTGTCAATATCAAGCGCCCGCACCCGGTCCACCATGCCCTCGCCGTAGACCACTGGAATGGCGCCGATCTCGCGGAGATAGTCCTGGTTGGCATCGCTCGCCGATGCGATCACGGTGGCACCGCGCGCCTTCGCGGTCTGAGTCGTAGCAGAGCCGACCCCGCCGGCACCGCCATCGATGAAAAGCGTGTTGCCTGAGGTCACACCCAGCAGCCGCAGCACGCGCTCAGCCGTCTCTGCAACCACGCCGGCTGCTGCTGCAACGGCCCAGTCCACAGACGCGGGCTTGTGAGCCCACGCATCGAGGACCGCGTACTCGGCCTGTGTACTTGTGCCTCGACCAAACACATCGTCGCCGATCGCAACACCGGTCACCCCTTCTCCCACTTCGTCGACAACCCCAGCGGCGTCGTACCCCAGATAACCGGTGCCCTCCAGTGGCTTGCCTTGCGCGTACATTCCCGACCGGTACTTCCAGTCAGCCGGATTGACGCTCGCCGCCCGTACCACGATGCGAATCTGTCCTGGTCCCGCATGCGGTTCGGGCGCCTCGCCCAGCCGGATGACCTCAGGCCCGCCGTACTCGGTGAACTGAAGTGCAAACATCTTGCTCCCCCTTCGTTGACCCGCTCGATTACCGACGCTCAAGAGATCCTTGCATGGGCTATTTCTTCTCGAGCTTCGCCGCCTCCGTGACACCAGACAATGCAGCTACGAAGGCCTCCGGCGGCACCTCCACCCGGCCGACCACCTTCATCCGCTTCTTGCCTTCCTTCTGCTTTTCGAGCAGTTTGCGCTTTCGGGTGATGTCGCCCCCGTAGCACTTGGCGAGGACATCCTTGCGCATTGCCCGAATGGTCTCGCGTGCGATCACCCGCGAACCGATGGCCGCCTGCACCGGAACCTCGAACTGCTGCCGAGGGATCAGCTCTTTCAACTTGGCGGTCATCATGACGCCGTACGAATAGGCCTTGTCTTTATGCACGATTGCCGAGAACGCATCGACCGGCTCTCCTTGCAGCAAGATGTCGACCTTGACCAAGTCGGCAAGCTGTTCACCCGACGGCTCGTAGTCCAAGCTCGCATAACCCCTGGTCCGTGACTTGAGAGCATCGAAGAAATCAAAGACGATCTCGGACAGCGGCAGCGTGTAGCGGATCTCAACCCGATCTTCGGACAGATAGTCCATCCCGTGCTGGATGCCGCGACGGTTCTGGCACAGCTCGAAGATGGTGCCGATGTAGGTTGCTGGAGCCAGGATGGTGGCCTTCACGACCGGCTCATAGACTTCGGCGATCTTGCCGCTTGTCGGATACTCCGAAGGATTCGTCACCTCCAGCTCGCCGCCGCTCTCCATGATCACGCGGTAGACCACGTTGGGCGCGGTGGAGATCAGATCAAGATCGAATTCGCGCTCCAGGCGCTCCCGCACGATCTCCATGTGCAGCAAACCAAGGAACCCAATCCGGAATCCAAAGCCAAGCGCATTCGAGGTCTCCGGCTCGTAGCTCAGTGCCGCATCGTTGAGCTGCAGCTTGTCCAAGGCCTCGCGCAGTTCCGGATAGTCGGCACCGTCGATTGGGTACAGGCCTGCGAAAACCATCGGCTTCGGAGGCCGATAGCCACCAAGATCGTGAGAGGCCGGCCGCTTCACTGACGTAACGGTGTCTCCTACACGAGACTGCCGGACATCCTTGACGCCGGTGATCAAGTAGCCGACTTCACCAACGCCCAGGGACGCCGCCTTAGTTGGCTCCGGAGAGATCACGCCAACCTCCAACGTCTCGTGCGAGGCCTTGGTCGACATCATCAACACTCGCTCGCGATGCGAGAGCGCGCCGTCGACCACGCGTATGTAGGTGACCACTCCGCGGTAGGTGTCGTAGACCGAATCAAAGATCAGCGCCCTCGCCGGTGCGGTCGGATCACCGACGGGTGCAGGAATCTGGGCGACGATCTCATCCAGCAGCGCTGCCACGCCCTCGCCGGTCTTTGCCGACACGCGCAGCACCTCAGCTGGATCACAGCCAACGACTTTGGCCAACTCGGCGGCGTATCTGTCCGGCTGTGCGCTGGGCAGGTCGATCTTGTTCAAGACCGGAATGACGTGCAGATCGGCATCGAGGGCCAGATAGAGATTGGCCAGAGTCTGTGCCTCAATGCCCTGTGCGGCATCGACGAGGAGTACAGCACCCTCGCAAGCGGCTAGGGAACGGGACACCTCGTAGGTGAAGTCAACGTGGCCAGGCGTGTCGATCATGTTCAGTACATGCGTCTCAGTGGCATTCGAGTCAGCCCCTTTGTCGTGACCCCTCCAAGGCATCCGGACGGCTTGGGACTTGATGGTGATACCGCGTTCCCGCTCGATGTCCATGCGATCCAGATATTGGGCACGCATCGACCGCTCATCGACAACACCGGTCAGCTGCAGCATCCGGTCGGCCAGGGTCGACTTGCCGTGGTCGATATGAGCGATGATGCAGAAGTTCCGAATGATCGACGGGTCAGTGCGGCCGGGCGGCGGCACGAACGCGCTACTCACAACAGATATCCTCACTTGCTTTAGGGAATTTGGCTCGCCCATGGCGGCGCTGGTAGCGTGGTCGGTCGCGCCTGCACAGCAGCGCCCCATACCCACATCAAGGAAGAGTTCCAGAGGCCTGTCGTGGCGAACATCAAGTCCCAGCTCAAACGAATCAAGACCAACGAGAAATCCCGTCAGCGTAACAAGGCGACGAAATCAGCGCTGAAGACCTCGATCCGTCGGTTCCGTGCGGCCGCGGACGCTGGAGACACTGCAAAGGCCACCGAGCTGGCGTATGCCGCCTCGCGTGCCCTGGATAAAGCTGCATCCAAGGGCGTCATCCACAAGAATCAGGCCGCCAACCGCAAGTCCGCAATTGCGGCCAAGGCAGCTCATCTGGAACCCGCCGGCAAGAAGAAACGCGAGCAGCGGGCAACTAGTACCGCAGGCGCGAAACGCTGAGTACCGCACGCTCCAACGCAAACGCGGCGTCGTCAGCAGCGCCCTTTACATCGGCATCCGCCGCGGCAACCGCCTTCAGCGCGGCAGCCAGAGTTCCCTGATCCCATCCACGCGCCTGGGACCGCATGGACTTCAGCTTCCACGGCGGCACCCCGACCTCTCGAGCTAGGTCTGCCTCTCGCTGCCCGCTACCTGCTGTGATCAGCTTGCCAAGACCGCGGACGCCAGACGCTAGGGCACTGGTAATCAGAACAGGCGCCACACCCGTGGCAAGCGCCCAGCGGAGCTGCTCCATCGCAACCCCGGCGCGCCCCGCTAAGGCGGCGTCTGCCACCGCAAAGCTGGTTACCTCGGCGCGACCGCCGAAGTACCTGCGTACCTGATCGACGGTAATGGGACCGCCTTCCCCATCCGAAAGCAGCTGTCCGACCGCTGCCGCCAAAGCCCGAAGGTCGTGGCCGACGGCGTCCACCAGCGCAGAGGCGGCACCGGAGTCAATCGCGCTACCGGCTCGCTTGACTTCCGTTGAAACGAACTGCGGCAGCTCCCACGGCTTCACAGCCGCGCAGTCGATGACTTCAACGCCTGCCGACTTCAGCTTCTCGAGGAGCGCCTTGCCCTTCGGCACGCCGCGGTGCACCACGATCAGGGCGAGATCCGGCAGCTGGGCGGCGGCGAGGTCCAACAGATCGACATCGAGATCTGGCGCTAGATTCTCCAGCTCAGTGATCACAACGGCACACCGGCTTGCGAACAGCGACGGACCCGTGATCTCGGCAAGTTTGCCGGCGTCCAGCCGAGGTGCTTCGATTTCGGAGATGTCGACATCGGGCGCTTCTGATCGCATCTGTTGCTCCAGCGCCGCGACCGCGCGGTCTGCAAAGAGTGCCTCCGGCCCGCTGACCAGGATCAGCCGACCGAAGGGAGATCTCGCTGCAGCCACGCAACACAGCATGCCAGCCCCGACTGACACCATGGTTGATAACAGTTGCGCCTATGTTCCATTTCGCAACACAAATCAGATTCACGCATGCGGATGACTGGTGTTGATATACATGAGCCGAGAAACTGGATACTACGCGGAAGGGGCGTCGGTGGTCCGAAAGGTTTGGTCTTCGCTGTTCGGTCGGGTCATTACTGATCGGCAGACTCCGACTGACCCCATCGACCCTGAGAAGAGTGCCGTTGAAGAGCCGACGCTCGGCATGAAGCTCACCGGCGATCCGCATCCCCTTGACCGCCTTGTCAACGTCCAGCCGAACACGGTTGTGGTCGTCTTCGAGCAGGACAGCGTCCCACGGCTCAAGTTTCCGGGTGACTATCTGACGCCCGGCCTGCTTCCCTCGCTGCGTCCGGTCCAGGTGCTGGCGGTCAATACCGCCCCCGTCGAGCTCGACGTGACCGTTGACCATCTCGTCACACTGGACGGCCACGAGATCGAGCGGTGCCTGGTCCGAGTGACAGTTCAGCTGTCAGATCGCGACAATTACGCCTCCGTAGGCGGCCTGGCTGCAGAATACGGAACCGAACTCGAGGCGTACCTGCTCCAGCGGGTCGAAACCGAGGTGGCAATGGAGATGCATGCCGCGGTCAAGATGAACCGACTCGCCGACCTGCGTCGCCAGACGGTCCAGCAGGTACTAGCCGACCGCTGGCTACCCAGATCATTCGCAGGCGGGGCGTTGGTGCGTCGCGCTTTCGAGGTCATCGAGGTCAACTGGCCCAAGGACAGCGCCATCCCGACCCAGATTGCTCATAGCCGCGCGCCGAAGGCGGACCAGACAGCCGCAGTCCGCAGGTCGGAACCGGTCGCGCCGATTGCGCGGCACACCCCGGGGTCCTTCGGTACCGAGTTGACTATGGATGCCCGGCTCCGCCGGATCTGGCGCCGGTACGCAGAGCCGGAGCTTCGAGGCATTGCAGGCGCCAAGGTTGGTAACGCGGCCACCGTCATCGCCGTCGTGGATCGAGAGCCTGGCGCCTATGAGGGAAGCCGGGTCCGTGAAGCCCTCGGAGTTTCCCTCGAAGATCGCAACTTGCATTTTGTAGCCGCCGTGGCGGATTCCTACGAAGATTTGGTTCGCGCCTGGTTCAAGCAGGTCGACGGCAGTCCCGGCCGGCTCCTGTCCGTCCGATCGGTGGAAGACGACTCCGTCCTGCGGATCGGTGTCGATCATGCCCTGCGATCGGCGGAGGAACGGTCGCGCGGACTGTCGGTTGGCACCCATTCGGATCGAGAGGCCTTACGCCGACTCGTTCCCCACGAGCGGGTCGAGTTCGTGGCGGCGGACGCGACGGGCTGATCCGATGAGCGTGAGCGGCACCCCGTCGTGACCAAGATCACGTACACAAACCCGCGCGCTGCGCGCCCGGATGTGGGGTCGCTCGGACCATCTACCGCCGAACGAGCGGAAGACTCCCGCAAGATTCGGATGGCTGCCACCATCCCTCTGGTCATTTCTCTTGGTGCCCAATGGGTCTTCTTCATCCATTACTGGATCCCAGAGACCAGCGCATTCCCGGCTCACGAGCTGTGGCTCACTCAGCTGTCTCCGCTCGCCTCTGCCGCTCTGACGAGTGGAGGCCAGCCACAGGTCCCCGCACAGAACGGTCAGTGGGGACTCCCGGCGCTGGTGTTGCTGGTGTGTGCTTTTGCGCTGTTCTGGCTGTCTCGCACCCCCCACTGGCTCGGCCGTACCGCGATGCTAGCCCCTGCTGCACTCGGCCTGGTGGCCGCTCTGGCAAGCGTCATAGCGCTCGCCGTGAGGGGCGAGATGAGATCCACGGTGGTCGGCGTCGCGTTGTTGATCACCTGGGTCTGGAGTGCTGGCTACGCCGCCCTGCACGGATTCCTCGACAACCTGGCCCCGCTGCCGCCCAAGACGTGGCACAGCGGCCTGCCGGTGCTTGCCGCGTACGCGATCATCGGTCCGGCTCCAACGGCGGTCGGACGCTGCTTGTTCGCGCCCGAGCTACGCGATGCAGCCCTAGCGCTGCAGAACAACACGGCAGCGTTGCGACTCGCGGCGTTCTGGACGAGTAGCACTATGCTGCTTTACCTCTGTGGGCTGCTGATCGGCGTCGCTGTCTGGTTTGCCTACCAGGCTTGGCCGCCGCGTCGCGATCGTGCGTTCATCAGCCGCTGCTTGATCGTAGTTGGAATCCTGATCGTGACAGGGGCAATCGGCTGGCCAGCGACGGCCCTCGCCGACAAGAGGGTGGACCAGCTGACCTACGCCAGCCCCGGCGATGAGATGCACTTCACGTGCGGCTCATGGATCCTCGACCAGCCGACACCTGTCTCGCAGCAGAGGGAACCGGCAAAAACACTGGTGATCAGCGGCTTTACATGTAAGACGGTTACGGCTTACTCCGGGTATCAGCAGCTTTCGACCCACACCCTCCCTTTCTCGCTATCGCCGGTCATTGCATACACCCCTGAGGGCGCGAAGATCTCAGGGCGCATCGTCGCGGCCCAGTACGGTGATGTCATCGTTGTTGCCGGCACTGACAGATACGACGGCAGGTCAAATGAGCTCCTGGGCCTCGGCGTGACCGACAGCGCAGAGCTCTGGCGCTATTCGTGCCCGGACGGGGCGCTTGGTGTGCGCTTTGCCAATGTGCCGGGTGGCGACAATCCGGCTCAGGGGCACATCACCCAAGGTGAGGTTGCTCCCGAGGTAGTGGCCAGCTGTGGGGGCCAGATCGTGCGCATCAACCCCATGACGGGACCCCCTCGTTGATCATGGCGTAGTTGGGCCACATGAGCAGCGCGACCAAGGCGGTCCAGGCCGCAAGGTTCCTCGGCGGCATGTATCAGGAACGAGCGCGGATGCTCTACTGGGCCCACGTCCGCGGCGACCTGTTCAGCCGCCTCAATCTGCCGAACCACCACACCGACCCCTACCCGATCTATGAAGAGATGCGGGCGCGGGGCCCGATGTTGCCGACCCGGCTCGGCAACTACAGCACCACCAGCCACCGGATGTGCAATGAGGTGCTACGGAGCCGGAAGTTTGGAGTGTCACCAGAGGACGGAAGCGAGGACCTCGCACACCAGGTAGGAATGGACCTCTCGCTGCTCGAACTCAACCCACCCGACCATAGTCGGATCCGCAGGCTCGCCGCGCCAGCCTTCACCCCGCGGCGGATGGCGGGCTACAAGGAATTGGTGGATCAGGCCATTCAGCGGCTACTCGACCAATGCGAACGCGAACGTGAGTTCGACCTGATGTCCGCTTTCGCGTCGCCATTGCCCATTGCGGTGGTGACCCACCTGCTCGGTCTGCCGAATGAGCCGGAGCGGTTCCGGTGGCTGGGCTCAACGATCGCCCGAGCCCTTGATGGCATCTGGTCGCTCGGCCAGGCCCGTACGCTGGCGTCGGCCGACGCTGAGCTCCGGACCACATTTGCCGAGCTGCTCGACCGGCGGGCAGTAGAGCCCGGCGACGACCTGGTGTCCGCGCTGGTGGCTGAGCAAGGCCGGGCAATCACTCCAGCGGAGTTGTCGGCACTGGTACGGCTGCTACTGATCGCGGGCTTCGAGACCACGGTCAATGCGATTGGTAGCGGCTTGCGCTGGCTGCTGGCCGACCGAGAGCAGTGGGAGTTGCTCGTCGCAGACCCCGAGCGGTCGCCGGCTGTTGTAGAGGAGGTGCTTCGTTTTGATCCTCCGGTCCAGCAGACGGCGCGGGTAGCCCATCAGCCAGCCGAGGTGGGCAATGTATTGGTGGCGAGGAACCAGTGGGTGATCGCACTCTTGGCGGCCGCCAACCGCGACCCCGACGTTTACCCGGCACCCAATAGCTTTGATATCGCCCGTGAGTCCCCGGCCGAGCACCTCGCCTTCTCCGGCGGCATTCACTACTGCCTTGGCTCACCGCTTGCTCGCTTGGAGCTGACCCAGGCATTCCGGGCCCTGGCCGAACGGTTTCCTCACATCCGGCAGGCGGGGGCGATCACGATGCGGCTGGGTACCACTCTGCGCGGGCCACTCCGGCTCCCGGTTGCTGTGTCGTAGTGATCATCGCTGCGTGACCGCAGCCAGTCGATCGGTGCCCAGCCGGATCGCGACCGAGCCGTTTTGATCAGTCCTGAGCAAGGTCATCCCAAGAGACTCCACCAGCTGCACGGTACGCGGCGCGGGGTGACCGTAGTCGTTGTGCACCCCGGCACTGGCAATGGCGAGGCGGGCGTGCGTGGCGACGAAGAACGCCGGATCCTGTCGGGCCGAGCCGTGATGCGGAATCTTGAGGACATCGGCACGAAGGTCCGCCCCAGTGCCCACAATCGCCTGTTGGCCGGGCGGTTCGACATCGCCAGTGAGCAGCAACCGCAGGCCCGCCACCTCAACCATGATCACCAGGCTGCTGTCATTCTGCTTCGAGGATTCATCCTGATCGGAAGCTACATGCTGCACCGGTCCAAGGACCTGCAATGTCGCTTCGCCAACGCTCGCACGAGTACCCGGCAGCGGCGCATTCAGCGGAATCCTCTGTTGCATAGCCCGGCTTCTGATCACCGCAGTCAACGGCCCCGGCGGCGCAAGTGGGCTCAGCCACAGCTGACCGATGTGGCGATGCCGCAGGACGCCGGTCAAGCCATTGACGTGATCGGCGTGAAAATGGGTAATGATCAGCAGCGGCACACTCCTGATCCCGAGACGGTCCAGGCAGACCTGCATTGCGGGAGGATCCGGGCCGCTGTCCACGACAATCGCACTGCCGCGCCCAGTTCGCACCACCAGGCCGTCGCCTTGACCGACATCGCAGGCAACCAGAACCCAATCCCGCGGTGGCCAACCCGGCTGCCGCGGTGCGGCGCCCAGGCAGATGATCATGACACCACCGAGCAACAGTGAGAGCCAAGGGCGCGCCAGCACGTGTCCCACTGACAAACCGGCCAGAAGGGACGTGACAGCTAGCCAAATGAGAATCGCCGGCGTCACCGGCAGGTGCCACTCCGCGCCGGGAAGTTGCGAACCGATCGTGGCGATCCAGATGATCACTTGCGCACTCCCGGCAGCACCGCAACCGAGGGCGGCCGCCAAGGTCCCACTCAGCAACGAGGCGCCGGCAGCGGCAAATCCCAGCACTGTCGAAGGGCCGACAAATGGACCCGCCAGTGCGTTCGCCACCACGCCGGCGACGCTCACCCGCTCTGAGACGGCTGCTACCACCGGAACGGTGGCAAGTTGAGCAGCCAGCGGCACCGCAATCGATTCGGAAATGATCAAGGGTAGCCAGCGGTTCATGATCACAGTCCAGCTGCGCGCCCACCACACGATGCCGGCACATGCCAACACCGACAGCGCGAAGCCGATGGATCTGCCGAAAAATGGATCCACCAGCAGCAAGATCATCATGGCAACCGCGAGGTTGCGCAGGCCGGCCGACCTGGAACCCGATCCGAGCGCCGCCAAAGCCACCAGCCCCATCGCAGCCGCGCGCACCACACTTGGTTCGGTGCGGCACAGGGCGACAAAGACGAGCACTCCAACCAGGCCAACGCCGCGCAACCACCAACCTCTGATACCCACCCAACGGGCCACGGTCAACAGAAACGCAAGCAGCAGCGTGAGGTTTGCGCCGGAGACGGCGGTCAGATGCATCAAGCCCGTCGTTTGAAAGTCTCGGGTCAGACCCGCCTCGAGACCGGAAGTGTCGCCCAGCACCAGAGCAGGCACCAACGCACGGGGCTCCGGTCGGCGATCAGCAACTGCTCGCCGCAATCCGGCGCGTACCCGCTCCACGAGGCGAAGCCCTGCAGAAGGTTGCCCGACCACCATTGGTGAGCCACGCACACGAAGCACCGCAGCAACGTCCGAGCCTTGGTCCGCCGCCTCGAGACGCCCGTCCACCGCGACTCGAGTGCCCACTGAGATCTGGAGCCATTGCCCGAACTGCGGGCCAGTGACAATTACCAGCACCGGAGTTCGTACCAGCCAGGCCTGGCCCCGACCGGCCATGCGGACTGTCGCCGCTTTCATGACTGCAGCTCCAGCCGTCACTCCGCCGCCGACCAAATGTGGATCCGTGCGAATCTCCAGATCCGCCGAGACCATTGCCTCTTGGTCCGCCAACAGAGCGACGGGGCCATGTCGGAGCCGGTGCACGTCGATGATCCCGGCGCTCGCGATCACCGTCGTGACCAGAGCAACGGCCAGAACGATGGCTGAGCGCCGCAGGCTGGCGATACCCAGCGCAACGGCCGCGCCGACCACAGCTGCCGCTATGCCGGCCGGCGAGCCCTCGGTTCCAACCCATGCGGCTCCCCAACCAGCGGCCGCAAGCGGCACCATTCGCAAATCCGCTCGACTACCGGCTGAGATTTGGGTATCGGTGTGCGCACGATTCCGCCAGCGCCGAATGACAAACCCGTCGACTCCGGTGCGCGAAGCTTCCAGATGCCGCCGCAGCCAGGCGTTCACACCCGGACGTGCGGCGCGATCTGTGCGTATGTCTTGGGCCCGATGCCGTCCACCTCCTGAAGCTCTTCGATGCGGCTGAACCGCCCGTGCTGCTGGCGCCAGGTGAGAATGGCCTGGGCCATGATCGGCCCGATGCCAGGTAGCTCCTCAAGCTGCGCTTGGTTGGCACGGTTCAGATCGAGCGTCGCCTTAGCAGAGTTCACGCTCCCAGCGCCCGAGTCTCCCCCGTCTCGCACCTCCCCCGCCGGATCGCTTTTGGTGCCGATCACGAGCTGCTGGCCGTCGGCAAGAGGCTGAGCCAGATTGAGCTCACTGGGATCGGCTCGACCGGTCAGTCCTCCAGCTGCGTCGATTGCATCCTGGACGCGCGAGTTCTCCGGCAGCCTGACCAGCCCTGGATCACGAACTGCCCCCAGCACATGGACGACGAGCCGGGTCGCGCGCTCACTGGCCGAGGGCGATGCTGTCGGTGCGCTCTGCAGCGGCGTACTCATCGTCACCACCTCGCCAGGACTGGCGACGGCGACCGGACGGGCACGCAGCAGCAGCCAGCCAGCCGCAATCAGACCAAGTACCAACAAGACGCCGATCACGCCGACATGCATCCGGCTGAATCCTGGCTTCGGCAACTCATCCGGGGTTTCTGAGGTGCAGTGCGTCAATCCGTCCTCGGCACCGTCCTCACCGGACTCTAGAGAAGCCTCTAAGTCGGTCGGGAACGCCGGCCCGGGTCCGCGGGCGCGGCGCGGTGGCTGCTCGGATAACACCAGCGCGAGCCGGTCGCTGATCAACCGAGCCAACTCAACATCCACCTTCGGTCGGTGTGCCATGTCGAGAAGCTAAGGACGGCACTTCCCGTAATGCGCACGCTCGGAAATCTGTGGACGGCGCTCAACGCGGGTCTTCAGCTGGGGAAAACAAACAGCTCGTGGACGTCAACGGCCACTCGGGATTCAGACCCGGGGTGACACCACTACTCCGAGAGTCCCAGGACCGACGTGGACGCCGAGCACCGCACTCACCTCGGAGATCACGATGTCCCCGACGCGCGCCCGGGCCCTCAGTGAATCGACAAGCCGCCGGGCGCCGTCGGGGTTGTCGAGATGATGTACTGCGATGTCGATCAGGTCATGCACTCCCGCGGCCCGATCGAACGCAGCGAGGCTCAATTCCTCTAGCCTGGTCAAGGCCTTTGACTCAGTTCTGACCCGCTCGTACGGTCGAATCTCCCCGCCTGCAACGGTGAGCAACGGCTTCACCGCAAGTGCGGAACCGAGCATGGCCGCAGCCGTACCAATCCGACCGCCACGTCGCAGGTATTCCAAACTGTCGACATAGAAGTAGGTCGTCGATGCGGCCGCCCGCTGACGCACGGTCGAGGCGACCTCCTCGGGTGCGGCACCTGAGCGCGCCAGGGCCGCTCCGCTCAAGACCGCGAAACCGACCGCCATCGCCAAGGTCGTGCTGTCGACCACGACAATCGGGATGTCGACCAAGTCGGCCGCCACCTGCGCTGCGTGGTAGGTGCCAGAGATCTTGCTGCTCAGGTGGACCGACACGACGGCGTCATAGCCGGCTCCGGCCAGCTGCGCGTAGGTGTGCCCAATGACTTCGGGCGTGGGTCGCGAAGTGCTGACCTGGCGGCCCTCGCGCAATGCCCCGGCCACCTCGCATGGCCGCACCTCGGACTCTGGGCGGCTGATGTCATCGATCACCACCTGCAATGGAATGATCGAGATGTTGGCACGGGCAGCCTCGGCTGGGTCCAGGGAGGACGTAGAGTCAGTCACCACTGCGACGCCGGGCATCTGCTCAGCGTAGGACGTGGCCAACGGCCGATCGGAGACGTCGGGGGCCAGCCTCGTGTCGGTAGGAAAGTTGAAGACCGTGAGTGATCAAACCCGACGCGTATGGCGCGCCGGGCCCGCGACCCTGCTGCTGGTATCAGCGTTCGCTCTGGTCGCTGGTGTGATCATCCCGATCCTGGCGTACTTGATCTACCAGAATGGCAGCACGCTCTGGCTGCCGGCGTTGCTCATTGTGCTGGCTGTGCTCGCGCTGTTGTACGTGTGGCGGTTCGGGCTCCACCCGAGGCTGACGGTCACGGACCAGAACATTGAGATCGTCAACCCATTCCGCCGCTACCGCTTCGATTGGGACGACATCACTGTGATCGCTCCCGGCGAAAACGGGCTGCTGATTGGCTCAGAGGACGCTTCGGCCGAGGTCTGGTGCGTCCAAAAGTCCAACTTCGCCAGCCGGCGCGGCCGCCGTACCCGAGCCGACCGGATTGCAGATCAGCTGCTCGACATTGTCGAGCTGCATGATCCGCCAATGGAGGATGAGGAAAGCGGGCTACGGATCCGCCGGGCGCGTCCTGACGAGAGCCGACTGCTCACCCGTCTGGAACGTGCCGCGAGCGAGGAGGCGCTGGCCCACATCTTTCCTCCTACGCAGCATCCTTATCCAGCCAGCGAGGTCGCACGGCGCTGGCGCCGGGTGCTTCGTGATCGGCTGATGCATACCTACCTGCTCGAGGTACGAGAGAGCCCGGTGGGCTACGTCGCCTTCGATGGGGATACGGTGCACCACCTCGGCATCGTGCCGGAAGAGCAGCGGCGTGGCTACGGCTCCGCGCTGCTGGAGTTCGCGTGCATGGAGATCTTCGCCGCGGGTGCCACTGAGGCGTTCTGTTGGGTGCTGACCGACAACCATGTCGCGCGCGCGTTCTACCGCGCCCAGGGCTGGAGTGAGACTGGCGAGCGCCGAAGGTCGGAGTATCCCCCGCATCCTCAGTCACTGCAGATGTCGCACCGGAACCCGCACGCACCACGGCGCAGCCTTTGATGTTTATCGCCCGCGGCTTGCCGCAGCCAGGAATCATGGCCCGGTGACGATAAGCGCACCTCGCGACGCCGGACTTCGTCGGACGGCTGCCAGCTGGGACAGCCAACCGTCACGTCCGCGGTTTCAACCGCTGCTGTTCACGGTCGCGGGGCTTGCGCTGCTGCCGGCAACAGCGGCAACAGCGATGCGCGTAATCCCTCCCAGCGACGATGCGACAGCTCAGCTGGCGGCTTTCATCCCCTACGGCATCCTCGGCTACCTGGTTGCGCTGGTCTGCCTCGTGGTTGCCCTCGTGCGGGCTAGGCGCCGCGTGGTGCCGGCTGTGATCACCGTGGCTGTGGCGGTGCTGACTGCCTGTCATGCGGCGTGGCTGGCGCCGCTCTTTATCGATGATCATCGAGCCGCCGAGACGGCGAAGTTCCGGCTGATGAGTCTCAACATGTTCGACGGGGAAGCCGACCCCGGCGATGTCGCGGAGCAAGCGGCACGGGCTGACGTCGTGATCTTGATCGAGACAACACCTGCCGCTCTGAGAGCCCTGAAATCTTACGGCTGGGACAAGCGCTTTCCGTACGCGTTGGGGGATCCAAAGGACGGCGCTTTCAATACCGCGATCTACTCGCGCTTCCCGCTGAGCCGCAGTAGTCAGATAGGCCATACCTCCTTCCAGCAATGGACGAGCACAGTCCGCATTCCCCGCGTCGGGGCAATCCGGCTGATGGCTGTGCATCCATGCAACCCCTACTGTGGCGGTGATCGCTGGAGTGCCGAACACCGCCAAGTGCGCAGAACGGTGATCGACAACCTCGACCAGCCGCTGGTTGTTGCCGGCGACTTCAATGCCGTCGACGATCATGGGCCAATGCAGGCGTTACAGCGTGCCGGACTGAAGAGCGCCACAGACGTCGCCGGAGCCGGCTGGCTTCCGACCTATCCGGCCAACGGTCCGTTCCCGCCGCTGCTTCCGATCGACCACATCATGATCAACAAGGATCTGACAGCTACCTCGGTCACCAGCTTCGCGGTTTCCGGCAGCGACCACCGCGGCCTGCTGGCAACTCTCGCCGGCACCCGGTGATCAGCTCTGAGCAGGCATTACCGCGCCACGATGCTGACCAGCTTGGGCGCGCGAATGATCACCTTGGCGACCTCACGGCCCGCCAGGGCGCGTACCACTGATTCCTCGGCAAGAGCGATGGAGCGCAGCTCATCCTCGCTAATCCCCGGCGGCACCTGCAGCCGTCCACGGACCTTCCCCTGGATCTGTACGACACACGTCACCGATTCGGTGACCAGCAAGCTCTGCTCTACCGTCGGCCAGCTGGCGTTGGCCACCGATGGGGCGTGGCCCAGACGCTCCCACATCTCCTCGGCAACGTACGGTGCCACCAGACTCAGGGCGGTGGTGACGACCTCGGCAGCCTCGCGTACGGCGGGGTCCGCTGGGCCAGCGGGGCCGTCCATTGCCTTGCGAGTCGCGTTGACCAACTCCATGATGCGCGCAATGGCCACGTTGAAACGCTGCCGGGCCAGGCTTTGCTCGATGTCGGCCAGCAGCCGGTGCGTCTCCCTCCGCAGCGTGACATCACCCTCGCTGGGTGGGACGCCCGGCTGGCTGGTCACCTGATCCGCTAGTCGGTAGGCGCGCTGCAGAAACTTCAGCGAGCCGGCCGGGGATACGTCGGCCCAGTCGATGTCCTCCTCGGGCGGTCCCGCAAAGACAACGGTCAGCCGCACTGCATCGACGCCGAATGCATCGATCTGCACGCCCAGGTCGACACCATTGCCCAACGTCTTGCTCATGGCTTTGCCCTGGTTGATCACCTGGCCCTGGTTCAGCAGCCGGCGCATCGGCTCTTCGAAGTCGACCATGCCCATGTCGTACAGCACCTTGGTGAAGAACCTCATGTACAGCAGGTGCAGAATCGCATGCTCGACACCGCCGACATATTGATCTACCGGCATCCAGCGACGCGCGTCGTCCGCATTGAACGGGCCAGCCTCGTAGCCGGGCGAGCAGTATCGGAAGAAGTACCACGACGAGTCGACGAAGGTATCCATCGTGTCGGAGTCCCGCTTCGCCGGTCCGCCACACTGTGGACAGTCGACATTGACCCAGTCGGCTGCCGCGGCCAGCGGCGAGGTTCCTTTAGGTAGCAGATCGGCGCCCGCCAGATACGGCAGCTCGACCGGCAGCTGATCATCGGGCACGGGCACCTCGCCACAGCGCTCGCAGTGGATGATCGGAATCGGGCAGCCCCAATAGCGCTGCCGACTCAGCAGCCAGTCGCGCAGCCGGAAGATCACCGCGCCCTCCCCGACGCCCGCAGCCTCCAGCTTTGCGATGATGGCGCGAACTCCAGCCTCCTTGTCGGTCAGGCCATTCAAGATGGCGGAGTTGATGTAGGTGCCATCGCCTGGTGTCGCGATGCCCGTGGTGGCCGGATCGGGCCAACCGGTGGCAACCACTTCGCGCACGGGCAGGCCAAAGGTACGCGCAAAGTCCAGGTCGCGCTGATCATGTGCCGGGACCGCCATGATCGCTCCGGTACCGTATTCGGCCAGCACGTAGTCGGCGGCGTAGACCGGGATCTTCTCACCGTTCACCGGATTCGTAGCGTGCACGCCCAAAAAGACTCCAGTCTTGGGGTGTTCGGTGGACTGCCGCTCGATCTCGGTCTCCTGCTTGGTCTGCTCCAGATACTCCGCAAACGCCGCGCGCTGTTCGTCGGTGACGACTTCAGCGGCCAGCGGAGCATCGGGCGCGATCACGAAGAACGTCGCTCCGTACAGGGTGTCCGGCCGGGTAGTGAACACCCGCACCGGCTCGGCTCGATTTTCGATCATGAAGTCGACGTAGGCGCCCTCGGAGCGGCCGATCCAGTTGCGCTGCATGGTCAGCACCCGCTCCGGCCAGCCATCCACAAGATCATCCATGTCGTCCAACAGCCGCTGGGCGTAGTCGGTGATCTTGAAGTACCACTGAGTCAGCTGTCGCTTGGTGACCACCGAGCCGCAGCGCTCGCACAGCCCGGCGACCACCTGCTCATTGGCCAGCACGGTTTGGTCCTTGGGGCACCAGTTGACATAGCTCGGCTTGCGATAGGCCAAACCGCGCTCCCGGAATCGCAGGAACAGCCATTGGGTCCAGCGGTAGTACTCCGGATCGGAGGTGTGCAGCCGACGGGACCAGTCGAAGCTCAGCCCGTAACGGCGGAACGAGGTGGCCTGGGTCTCGATGTTCCGGTATGTCCACTCGGCCGGGTGCGCGTTCCGCTCGATTGCGGCGTTCTCGGCGTTTAGTCCGAAGGAGTCCCAGCCGATTGGGTGGAGTACGTCGTAGCCCTTCAGCCGCAGGTAACGCGCAATGATGTCCCCCATCACGAACGCCTCAGCGTGGCCCATGTGCAGGTCGCCCGACGGGTAGGGGAACATGTCCAGCACATAGCGGCGCTCGGCAGAGTCGTCATCGGCTGGCACAAAGGTCTTGTCGGCCTCCCAGAACGCCTGCCACCGTTCTTGGGCAGCGCGGGCGTCGTATCCGCTCGGCTCCCGGTTCACGGTGTCGGCTGGCTCGGGTGTATCGACCCGCTCCATCTGCTCGGTCATGATGTCGTCTCGTCTCCTTGGCTATGCAATGTGTGCCCGACCTGGACATGAAAAAACCCCTCGCCGCGTCGGGCATGAGGGGCTGCCGCGCAGGGTTCCTACGCGGCTAGGTAAGGAGGGCAACGCGTTGCATAAAGGTCAGGGTAGCGCACCGGGTGATGGACGCTCCCGGGTTTTGCATCGCCAGTGACCCTGTGGCGCCAGATCCGGCCCATTCCACCAGGGAATGATGCGTTTCCAGGGTGATCGTCACAGGCTCCGGATAGCGTCAGGGCCGTGCGCCGTCTCACCAACGATCAACTGCGTCTGCGTACGCTGCGCCGGCAGTTTCCGGCAATTCGAGGTTGCGATCCCGCCGCGGTCGTGGAGTTGTTCCAGCGGCTCGGACCGATCCAGTCCCAGGTGCCGCGAGCGCCCTTCCTGACCGTCTCCTCCCGGTTGCCTGGCGTCAGCTACGACACGGTGTGCGCCTTGTTCGAGTCGCACCGGCTGCTCAAGACCAGCAACATCCGGGGCACGGTCCACACCAGCGTTCCGGAGCAGTTTGCTTGGCTGGACGCTGTCGCCCGCCGCTCCCGGGCGACACAGTTGCGCAGCGTCTTGAAGTTACGGCAGGTCACACCCGAGCAGCTGGCTGCCGAGATCGAAGGATTCGCCTCAAACGACTGGACACCGCGCTCGGAGATCGTGGCGCATGCGCGAGCCTGGCTGGCCGAACGCGAGACAGGCGGCGCCGCCGAGGTGCCCAATGTCCTCTCTGACAACCTGCTGTGGGGTCACAGCCGGCTGCTGCGACGTCCCCGCGACACCCGATGGGACAAACGCACCGACATGTTCCATCAACGCGCTCGAAGTCTGCTGCCGGACCTACCCGAGTGGGACTTTGCGGAGGCTTTGCCGGAGCTCGTTCGGGTCCACCTCGGCTCGTACGGCCCAGCGCTGCGCGAAGATCTGGCGTTCTTCTTCGCCGTCGGCCTGGTTGCTGTGGACGACGCCGTGCGGCGTCTTGGCGATGAGATCGTGCGTCTGCCTGGTCCCAACGACAAGGACTATCTCGACCTCGCGGACCCTCCTCGCGGCGGTACACCGGATCTGGGATTACGCCTGCTGCCAGAGTTCGACGGGCTGCTCGTCGGCTACCACGGGCGGAATCGCACCCGGTTCCTGACCGAGCACCAGCTGCCGAAAGTCTGGGCCAAGGTGAACGGCCTGTTCTCCCCGGTCGTGCTCTACGGCGGACGTCTGGTCGCGAGCTGGAAGACGATCACCAAGGGCAATCGCACTGACATCGAGGTCACCATGCTTGATCCGCATCCGGTGTTGGCCGATGACCTGTTCGCCGATGCAGTCGCGGCCACCGAGCAGGTTCTCGAGCTCAAGATCACTGACCTGCGGATCCGCGCACCGCTACGCTGAGGCGGACGGAAGGGGTGGCGGATGACCTGGCTGGTGACCGGCGGCGCCGGCTACATCGGTTCCCACGTGGTACGCGCGTTTGTGGCCGATGGGATCCTCGCGGTGGTCATCGACGACTTGTCCAGCGGACACCGCAGCTTCGTACGCGAGGGCATCCCCTTCTACGCAGGCAGCATTCTGCACGGCGAACTCCTTGATCAGATCTTCACCGAACACAAGATCAGCGGCGTCGTCCACCTCGCCGGCTTCAAGTACGCCGGCGTCTCAGTAAGCCGCCCGCTGCACACCTACACCCAGAATGTCACCGGCATGGTCACCCTGCTGGAGTCGATGGCTGCCCACGGCGTGGCGAACTTCGTCTTCTCCTCCAGCGCCGCCGTCTACGGCACGCCAAGCACCGACCTCGTCAGCGAACAAGATCCGACCAGACCAGAGTCCCCGTACGGCGAATCCAAGCTGGTCGGCGAATGGCTGCTGCGCGATCAAGCCACGGCCACGGCGTCCGGCTCTGCGCCGCTGCGCCACACCTCGCTGCGCTATTTCAATGTGGTCGGTTCGGGATATGAGGATCTGCGCGACACCAGCCCGCACAACCTCTTCCCGCTGATCTTCGAGCGCCTCGTGGCGGGTGAGGTGCCCTACATCAACGGGGACGACTACCCCACCCCTGACGGCACCCCGGTCCGCGACTATGTCCATGTCTCGGATCTGGCGCTCTCCCACGTTGTCGCCGCCAAGGCTCTCGAGGCCGAGCGGCCACTGGAGCCGGTTTACAACCTGGGCAGCGGAACCGGGCTCTCAGTACACCAGATCATGGATGCCGTCGCTCGAGGCACCGGCATTGAGTTCACACCTGAGATGCGCCCACGACGCGCGGGAGACCCAGCACGCATTGTGGCGACCGGTGACCTCGCTGCGCGCGATCTTGATTGGAAGATGCGTCACACGGTCGACGACATGGTTGCCTCGGCCTGGGCCGCTCGGCAGACCGCCGAGCGGTCAAGCTGAATAATTCCGCAAAGCTGCGACCAGCACGTCGCTCACCCCGAAAGTGGTCACGGATGACACAGATTCGGCCGAATTTCTTGCCGTTTGCGACCACTTCCGGGAGAGACGGACGAAACATAGCCGTCACATTGGCATGGCAACTGTGACCCGGGTGTAACCGAAGACACGTTTGACGCAACACACAGCTAGCAGAGTTTTGCATAACCTCGGGCGTCCCAGGATCCAGCCGCCTGAGAGTTCCGAACGTTTCCAGTTCCCGTCACCGAAAGAAGCAACCATGACACCACTCGAGATTGACACTGGAACCACTGCGTGGCTCCTGGCGTCAGCAGCGCTGGTGCTGCTCATGACTCCAGGACTTGCCCTCTTCTACGGCGGTATGGTCCGTGCGAAGAGCGTCCTCAACATGATGATGATGAGCTTCGGGGCCTTGGCCTCGATCGCTGTCATCTGGATTCTCTGGGGCTACTCGACTGCCTTCGGAGACGACATCGGCTACGGTCTGCTCGGCAATCCCGTTCAGTACCTGGGTCTCAAGGACCTCATGGGAGCCACCACCGAGGTCTCGTTCGACGATCAGACCGGTATCTACCCGGTGATGGCTTTCGTCGCCTTCCAGGCCGTGTTCGCGATCATCACCGTCGCTCTGATCTCCGGCGCCATCGCCGATCGCGCCAAGTTCAGCACCTGGATGATCTTCACGGTGATCTGGGGCACGATCGTCTACTTCCCGATCGCCCACTGGGTGTTCGACTTCTCCTCCGGCGAGCACGTCGGCGGCTGGATCGCCAACACCTTGAAGGCGATCGACTTCGCAGGTGGCACAGCTGTCCACATCAACGCCGGTGCGGCCGGTCTTGCTCTTGCCATCATCCTGGGCAAGCGGCTGGGCTGGAAGCGCGATCCGATGCGGCCGCACAACCTGACGCTGGTCATGCTCGGCGCTGGTCTGCTGTGGTTCGGCTGGTTCGGTTTCAATGCCGGTTCTGCCATCGCCGCCGGCACCACTGCGGCAACAGTCTGGGTGAACACCATGGTCGCCACCGCCGCCGCATCCTTGAGCTGGCTGATCACCGAGCGCATCCGCGACGGCCATGCCACCTCCCTCGGCGCCGCGTCTGGCGTCGTCGCCGGCCTAGTTGCCATTACTCCGTCCTGCTCCTCGGTCTCACCGGTTGGCGCGATCATCGTCGGCGCTCTCGCGGGCGTGATCTGTGCACTGGCAGTCGGACTGAAGTACAAGTTCGGCTTCGACGACTCCCTCGACGTCGTTGGCGTCCACCTGTTCGGTGGTCTCTGGGGCACCCTCGCGGTTGGCTTCCTGGCGACCGAGGCGGCACCGGCCGGCGTCAATGGTCTGTTCTACGGCGGCGGTTTCGACCAGCTGTGGCGACAGGCAGTAGGCGCCTTCTCCGTGTTGTTCTACAGCTTGATCATGAGCCTGCTCATCGGCCTGCTGCTGCACAAGACCATCGGATTCCGCGTCACCGAAGAGGAAGAGCGCACGGGTGTCGACGAGTCCGAGCACGCTGAGACGGGCTACGATCTCGGCACGCTCGGCGCAGGGGTGCGCGGTTTGTCCTACGCCGGCTCGGCGCCAAGTGAGGTCGAGGCAGACAGCAAGAACGGTCAGGAGGTATCGGCATGAAGCTCGTAACAGCGATCATCAAGCCACATATGTTGGACGAGGTGAAGACCGCACTCGAGTCGTTTGGCGTCGAGGGCATGACTGTCAGCGAGGCAAGCGGCTTTGGACGTCAGCGGGGCCACACCGAGGTTTACCGGGGCGCGGAGTACACCGTTGACCTGGTGCCCAAGGTGAGACTTGAGGTGCTCGTGGATGACGGTGATGCCAAAGACATCATCGATGTCCTGGTCAAGAGCGCTCGGACCGGTCGCATCGGTGACGGCAAGGTCTGGTCGGTTCCCGTGGAGGAAGTCGTCCGCGTACGAACCGGAGAGCGCGGGCTGGACGCGCTCTGAAGCGTGATCTAACCAGCGAGCGTCTCAACGTCGCGGTCCGGTCCGCGTGGTCTTCCACGGCAGGGCCGGATCGTCGGCGTTCGATCACCGACTGCGTCGAGTCTGCGCTGGTTGAGTTGTATGCGGAAGTGGGCGGCTCCGAAAGCGGGGCCGCCCTTGCCGCTGTCGGAAGTCTGGCGCGGCGAGAGCTTGGTCCGCGATCAGACATCGACCTGGTGCTGCTGCACAACGGCAAGTCCTCGGGCAAGATCAACACGCTGGCGGCAGACCTGTGGTATCCACTCTGGGATGCCCGCATCCGAGTTGATCATGCGGTGCGTACTCCGGCGGAGTGTGCCGCGGTCGCAGGTCGCGAGCTGAGTGCAGGCGTGGGCCTGCTCGACCTTCGGGTGATCACCGGCGACGCAGAGCTGGTCAAGGGGGCTCGTACCGCGCTCCTGGACAGCTGGCGTGGCCATGCCCGCAAACGGCTGCCGGAGCTGCTCGCGTCACTCGATGAGCGTCTCACGAGCTTCGGTGACGCTGCCTATCTGCTCGAGCCTGACCTCAAGGAGGCCCGCGGAGGCTTTCGCGATGTGTCGATGCTGCGAGCGCTTGCCGCGAGCTGGCTGACTGACCGGCCACACGTCGGCGTGCACGAACCCTACGGGCGGCTGCTCGACGTCCGCGATGCATTGCACATGGCGTCGGGCCGCACCCTCGACCGGCTGATTTCCAGCGAAACCGAAGCCGTGGCGACCCGGTTGGGCTACAGTGAGGCTGATGATCTTCGTCGCGACGTCAGCCTAGCCGCCCGCCGCATCGGGCACGCGGTTGATGTGACCGTACGGTCCGCCCGCCAGGCGCTGCCACAGCACCGCGTGCTCAGTTTCATAAAGCGAGAGCGCAAACCCGACTACATCAAGGCCGACCATGGCTTGATCATCCACTCCGGCGAAGTGGGCCTCGGCTCTGGGACCAGCCCCAGCGATCCTCTCATTGGCCTTCGAGCTGGGGCGCTGGCCGCGCAGCGAGGGCTGGTTCTCTCTCCCGTGACGGCTGACAACCTCGGCGAGCGGGGACAAGCGCTACCGACGCCGTGGCCTGAGGCATGCCGGGAGGCGTTGCTGGACATGCTGGCCACCGGACCGAATGTTGTGCCGGTTTGGGAGGCCCTTGACCTCGCTGGCTGCATCAGCCGCTGGATTCCGTCGTGGGAGCCGATCCGGGCTCGACCTCAGCACAATCCGGTCCACCGACACACGGTGGACCGGCACCTGGTGCAGACCGTGGCTGAGGCACAGCGTCACCTCACCCGGGTTGATCGGCCTGACCTCTTGCTACTGACCTGCCTCTTCCACGACATCGGCAAGCTGCCAGGCGCTGGTGTCCACCACGCGGGACGGGGGGCGCCGATCGCCCGGGGGGCGGTCGAGGCGATGGGTCTCAACCCAACCGACGCTGAGCTTGTCGAGCACCTCGTGAGGCACCATCTCACACTCGCCGGGTTGGCCACCAAGCGCGACCATGCCGACCCGGCCACCTTGGATGCCCTGGTCGAGGCCGTACGAGGCCGCGCGGACATCCTTCACCTGCTGCGCTGCCTCACTGAGGCCGATGCCCGGGCGGCCGGTCCGGCT
>JBKPTR010000259.1:0-7013 GCA_046735615.1 Actinomycetota bacterium
GATCGAGTGTTACGACATTTCCAACCTGCAAGGCACCGAAGTCGTGGGCTCGATGGTGGTGTTCGAAGACGGGCTGCCACGAAAGAGCGAGTACCGGCGGTTCATCATCCGGCAGGTCGAGGGGCAGAACGACGTCGCCGCCATGCATGAGGTGATCACTCGCCGGTTCCGCCGGCTCATCGACGATCGTGCGGCGATGATCAAGCGAGCGCCAGACTGGTCGCCAGCCGGCGCCGAGGCCGATGAGGGTCCGCTGCTGGTTGATCCGACGACAGGCGCGCCTCGCAAGTTCGCGTACGCGCCGTCACTCGTGGTCGTGGACGGCGGCCCTCCACAGGTGGCCGCCGCTGCCAAGGCGCTCCACGAACTCGGCATCGACGACATCGCCTTGTGTGGCCTTGCCAAGCGGTTGGAAGAGGTGTGGCTGCCCGACGTCGACGACCCAGTGATCTTGCCGCGGACCAGCGAGGGCCTGTATCTGCTGCAGCGGCTACGGGACGAGGCACACCGCTTTGCAATCACCCATCATCGGGCCCGGCGCAGCAAGTCGATGGTCGAATCGCTCCTGGACCAGGTGCCAGGCCTCGGCGAGGTACGGCGTAAGGCACTGATCAGCTACTTCGGATCGCTCAAGAAGCTCCGTGCGGCAACGGTTGAGGAGATCGCAGCGGTGCCCGGATTCGGGCCAAAGACCGCACTCGCGATCAAGGAGGCTTTACAGCAGGCTCCGCCACCGGAGGCCATCGACATGGCGACGGGCGAGGTGCTGGACAGCATCTAGGCTCCTCCTCCGCGCACAATCCGGGAATAATCAACCCCGTGACCAGCAATGAGGGTCTCGACACCGAGAGCCCGGCCAAGCCGCTCCGCCTGGTCGTGATCAGCGGCATGTCGGGCGCTGGGCGCTCCACGGCAGCCCATTGCCTGGAGGACCTCGGCTGGTACGTCGTGGACAACCTCCCCCCGAGTGTGTTGCCCGAGGTGTGCCGGCAGGCCCGGGAGATAGACCTGACGCGGCTCGCCGTCGTACTGGATGTGCGGACTCGCGGTTTCTTCGAGCAACTCCCGGCGATGTTCACCGAGCTCGGCGAGATCGGCACGTTGCCAGAGATCTTGTTCTTGGAGGCGGCCGATGACGTCATCGTGCGTCGCCAGGAGTCCGTACGCCGGCCGCATCCGCTGCAAGGCGACGGACGACTGCTGGATGGGATCGGCAGGGAACGCGAGACGCTGGCAACCCTTCGGGCGGCTGCCGACCTAGTGATCGACACGTCCTCACTGAACATCCACCAGCTGACTTCCCGAGTCGCTCACGCCTATGGCGGTAGCACAGATGATCAACTTCGCGTCACGCTGCTGTCCTTCGGCTTCAAGTACGGCATCCCGGTGGACGCGGACATGGTCTTCGACGTGCGCTTCCTGCCCAATCCTCACTGGATTCCCGAGCTGCGCCCGCAAACCGGCCTCAGCAAGCCCGTGAGCGACTACGTGCTCGGCCAGCCGGGCGCCGAGTCATTCCTCGCTTCCATGCAGGACCTCCTGGCCGTGGTGTCAGTGGGCTACATCAATGAGGGCAAGCGGTTCGCCACGCTGGCCATCGGCTGTACCGGTGGCAAACATCGCAGTTCAGCCATGGCGGAGGAGTTCGCGCGCCGGCTCCGTGCCACGGGCTTGCCGACCACAGTCCTCCACCGCGATCTGGGCCGAGAGTGAGCTCCCGGGATTCGGCACACATGTTCAGGTCGGGCTCACTGGGTCCGACACTCCCCACTGTGGTGGCCTTTGGCGGTGGTCACGGACTAGCGGTGTCGCTGACTGCTCTCCGCCGCGTCACTGACCACTTGACCGCGATCGTCACTGTCGCAGACGACGGCGGCTCCTCCGGTCGGCTTCGCCGGGAACTGGATTGCCTGCCTCCAGGCGATCTCCGGATGGCGCTGGCGGCGCTGTGCGGCGATGACGAGTCGGGGCGTACCTGGGCCGATGTGCTGCAGTATCGGTTTCGCAGCACCGGCCCTTTGGATGATCATGCAATCGGGAACCTGCTCATTGTGGGACTCTGGGAGCGTCTTGGCGATCCGGTGGCAGGTCTGGACATGGTGGCCAGGCTTCTCGGGGCGAAGGGACGGGTGCTGCCGATGGCCTCGGTGCCGCTGGACATAGCGGCCGAGGTGATCGGGCTCGAGCCGGACAAGCCGGACGAGATCTCCGAGATTCACGGGCAGGCTCGAGTTGCCAAGACCACGGGCGAGGTCTGCTCGGTACGCCTGATACCGCAGGATCCGCCCGCATGTCCGGAATCAATCGAAGTCGTGCTGGAGGCCGACTGGATCGTGCTCGGACCCGGCTCCTGGTTTACCTCAGTGATTCCGCATCTGCTGGTGCCCAAGCTCGCCGAGGCGATTCATGCCACCGACGCCCGGCGTATCCTCACCCTCAACCTCGAGCCTTCCGGCGAGACGGCGGGATTTTCGGCCGCCAAGCACATTGAACTGCTTGCCGACCATGCACCAGATCTGCGGCTCGATGTCGTACTCGCCGATAGTGGTTTCGCCTTGGACGACCCGCATCTTGCATCCCGGGCGGACTCATTGGGGGCGCGGCTCGTGGTCGCCGACCTTGCTGCCCGCGACGGCTCACCACGACACGACCCACTCCGCTTGGCCTCCGCGTACGCCGAAATCTTAGGTGTCTGACTCCCGTCAAAGCGCCAAGTTGTGGGGGCGAGCTGTGTAATCATTCAGCAATGGCCATGACCGCCCAGGTGAAATCAGAGCTTGCGACCATTAAGGTGACCAAGCCCTGCGACCGCAAGTCAGAGGTTGCCTCGACGCTGAGATTTGCCGGTGGACTACACATCGTCAGCGGTCGCATCGTGATTGAGGCGGAGCTCGACACCGGCGCCGCTGCACGGCGGCTGAGGACCGATATCAACGAGGTTTTCGGACACCCCAGCGAACTGGTCATCGTGAACGGCTCTGGCATCCGACGCGGCACCCATTACGTGGTCCGGGTGATCAAGGATGGCGAGGCGCTGGCGCGACAGACCGGCCTGATCGACTCGCACGGCCGGCCAGCCCGCGGTCTTCCCGCTCAGGTGGTGAGCGGCGGTCTCTGTGACTGCGTTGCCGCGTGGCGCGGAGCATTTCTGGCACACGGCTCGCTGACGGAGCCGGGCCGTTCCATGGCGCTCGAAGTGACCTGCCCCGGACCCGAGGCTGCACTCGCGTTGGTCGGTGCCGCCCGCAGGCTCGGTATCCCTGCGAAAGCTCGAGAGGTACGCAACGTCGATCGGGTCGTGGTCCGCGACGGCGACGCCATTGCAGCACTGCTGACTCGGCTTGGCGCCCACGAGTCGCTGCTGGTCTGGGAGGAGCGGCGGATGCGCCGCGAAGTCCGGGCCTCGGCGAACCGGCTGGCCAATTTCGATGATGCCAATTTGCGGCGCTCGGCTCGAGCCGCGGTGGCCGCCGGCGCGCGGGTCGAGCGGGCACTGGAAATCCTTGGTGACGATGTGCCTGATCACCTCAGGGCTGCTGGCCTGCTCCGGATTGAGAACAAGCAGGCCAGCCTCGAGGAGCTCGGTCAGATGCACGAACCTCCGCTTACCAAGGATGCGGTGGCGGGAAGGATTCGGCGCCTGCTCGCCACGGCTGACAAGCGCGCCGCCGAGCTAGGCATACCCAACACCGAGGCCAGCCTGAGCGCCGAGATGCTCGACGAGGAGTAGGTCTCTCACCCACGCAGCCTTGCCTGCAAGCTCCCCGTCATAGTGGGTGGCTGGCTGACCACCAGGAAACCGGCTGTGCAGCGCACCGTCGAAGTTCGTTAAGGTGGTCTCTGGTCCTGTTGCCCTGGGCCTTGATAGCCGAAGGAGATCGTCATGACCGTCCGTGTTGGTATCAACGGATTCGGCCGCATAGGCCGAAACTTTTACCGCGCGCTACTTGCCTCGGGTGCCGACATCGACGTGGTCGCCTTCAACGACCTGTTCGATGACGACACCCAGGCGCACTTGCTGAAGTACGACTCAATCCTCGGTCGACTGAACTTGCCGGTCGAGGTTGCCGAGGGTGGGATCAAGGTAGGCGACAAGGTAGTCAAGTCCTACGCCGAGCGTGACCCGGCCGCCCTGCCGTGGGGTGAGATCGGTGCAGACGTCGTGATCGAGTCGACCGGTTTCTTCACGGACGCGACGAAAGCCAAGGCCCACCTCGACGCCGGCGCCAAGAAGGTGATCATCTCCGCGCCAGCCAAGAACGAGGACTGGACCGTCGTGATGGGCGTCAACGATGGCGACTATGACCCGGCGAAGCACAACATCATCTCCAACGCTTCGTGCACTACCAACTGCCTTGCGCCCATGGCCAAAGCGCTCGACGACGGTCTGGGAATCGTCAAGGGCTTGATGACGACCATCCACGCGTACACGCAGGACCAGAACCTGCAGGATGGGCCGCACAAGGACCTGCGTCGGGCTCGCGCCGCTGCGCTCAACATCGTGCCAACCTCGACGGGTGCCGCGAAGGCAATTGGCCTGGTGCTGCCACAACTGAAGGGAAAGCTCGACGGCTACGCCTTGCGGGTTCCGGTTCCGACCGGCTCTGCGACCGACCTCTCCATCGAGGCTTCGCGGGAGACCTCGGTCGAGGAGGTCAACGGCATCATGCAGGCGGCCGCGGACGGACCCCTGAAGGGCTACCTGAGGTACAGCACCGACCCCATCGTGTCCACCGACATCGTGACCGATCCGAGTTCCTGCGTCTTCGACTCACCGCTCACCAAGGTGATCGGCAATCAGGTCAAGGTTGTCGGCTGGTACGACAACGAGTGGGGATACTCCAACCGCCTCGTCGACCTGGTCGGCTTGCTCGGCGAGTCCCTCTGAGGCTACATCGGCTGCCGGTATCCCACGTTGCGTGGGAGACCGGTGCTGTGCACGGCATACAACGCCCGTACAGCGTGGGCAGGCTGGGTACAGCCTCGCCTGCGCCGGTCGCGGCGGCATGATCAACTCGGGAAGGATCAAGCGTGAAGTCAGTTTCTGATCTTGGTGACCTCACTGGCAAGCGGGTGCTGATCCGCTGCGACCTCAACGTGCCGCTGGACGGGCAAACGATCACCGACGACGGACGGATTCGTGCCTCGCTGCCCACGCTGAACGAGCTCAAAGACCGGGGCGCCAAGATCATCGTGCTGGCACACCTGGGACGGCCCAAGGGTGAGGTCAACCCGAAGTACTCGCTCGCTCCGGTCGCAAAGCGGCTGTCCGAGCTGCTGGGTGCGGAGGTGCGGCTCGCGAACGATGTGGTGGGGGAGTCGGCGCGGAGCGTCGTCGAGAACCTCACCAATGGTGACGTGGGCATGTTGGAAAACGTCCGCTACGAGCCGGGGGAGGAGTCCAAGGACGACGCCGAACGCGGTGCGCTGGCGGACCGGTACGCCACTTTCGGTGATGTGTTCGTCTCGGACGGTTTCGGCGTGGTGCATCGCAAGCAGGCTTCCGTGTACGACGTGGCAAAGCGATTGCCAAGTGCGGCTGGTGAGCTGGTCAAGGCCGAGGTCGAGGTGCTCGGGCAGCTCACCGAGGCGCCCCCGCGCCCGTACGTGGTAGTGCTTGGAGGAGCGAAGGTATCCGACAAGCTGGCGGTGATCGCCAACTTGATCAAGATCGCGGACACTCTGGTGATCGGCGGCGGCATGGCCTTCACCTTCCTTGCCTCTGAGGGCTATGAGGTAGGCAAGAGCCTGCTCGAGGCGGATCAGATCAAAACCGTACAGAGATATCTCAATGACGCCGCCTCCGGTGGCAAACAGATCGTGCTGCCCTCCGACATCGTGGTGGCTCCAGAGGTATCTGCAGACGCCGAGCCCTTAGTGGTGGCTGCTGACGCGATCCCGGCTGACCAGGTGGGGCTCGACATCGGCCCCGACTCGGCACGCGTGTTCGCCGGGGTGATCAGGCACGCCAAGACCGTCTTCTGGAACGGGCCGATGGGCGTCGCGGAGTGGGAGAGCTTCGCTGCCGGGACCAGGGCGGTGGCGCAGGCGCTCACCGAAGTGAAAGGACTGACGGTAGTCGGCGGCGGCGACTCAGCGGCAGTGCTCCGCGATCTTGGTTTCCGAGACGATCAGTTCGGTCACATCTCGACCGGCGGCGGGGCCAGCTTGGAGTACCTCGAGGGCAAGACACTGCCGGGCCTGGCCGTGCTGGATGAAGGAGCGTAGTCGATGCCTCGGAAGCCCCTTATGGCCGGCAACTGGAAGATGAACCTCAACCATGTCGAGGCCGTCGGGCTGGTGCAGAAGCTGGCGTGGACGCTGGAGGACAAGAAGCACGACCCAGAAAAGTCTGAGGTCATCGTGCTGCCGCCGTTTACCGATCTGCGTACGGTGCAGACGCTGGTGGATGGCGACCGTCTGGAGATTGGCTACGGGGCGCAGGATGTGTCGGCATTCGACAACGGTGCCTATACCGGTGACATCTCCGCCGAAATGCTGGTGAAGCTCGGTTGCCGCTACGTGGTCGTGGGGCACTCCGAACGTCGGCGCTTCCATGGCGAGGACGACAACATCGTCAATGCGAAGACGCTGAAGGCGGTCTCGCGCGGCATCGTTCCGATCGTCTGCGTCGGCGAGGGCCTAGCAGTCCGCCAGGAATTGCGCCAGGTGCCCGACACTCTGCACCACGTGGAGGGCGCGCTGGCCGGACTCACTGCAGAGCAAGTTGCAAACCTGGTCATCGCATACGAGCCGGTCTGGGCGATCGGCACTGGACGGGTGGCGACACCAGAGGACGCAGAGGAGGTCTGCGCAGCGATTCGCGGCTGGATCTCGGAGCGGCATGGTGGCGAAATCGCTGACCGGATCAGGATTCTCTACGGCGGATCGGTCAATGCAACCAACGTCGCCGCCCTGATGGCTCAGCTTGACATCGACGGTTGTCTGGTCGGCGCCGCCAGCCTCAAGGTCGACGAGTTCTCTGCTATTGCACGGTTTTACGAAATGCCGCT